>SIBF01000074.1 GCA_009695275.1 Pedosphaera sp. | reverse complement strand
GGGCGGCTGGGTTGTTTGACCGGTCGCTCTCTCTTTCCAAATGAATTGAGGCGCGAGAAAACCAACGCAGAAAACAAACAGAGCCGACCTCGAAAAAGACTAGCTTAAAATTCGCGCCTCGTGGTCTTAACAATGGGGTCCACTTTTATATTGTCCTCACCAACAAGAGCGGCCTCTATGACGTTTTCATCGCCAAATACGACAGCGGCGGCAATGTCCTTTGGGCGAAGAGCGCCGGAGGAGGCTCTGAGGAGGAGGCTTATGGAATTGCGGTCGATGCGGCGGGTAACTGTTATGTGACAGGTCATTCGAGTTCAAGTCCACTCAGCTTTGACAGCATCGTTTTAAGCGGTCTGGAAGGTAATGTTTTCCTGGCACGAGTGGCTCCAGAAAAAGAGCCATTCATCGTTGTGCAGCCCAAGAGCCAAAGCGCGTTCGTGGAAGACGAATTCTCGTTTCGAGTTCAGGCCGGCGGCGCGTTGCCGCTGGCTTATCAGTGGCGATTCAATGGTGAAACTATTTTTAATGCCACGAACGCAACGCTCGTTTTGACAAATGTTAAATTCGGGGAGGCAGGAGAATATAAGGTTGCCGTTGCAAATTCTTTTGGTGAGGTGACGAGCGCTGTGGTGAGATTGACCGTCAAGCCTCTCGCCCGATTGACGGTTCGGAGTGGCCTCAATAATGAAGGTTTTGAACTGGTCGTGACCGGCGCAGTCGGGCGCAGCTATCGAATCCAGGCATCAACTGATCTGAAGACTTGGACGGATTTGTTCAACTTCAGCAATAGTGAGCAGACAACTTTGTTTCTGGATTCAAATGCGGCGAGTTTTTCGCGCCGGTTTTATCGGGTTGCATCACCGTGATTGGTGTTTTCTCCCGAGTGGTGTTCATCGTTTTGTACGATGCAAAGTGAAGCGCAATTCTGCGCCCGACTCCGAAAATTGTGCGTGTCAAAGCGTGCCCTTGAAGTGAGGCAGCGGTGGATTTTGCGAATCGAGCGCGTAGTTCCTATAAAGTATAGGCGTTACACCAAAGGAACTGCTTGAAAAGGTCATCGAAGACCTCGGCTTGCCGGTGTCCGACCGGCGTCACAAGGAGGATTTTAAACACGGTCGAGGTCAAGAAGAACGACTGCTTGTGCTGTGTAACGGGACACCCCAGACTTCCGCGTCTCGTGCGCTTCAAGATGCCGATCCAGCTCGGTCAAGCTGCTGGCGCGGTAAATATAACCGTTGGGCGAATCCGGGCGCCCGCGCCGTCGAGTCGGGCGATCTCAAGCTCGTGAACGTACTTCTGGACTCGCGGAATGGCACCACGGGTCTTGAGCGTGGCGAGCTTCGCGGGGTCGATCAGGGAGGCGATTCGTTCGGCGTGATCCTTGATCGGAGCTGCGACAAGGCAGAGCGCGGACAACAGGAGCAATGGAAGAACGCGGAGAATCATTGTCGTCGGAAATACTCCCCACCGAGCACAACGAAAAGTAAAAGCAAAATCCACGAAACAAGAAAAACCAATGCTGCCACTTTACCCCTTAAATCTGGAATCGAAACCAACCACCTCCAAAGTGGAATCGAATCCAACCACTTCCAAGGAGTAATCCTCTGATTCATCTCTCCAACAGTTTCACGCCGCGCCGTCGGGATCATCAGGACCGCACAGATTCCACAGATGGCAAGAACTCCACCCAGTCCAGTCACGTGTCTGGTCGTGTCGATTTGCACGGTCCACACTCTTCTAATGGCACCGTTGAATAAATCGGAGCCCTTGTCTGTAACTGGAACACTCGGCGGAGTGGTGACGAACCTGTAAGGACCAGGCGCCTCAGTGCGCATTGTCCCTGGAAGATCGAGGACGAACTTCCACGGTGGAAACAGGCAGGTGACAACCAGAAGCCCGATGCCTGCCAACAAAACCAAACGCCTCATTGCGCTCATGGGGAATCCTTTGGTGCGGGTGGAAACACGAGAGAAAGAACGAGGACGGTGCCAGCGGCGATGTCCAGCATCTGCCATGTGGAACGGTGGAAATGGAATGGCAGAATTGGATTGAAGATCAGTCCAATGACAATGTAAGCGGGCGCGAACGAACGCCAAATGCGGTTGCGGCAATTCCAGGCACCCCAGCAACACGTAAGGAACAGAACCCAGCGGGTGAGGACGTAGTAATTATATGGGTGATTGCCGACAGCGAAGAAGGCGATTGCGGCTGCGAGACAGCGGAGGAGAATACAGGCGATGGAACCGCGAGGTGGCATTTGAATGTCTCTGGAGCGTCTGGAGCAATTTCTGCGCGGTTATCTTTATCTTTCTGCGTCTATGCGCTTCTTACGCTCAGAAAGGTAAAGAGCATAGAACGACTTCTCTGGAATTTGCCATGTCTTTGCTGCGTCACCCAGCGTCCCAACTTCGGTGACTTTTTCCGCATGTTCCGCGTGTAAGTACCACAAGCCAGAATCCATTTCCAACGATGTGGCATACGCACCGTCCAGAATCGGAGTAATTTCTAAGAAATTGGGGAGCTTCTGGGAAGCGTCGGCAGGTGTAGTCACGCGAACAGCCTTGTTGCTACGCACATACCAAAGAAGGAAATCAGTAGAAATCACGTAAGCTGAACCGTCCGACATCGGGGTGACTTCCAGAAAACGCGCATGTTCAAATGTTTCTGGTGTCTCAGCCACAGCAACCTTAGCGGTTTCTTTCTTGGCGTCGCAGGATGTAAGGGCGATGCACGCAAGAACCAACATCACTCTGGCGGCTGCCTGAAGGGAGTTTGTTTTCATAAATCTAAGACTAATCCTGCCGCCTCTTTTAAGTCATGCAGGTGCGGTGACTACCTGAGTGAATCAACAACGGCATCAAAGTTTTCCATGATGTTCTCATAATCGTTCAGAATTTGAAGCATCGCGGCATCCAGCGTTCGCTTCGGGAAGAGTGTGTTCACAGTGAAATATCCGTAAAAATTGCCTTCACGGTCAACGATGACAGGTGGTGTCTGTCCAAAACGGTTCCATGGGGATTCATCGGAAAACTTCGAGCCATAGGTGCCGAACTTATTCCAGATAGACTTATCGCTAAACTTGGAGCCGTAGTCTCCGAATTTGTTCCAGACCGATCCTGAATCATACTTGCTGCAATTCAGGCACCCCAAAAAGACGTTGTGGTTCTGCCCCCCGAACAGCAAAAGCCCGCTCGCATGCGGAATTGGCTTTGGTACGGCTGCTGGCGTGTATCCATAGTCGTTAGGTTGATAACCTGGGTAGCCTTCCATCATTGTGCCGCATCCCGTGAAACTCACGAGAAGAGCACATATTGAGAATATCCGAAAAAACGGCGTTTTCATGGTATCACATTACCATTCCGAGGTCAGTCCACCATCGAGTTGGCGATGACGCTCAGATGCGGACGGCGGCATCTAGTTTTCATTTCTACTTTTGCAGCACGTCCAAGATGCTGGAGTCTGGAGTGTCTCCCACGAAGTCATAGGTCAGGAGTTTCAATTCAATCTCAACGAGAGCCGTCAAGTATCCGTCTCCAAGCTTGTAAGGGTATCGCTCTCGCAACATGAAGCCTTTGAGACTGCTCTCCTTAAAACTAAATCGCTTCGCCAAGCCGGGTGGGAGCAAATCCTTTGCACTCCGCGTCACGAAGTGAAGAACCTCTCCACTCTTTGTGTCTCTGAAAATGAGCAAATACGCGACGTTTGCAATTGCCCTCTTGTTGTTGTTCAGGAGCGAAAACTGAACTGTGCCGTAAACATCTTCAAAATCAGGTGAAAGAAGCTTAACACCCCCGCTCCCTTTTTCAGGGGCTGGCATATCTTTGCTAACGATCGGCTCCCATCCATTTCCTTTGTTACGAAGCGTTGAAAGAAGGGACGCAGGCACTGCAAAGTTCAGACTCTGGGAATCCCGCAGGGTCGCTGTAGTCACACCGACCACCTGACCCTCAGCCGAGAAAAGAGGCCCGCCACTGCTACCGGGAGAAATGGGCGCGGTAATCTGCAACATCTGAACATCTCCAGAACCGCGAATTGCGCTTACGATGCCTTCCGAAACAGAACCCTCCAATCCTCTTGGGTTGCCTATGGCTACGACCTTGTCTCCAACGCCGAGTTTGTCGAGGGACGCAATCTTCACCGGCTGGTGTTCTTGCTCCACTTCGAGAATTGCCAAATCGAGCGACGTCGAAAACGATATAACTCGTTTGACCGCGTGCATCTCCTTAGAGCCAATCACCCGGAACATGATGCGTGAGGCTCCCTCAATAACATGGAAGTTCGATGCAATCTTGTTTGTCTCAAAGTAGAAGCCGCTGCCAAGAGCTGAAAGCATACTTCGAGAGTCATACGCCAAGAGTAGCACCACCGCACTTTTGTTCTGGTCGTAGATGTCGCGCGTCGTGCGCTGCGCTAACGCGGGGAAGGTCAACCACAGTGAAACTAAACCGATTATGGAGAACCGTGTAAACATGACGGGCATCATTTCTCAACGCGAGGATCTACCCAGCGAAGGAAATCCTTCCCTTTTAGTTTCCATTTTCTGGGTGACTTCCTCTTGACCTGAACGGCGTCGCATTCTCCCATAATGCGAAATAGCTTCTTGAAATCCTCGTTGGTGAACTCTGCTCCAACCCCCAAAACGATTTCGTCGATCTTAAGGATAGCGACCTCCCCTTCCTTAAACCAGACCAGCGCATAGTTCTCGAATGAATCGTAGTCGAAAGACTTCGTGGCTTTGTTCAGTTCCTTACCAGTGACAAAGTTGACTTCAACCTTCACCTCGTCGGAATAGCCAATCTGTTTTTCGTACGATACGAGGCAAAGACGCCGAACTGCTGCCTGCGATGAAGCTGTGCAGAACAGCACCAAAACAATGAAGCACAGGATGCGTGTTTTCATTTCCCTAATAGGTTAATGTTTTTAATGCTCAAGTGTTTTGACGCAGACACAACGCTGCTTTTGCTAAATCATAACCATTTCCATCCCTCATTCCTGCGAGGACGACTTGCCTACCTCACCACATCCCGCGCTTTGTGACGGCGGCAGGCTCGTTCAACCCCGCATCGCTCCACCTTCGCCATCCACCACTACCGTTTCAGCCGCCATCGCGTGCTCCGGTCAATGCTATGCCTGTTTCGTTAGGCGCACCGCTACTTCTTGCCTTTGGCCCATTCCTCATAAGTCATAATCGCCGTCGGTTGTAGTCCAGCCTTCTCTCGCTCGAAATTCAGCTTCTCCATGTCTGTCCGATACTTGGCGTAAGCATCCTTCTGTTTTGCGCTGCCATACTTCGCAGCGCCAATTCCTGCGCCGACAGCGGCTACGACGCAGCCCTGTAACAACGATGCCGTAACCAACGAAGCTGCCAGCGAGACGATGAGGATGAGTTTCTTTTTCATATTGATGGTGGTGATGGACGTTCGCCGAACAGAGTAGTGAGCCGAAAAATATCGGTACTAATGGATATTGACGAACGGCACGGTGAGATGGTCTTTGTTGCCTGTTCACAAGTGGATGGGAGCACTAAATCATGATTCGTGCAAAGGGAAACACCGACCTGCTTTGGCTTTAGCCCACACAACCCGCAATCCGCACCCGCCGCAACGCCAGCCAGCACGTCTGCCGTTCGGCGGAGGTGAAGTAGCAAACGGTGAATCAAAGCGCGTCCTGAGCCATTCCAGAGCGTGGTGGTGGATGTGATCTCTGGTCTCATGGCTCCGCTGCCTCTCCGCAGTCAGGCTGCGCTCGTCCCTCGCTTGCCTCGCCTGCTCCGCTCTTGCTTTTTCTGCTCACTGACCTGGGGCCAGGACAACCCGGAAACCGAAGAGGCCGTCCCTGCTGCCCGGGTTGATGTAGAGGCGGTTCGCCGACCGGCAGTTCCACGCATCGCAGTGCCAACAGCCGCCGCGAAACGCGCGGTACGAGCCTGAAGCCGGGCCAGTTGGATCCGTCCCTCCAGGATACTCGCCAAACCAATCCAGACACCACTCCGGAACATTCCCTGCCATGTCATACAAACCCCAGGCATTCGCCAGCTTCTGCCCCACAGGATGAGTTGTGCCCCCACTGTTGGCGTGATACCAAGCGTAGTCCTTTAGTTTGGTGTAACCCGGGTCGTCTCCGTAGCTGAACCGCGTCGTGCTCCCTGCCCGTGCCACATATTCCCACTCCGCCTCCGTCGGCAAACGATACACGTAACCTGCGGGCAAGCGCCCCGCCGCGTGCTCTCGCTCTGTAAGCTTGGCGCAGTAGTTGACGGAATCAGTCCAACTCACCTGCTCCACCGGCCGATTCAAGTCTCCCTTAAAGTTACTTGGATTCGATCCCATGACCGCCTCATACTCCGCTTGCGTCACCTCATACTTGCCCATCCAAAATCCATGACTGATCGTCACCAGCGTCTGCGGACCTTCATTTGAACCTCGATCCAATTCATTCGCAGGGCTGCCCATCGTGAATGTCCCAGGCTTGATCCACACCATGCCAGCAGGACTTTCAGGACTGCTTCCAATCTCTTCAGCCCGATAAAACCGTTTACCCGCTTTCGGTGAGTCGAAGTCGATCCAGATTTGAACCGCGTTCGTCAGAACAACGGTGTCGAGCTTCTGCCACAGGCTGGCTGGCTCCAGAGTGGGCGCAAACAGGAGCGAGTAGGATTTCCCGATGGTCCCTTTAATCGTCACTCCTGCAAACATGCTCACATCGAGCGACAGGGGATTGTCGGCTGTCGCTGCTGTCGAGCGCGACATGGAACATGCCAAGGACAAGAGGACACAGGACAGGCAGAGAAGCGTAGTTTTCATGGGCGGATAAGGTTGAGAACCAAAGCGACTCTCCCACCCTCCACCTGTTAACTCAAGCACCGGCATTACAGGATGGAGGAATCGCATCACTGAGCCTCCCACTGACCGATGCCGGACGCCGTCTGAGAGAGTTCGAGTGATACTCTGCCGGTGATGGGCGGACGGATCCGGGTGATGGGGGGACTTTTAGAAAATGGGGAAAAATCGTGTCGGCATTACCAACGAAAAAGGGGAGGGTGGAAGAAGGTGGGTGGGGTCGGTTTCTGGGAGCCGGTCCCGGCCCAGGAATAAGGATTGTTATTTTATTCTTCGCTTGGAAAGCCGGGCGAGTCGTCACCCAGCCGTCTTGGTGGCGGGGACAGGCGCGATCTCCGTGGTCAACAGCTTGCCCAAGCCAACCGAGATGCGTGCCTTGTGCTCGGCGTAATACCTCGCCGTCGTCGTGATGTCGGAGTGACGCAGGAACCGGCTGGCGGCGTAGATGCCGTGCTGCGTGGCAGTCGATCCACGAATCCCGAGAAACTCCCCGCTCAATCGAAGTTTCAACAAGCCTGTGACTACTTTTGATACTACTCGGAGGCGCGAGAAGCCTTTGAACTGTTGTAAACCCTTGCAAACATGGTGCGTCCGGCAGGACTTGAACCTGCAACCTTCTGATCCGAAGTCAGAAGCTCTATCCAATTGAGCTACGGACGCGTTAGCCTTACGCACCTCTGTCGGCACGGGCGGAGACATCTAATTTCACTGGAGCCCGGGAATCAACCCTTGTTTCGCGTGCATCTCGCATTTGAACTCCTGATCGAGAAACAATTCCTCGCCGTGTTTGGTGGCGATCCATAGCTTGATGGCTCATAATTCGCGTACACAATGAGAGGATCAAGTTACATCATTCCGCTGGTGAGTTGCGCCGCCTCTCTCATCTTCGCACGTTCTTCCGGCGCAGAATGGGAGAATGGTGTCGGCAGCCGGAGCCGGGCGCTCACAGTTCCCACCGATGGCCGGACCGGATTTCAGCGAGTGCCAGGCAGTTCGAGCGGTATCCGGTTCACAAATGTTCTGTCGGAATCGCGCTCGGTTGCGAATCGGAATCTTCTCAGCGGCTCAGGCGTCGCTGCCGGTGATGTCGATGGCGACGGTTTGTGCGATCTCTACTTCTGCGCTCTGGATGGCGACAACGTCCTTTACCGGAATCTGGGAAATTGGAAGTTCGAGGACATCACTGCGCGAGCCGGGGTTGAATGTCCCAACCTCGATTCGATGGGAGCAACTTTCGCGGACATAGATGGTGATGGCGATCTGGATTTGATCGTAAACACTCTAGGCAGCGGACCGAAGGTTTTTCAAAACGATGGCCACGGCGTGTTCAAGGAAATCACGGACCAGGCTGGAGTAGCTGCCAAGACGGGGGGCATGTCACTGGCTCTGGGTGACCTGGATGGCAATGGCACCCTGGATCTTTATGTGGCGAATTATCGCCCGACAACGATCATGGACCGACCCTCGACACGGTTCCGGGTGCAGATGGTGGAGGATGTTCCAATGATTGCCCTCGTGGATGGACAACCAGCCACGTTGCCCGAGTACACTAACCGCTTCGTCGTTGCTCCGTCGGGCAAAATCCTCGAACTCGGAGAAGGTGACGCGATCTTTCTCAACGACGGCAAAGGGGGCTTCAAGCCACTGTCATTCACGAGCGGCGCTTTCCTTGACGAAGCGGGCCAGCCGTTAAAAAAACGTCCCCAGGACTGGAGCCTGGCGGTGCAGATTCATGACATCAACGGCGATGGAGCGCCGGACATTTATCTATGCGGCGACCTTTTCACACCGGATCGCATATGGATCAACGATGGAAACGGAAAATTTCGTGCGCTGTCAAAGCTGGCGTTGCGGCACACCAGCACATTCTCGATGGGAGTGGATTTCGCGGACATTGATCGTGATGGGAACGTTGACTTCTTTGTGGTGGACATGTTGAGCCGCGACCACACGAAGCGCCACGTTCAGGTCGCCGAATCAACACCCGTACGATGGCCCGTCGGAGTGATTGAAGACCGGCCTCAGATGAGCCGGAACACCCTTCAATTGAACCGTGGTGACGGGACGTTCGCGGATATTGCGTTTCATGCCGGCGTTGAAGCTTCAGAATGGTCCTGGGGGCCGATCTTCCTTGATGTCGATCTGGACGGTTACGAGGACATCCTGGTGACGAACGGGCAGTGGGGCGATTTTCAGAATGCGGACGTGGCACGACGTATCGAACAGATGCGGGCCGCGCGGCGCTTGAGCGCCCAGGAATTGGCCAGCGTGGTGAAGATGTATCCCCGCCTCGACTCGGCAAAACTCCTCTTCAGAAACCGGCACGACTGCACTTTCGAGGAGGTTGGGGCAGCGTGGGGATTCAGCGACGTGGCGATCTCACAGGGAACCTGCCTTGCCGACCTCGATGGTGACGGGGATCTCGATGTGATCGTCAACAACCTGAATGGCGAGGCTGGTGTTTACCGGAATGAAAGCGCCGGAGCTCGTGTTGTAGTCAGGCTTAAGGGGTTTGCCGGAAACACCCAGGGCGTCGGCTCGAAGATCACCTTGGTTGGCGGACCTGTGGCGCGCCAGGCGCAGGAAGTCATTTGTGGCGGGCGATATCTCTCGGGGGACGATCCCATGCGCGTTTTCGCGGCGGGAAATCAACGCCAGCAACTGAGCATCGAAGTTCAATGGAGGAGCGGGAAACGCAGCTTCGTGGCGGGTGTGAAGGCGAACAGGCTTTACGAAATCAACGAGGCGGATGCGGCGGCGCCAAGGACCAACGCTCTGCCAACGAACAGTCCTCGCGCTCTCTTTGAAGACGTGAGCCTGTTGCTCGGCCACATTCATTCCGAGGAACCATTCGAAGATTTTGCAAGGCAACCGTTGCTCCCTCATCGGTTCAGTCAGCTCGGGCCAGGTGTGAGTTGGGCGGATCTCGACGGCGACGGACGCGAGGATCTCCTGATCGGCAGTGGCAAGGGAGGAGCGATGCGTGTGTTTCTCAATGACGGCAAGGGTGGCTTCAAGCCGTTGGAGCAGGGCATTTGGACGCAAACAGTGACACGTGATTTGACGACAATCCTCAGCCTTGGGGCGGGTCAGGTACTGGCAGGCTCCGCCAATTATGAGGATGGTCTTGCTCTGGGCGGCGCGGTGAAACTTTACAGTCTGAATTCACCGGCGATAACTGATGCCGTCGGTGGTCAGGAATCGAGCGTTGGGCCGATGGCGCTGGCGGACGTCGATGGCGACGGAGATCTTGATCTCTTCGTTGGAGGGAGAGTGATTCCCGGGCGCTATCCCGAGGCGGCAACGTCGGTCCTCTTCAAGAACGATCGCGGAAAGTTCGTCGAGATGCAGAGGTTCGACAAGGTGGGGCTGGTCAGCGGCGCGGTGTTCAGCGACATCGACGGCGATGGCAGACCGGACCTCGTGCTCGCCTGTGAGTGGGGACCGGTGCGCGTCTTCCGCAACGAAGGCAGAAAATTCAAAGAAGTGACGAACGCAATGGGATTAAGTGAACAAACCGGCTGGTGGAACGGTGTCACTGCAGTCGATTTGGATGGTGATGGGCGGATGGATCTTGTCGCATCCAACTGGGGTT
The DNA here is from genome assembly GCA_009695275.1 of Pedosphaera sp. Lineage (GTDB taxonomy): Bacteria > Verrucomicrobiota > Verrucomicrobiia > Limisphaerales > F1-12-MAGs170 > F1-120-MAGs170. The sequence goes on along the minus strand of SIBF01000074.1, from coordinate 11,226 downwards.
CGAATACGAAATATCGGACGAGCCGAGAACATCCACGTAAAGTGTATTTCGGCGATCTCGACGGCAACGGAACTGTCGAAGTTGTGGAGACTTACTACCATGAGGATTTCAAGAAGGAAGTGCCGGACCGGGGATTGAGAGCGGTGGGCGCGGCAATCCCCTCGGTGACGGAAAAATGGACAAGCTTCGAGGCTTACGGCAAGTCGGGCGTGTCTGAAATCTACGGCGAGGCATTCAAGACAATGAAGTCGCTTGAAGTGAAGACTCTCATGACGACGGCCTTCCTGAACCGGGGTGACCATTTCGAGGCTCGAGCACTGCCGCGCGAGGCGCAGTACGCTCCGGCGTTTGGCGTGAGCGTGGCGGATTTCGATGGAGACGGGACCGAAGACGTGTTCCTCAGCCAGAATTTCTTCGCGGTGAATCCGGACAGCGGACGCTGCGATGCCGGCCGGGGTCTTTTGCTGCGCGGGGATGGCAAAGGGAATCTGACAGCGGTTTCTGGCCAGGAAAGCGGGCTGGCGATTTACGGGGAGCAACGGGCCAGCGCAGTGAGTGACTACGATGCCGATGGCCGGCCTGACTTGGTGGTGACTCAAAATGGCAACGCCACGAAACTGTATCGGAACGTTGGAGCCAAGCCGGGCTTGCGCGTGCGGCTGAAGGGAGCGCCTGGCAACACGCAGGGAATCGGCGCGAAGCTACGAGTGATGAACGGTAACGCGATGGGCCCTACTCGTGAAATTCATGCCGGCAGTGGCTACTGGAGCCACGACGGAGCCGTAATTGTGTTGGGGACTCCAACCGAAGTCACACGTGTTTGGTTGCAATGGTCCGGCGGAAAGACAGTGACGGTTTCGGTGCCTGCCGGCGCGAAGGAGATCGAGATCTCGCAGTAGCCGGACTGCGCAGGAATCGTTATCGGAGTGGCTCCTTCCAGATCGGCACGACCCGCTTCATTTCGTCGATGAGGAACTGGCACGCGGCGAAGGCTTCGCTGCGGTGAGGCGAGATGACTTCCACCCAGAGCGAGGGTTCACCGACTTTGACTATGCCGATGCGATGGACCAGGCGAACGGATTCAATGGGCCAGCGTTTTTCAATCTCGACGAAGATGAGCTTGAACTGGTGTTCCGCCATCTGCTGGAAAGTTTCATAGTTGATTGCAGTAATGGTGTCGGCACCTTCTTCCCCGCGCACGACTCCCAGGAAGCAAATGGCTGCACCCATTCCAGCAGACATGGAACGTTGGGCGAACAAGGCTGGTTCGTCGATGGCGTGAGTGGTGATGGTAAGATCGCTTTTCAAGATAGTGAGGGCTTCTTGCGAGAAGGAACTATGTGGCGTCTGAAGGTCAGCCACCCTGCACGGGTGGGAACAGCGCCACCTGATCTCCTTCCTTCAGGATGTAAGTGCGCGGCTGGTACTCGACGCCAACGGCGATGAGAGTGGATTTTTCCATGACAGCAAGCTTGCTGAATCGGGCGATGAGCTGCGCGTAAAGGCAGGCCAGCGTCGTGCCCGCAGCCACGGCTTCAATGGTGTCTCCACAGCCGGTGAGATCCTTGAAGTAGGAATAAAATGTCACTTTGATCTGCATGGTGATCACGCGCGACGGACGCGGCGCTGAGATTTCAATTTCCCCGCATTTGAACTTTGATAAACCTCCGGCTTCAGCACTGCCACATAAGGGAGGTTGCGGAACTTCTCCGCAAAGTCGAGTCCGTATCCGACGACGAACAGGTCGGGAATCTCAAAGCCGACGTAGTCTGCTTTCATAAGTGCCGTCCGCCCGGCAGGTTTGTCGAGCAGGACGCAAGTCTTGATCGTGCGCGGCTTGAGTTGGCGCAGTTTCGCGAGCACCGCCTTGAGTGTTCGCCCGGTGTCGAGAATATCATCAACGAGGAGCACGTGACGGCCACGGACATCGATCCGGAGCTCCTTGGTGAACACGAGTTCGCGCGAGACAGCGCCGTCACGGTAGCTGGAGACGCCGATGAAATCGAGCCGCAGCGGAAGATTCAGATTCCGGATCAAATCGGCGATGAACATCACAGTGCCGGTGAGAAGGGAGACGACAACGAGGTCGCGGCCGGCAAAATCGCGTTCCAATGTTCGCGCCAGTTCGAGCACGCGGCGCTTGAGCCGGATTTCGGAGATGAGCACACGGTAAGGTCGCCTGGCGATCGGCCTTGGATTCCTGGCGCTCATTTGCCGAAGACGCGGCGGGAGTTGATCCGCCTAGATGTGCTTTGAATCGGCTTCGTCCTTTACGACGTAGCCGCTGTCCTGGCGCTTGAAGTTCACTTCGTTCTTCTTGAGGTAGGCGTTGAAAACATCGTCCGCGCTCATCCCGAGGATCTGGGCGGCGCTGATCAAGAAGTGAAACAAGTCCACGATTTCAACACGGGCATTTTGTTCATCGAACTTCTGATACTTGGCCCACCATTTCCACGGAACGCTGTCGGTCAGTTCGGCGATCTCCTGTGTCATGGCGCGGCAGTAATTGAGAATCCACTTGGTCTTCTCCTCCTCGGACATCGCGTCGGTGTTGACACCGATACGCTGGTTGAGGAGTCGTTGCATGCGGAACATCTCGCACAATTGGTCAGGCGTTTCCATGCGGGAACTGTTTGGGGAGGGCTGGAGGCTTGCAAGGGATTTTTTAAGCTGCCCATTCGGTCAACATTTCCTTTGAATCAGCCCGATGTGCTCCTGTAGAACCGGGCCATGCTTCCTACATTACTTGCCAACGGTGGACCGATGATGTGGCTGTTGCTCCTCACCAGCGCCGTGGCGGTGTCTGTGTTTGTGGAGCGCCTGCTGCACTATCATCGCGCCCAGATCAACTCGACAGAGTTCCTGACCGGCATCCGCAATGTGCTCAAGCGAGAAAATCTGGTGGAAGCCATTTCGATCTGTGACGCCACGCCGGGCCCGGTGGCGAGACTGGTCAAGACGGCAATCATGCACCATGAGAAAGGACGGGATGAAGTGCGGGAAGCCCTGGAGGAAGCGGGCCTGGTGGAAGTACCGCGGCTCGAGCGAAAACTAAACCTGCTCGCAACGATCGCGCAGATCGCTCCGTTGATGGGGCTTCTCGGGACGGTGCTCGGATTCATGAAGCTTTTTCAAATCATGCAAACTCAGGGCTTCAACGCACCAACGGCGGACTTGGCGGTCGGTGTCTGGCAGGCGCTGATCTGCACCGCGTTCGGTCTGGCCGTGGCGATTCCGACGTATGCCGGCTACAATTATCTCGTGAGCAGGGTCAACGAGATCGTTTTGGACATGGAAAAGGCTTCGAACGAAATCCTCAATATCGTAGCCGGCCTCTCGATCGGGAAGGTTCCATGAAATATCCGCGCAATGTCAGGGTGTTTCGCGGGCAGTTTGATGCCGCGCCGTTCGCTGGAGTTTTGTTCCTCCTGGTGATTCTGCTTCTGCTCCTCTTCCGCGTGGCATTTACGGCGGGCGTGCGCCTTGACCTGGATTTGCCGACGGTGTCGTCCAAGCTGGATAGCGTGGCGAACCGGGTTGCGGTGGTCGCCCTGGACGCAAGCGGGCAGCTCTACTACGAGAATACCGGAGTCCAAGATGAAACAGCGCTGATTATCCGCCTCAAGGAAACGCTTCGGCAAACGAAGGAACCGATCACGCTTGTGATTCAAGCGGACCGAATGGTCACTCTTGATCGAGCGACGCGTTTGATCGGGATGGCCCGAAGTCTTGGATTCAAGGATGCGCTGTTCTCCGTGCGACAGGCAGCTCCCCCTTCGCAGCGCGTCGCGGTACCGCGGAAAACCGAGCAATGAACCTCGAAGTCAACGAGATCGTGACCTGGTCCCGATGGCGTTGGGGCATGGTGGTGATGCTGATTGCCGGGCTTCAAGTGGGAGGCCTCTTTGTCTTCGCTCGAAGAGGACATCAATGGACTGAACCGTCACCAAGGCCGCGCAGCGTGCGGTTTGGTGGAAATGAGATGGAGGGCTCGCGGTTTGGCGAATTGGTTGCGCTCAATGATCCTACTGTATTCGTGGACCCACAGGGGCGTGGTTTCTCCGACTTCCGCTGGCAGGCACAACCCACCATTGGCTACCAAATCACGAATCGAACGGAACCGTACCTCTGGCTGGCGGCGGAACAGCGATTTCTTGGAGACGACTTTGCGAACCACATTGCCGGGAACATGCAACTCACCGCGACTCTCTCCAGGAAGCTTCCGCCACCTTTCGCAACCTTCGAAGCGAAACCGGCCGGGTTCCCAGCTCGCGCGCTGGTCATGGTCGAAGGTGGACTCTCAGGATGGCAACTGGCCGGTGGGCCGCCTCCCACCAATGTGTCCTCCGCGCTTCTCACCAACACCGTAATCCGGCTTCTGGTGAATCAAAAAGGAATCCCCATTTCTGCATCCATGATGCTCTCCAGCGGCTCGGCGACGGCGGATCAAAGTGCCATCGAGTTCGTCCGGCGCGTGAGATTGCTGCGCCCTGGACAGGACGACGCTCGCAAGAACGCCACGGAATCGCTCGTATTCGGTCAACTGGTGTTCCAGTGGTTCCCATTGACGCCCATTGTAACCAACAACGTGACGTCAAAACCTTGATCGAGTTCCAGTCTGCGCCATGTTGCATCAAATAGTCAGAGTGCCGCGAATCTCCAAAAAGCCTCGCAGTCATGAGAGGGCATTTGATGCGCGAACTTTCGCGTCGACTGATAACGAATCTCGCGGCTGAAGACAGATGAATGAATCGAGTCTAATTTTCGCTTACGTCGCCGGGACATTGGGCGCTCTCTCCTTGATCGGACTCTGGTATGAACAACGGCGTAAACGATTCGAACCGGAACCGACCGAGGATCACATCTTCCGGTGCGAAAAGTGTGCTTTCGTTTACACGGACGATCCGGATGTGGAACGATCACGTTGTCCACAGTGCGGAACGATGAATGAGGAGTTTGAGTATTAGCGCCGCGAAACTTCCGGCCACTCGATGGGTTTCGGAGAATTCCATTGCCACCAATCAGATTTCACGCGAACAAAGTGCCATGCTCACATCTCATACGGTTCCTGAAAACGCCTCGACCAAGTTCAACCGCCGTCAGTTCATTGTAAAATCATCGAGCGCCCTGGCAGTTGCGACAGCCGGGCTTGCCGCGGGTTGTGTCACCAGCGCCACTGCCGCGCGCGCGACGTTGATCGGCACTCAGCTTTACGGTTGGGGCCAATACTATGAGCGCGACGGAAAGAAAATGGCGGATCATCTGGATGAAATCCTGTCCGCCGTCCGCGATTGCGGATACGACTATGCTGAGTCGTCCCTTGACTACGGCCGCCCTGAGAACAACGAGCAATTCGCCGCGCGTTGCCGGGCGAAGGGCTTGCGCCCTGTCAGCCTCTACACTGGCGGACGCCTGCACGAGGAAGGCAAGGCACCCGACACCGTGGCTCGAATTCTTGCCGCAGCCAAAGTCTGCACGACGCAGGGCTTCTCAATCATCAATTGCAATCCCGACCCGATCGGCCGTGAGAAGACGGACGTGGAATTGTCCACTCAAGTCCGGGCGCTCAAACAACTCGGCGTCGGCCTCAATTCACTTGGGATGAAACTGGGTATCCATCATCACACTCCGGAGATGAAGAATCGGGCTCGCGAGTTTCACTTTAACTTCGAGAACAGCGATCCTTCTGTGGTGGGTTTTTGTTATGATGTGCATTGGGTGTTTCGAGGAGGATTGAAGCCAGATGCAGTGCTGCCAATTTACGGAAACCGCGTCGTCTCGTGGCACCTTCGCCAGAGCCGCGATGGCATCTGGTGGGAAGACGTGGACAAGGGCGACATCGACTATGCCGGAGTCGCGAGATTCGCCCGCCGAAATGGCCTCCCGCCACTCTACACGGTGGAACTTGCGCTGGAAAAGGGGACAAAAATCACGCGAAACGTGGTCGAGAATCATCAGCGCAGCCGGGCGTTTGTGCGAACGGTATTCGCGGGGTAGAGATCGAAGTGTTCCCGATAAGAAGCTTCCGCTTCCGAGCCTCCGGGCATGGGCAGAGTGACGATTCAGATCAAACTCCAGAACCGGGACGACCGTGTGCTGCTTGCCACAGGCAAACGCAACTGACCGGCACGCCTCGCGGAAGTGGAGGCGCTGGTGGATGGCGGCGCGGTGAAACTCTACCTGCAACGCGAGGTCATCCAACGGCTCGGTCTGCGCCCCACATCGCCGAAGACCGGTCGCTCACCAGATCCGATCAGACCATTACGCGGCGTGTTTTCTCGCCGGCGGATTTGCAGATCTGGGGCCGGTCCGGCCGCTTCCACGTGACCGAGATGTCTGAAAAGCTGCCCACATGGTCGGGCAAATTCCACTGGAGGATATGGATCTCGTGGTGGATTGCCAGCGCCGCAAACTCATTCCCAACCCCGAGCACAAAAACGGCGTGATGCACGACTAGTATTGAATCGTCGGATCGGTTCAAGTGTAGGGGATGAAGCGGAACTTCCCTGATGGAAACTTTCATCGGCAACAGTGAGACCAATCGGAAGCACAATTGCATTTGGTAGCACTTTACGTCATGGCGGGGCAAGCGGGTGTACGAGGTCGATTTCGTGTGGGCGCACCGCGGCTGGAAACCACTGGCGATTGAATGCAAATGGTCTGCGGACCAGTTCAGTCCCGAGGGGGTGCAAGCCTTCGTCCGTGCGTATCCCGACGCCGAGATCGTCGTGGTGGCGCAGGATGTGGATCGCGCCTTCCGGCAGCGTTTCGGCGAACCAGAGATCACTTTCCTCAGCCTCCCGCTGCTGATCGAACGAATAGGGGAGTGACCAGCACATGGGATGAGAACTATCGTGCCTGCGCCCGATCAGTGAGGTGCGCTCTCGCACGATGTCGGATCAAAGCATTACGCGGCGTGTTTTCTCGCCGACGGATTTGAAGATCTGGGGCCGTTCCGGCCGCTTTCACTTATCGAGATGCCTGACACGCTGCCCAATCTGACCGGGCAGATTCCGTTGGAGGACATAGATCTCGTGGTGGATTGCCAGGGCCGCAAACTCATCCCCAATCCCAAGCACAAAAACGGCGTGATGCACGACGAGTTTTGAAATGATGAATTGGTTTACGGACGGTTGGGTTTGAGTGATCCATTGTTTCGAGAATTACCAGACCACGTCCAACGGCTCCGGGCTTGGGGCTTGATTCAACTCAACGCGTCCGCTATGCTGGCACCTGTCATGAATGCGACGATTACAGCGTCTGAGTTGCTGGGAGAATTTGTGGAACCTCTGGGCCGAGCACTGACCGTCGATTCCGCGCGGGCATTGCTTGAGATCCGGACGAGCGGGACGGCTCAACGGCATATCTCCGAGTTGGCCGAGCGTTGCAACCGCGGAACTCTCAGCCCCGGCGAAAAGGCCGAGTACCAGTTGCTGGTGGAGGTTGGCGATGTGATCGCATTGCTACAGGCGCGCGCGCGCCTCTACCTCCGAGATCACGCGGCATGAACCCGCCCGCGGTCCGCCAGGAGGCCCGCCGCCGGGCCGGGGTGCGCTGCGAATACTGCCGGTTTCACGAACGACACCTTCCCCTCTGGCCGTTTCATCTGGAGCACATCGTCGCAGAACAGCACGGCGGCACGGACGACCTCGATAACCTGGCTTGGAGCTGCCAACGCTGCAATTTGCGCAAGGGCACGAACTTGTCTTCTATTGATCCGGACACGCGAACTGTGGTGCGGGTTTTCCATCCGCGCAGCGACACTTGGGAGCAACATTTCGCCATGACTTCTGATGGGAAAATTCAAGGTCTGACATCGGTTGGGCGGGCAACGGCCTGGTTGTTCCAGATGAATTCAACGGAGCGGGTTGAGTTGAGGAGATTGCTGTTTGCACAAAGCGAGTGGTGAAGTGGTCCATAGTCACCTCGCCACCGAAGGGTAGAAGCGCATCGGTTGGTCCTTGGCGTCTTCGTCGAGCGGATGATTCGCTCCGGGAGGGTGACAATCAAAGTGAGGTGGTGCGCGCGGCCCTTCGCCGCTTGCAACGCGAGGAGGAGGATTACCTTCATCCACTGCCGATCACCTCGACTGAAGCTCGCCAAGTTTACCTGCGGGACACTGCTTTGGAAAGTGTTGAGCGCGCGATGGCAGGACGGGCCAAACCCGAAGGTAAGGGCTCGCCCCGGCCTATTGGATGCACCCAGTGCGCGGCCCGCCATCGCTGGCAAAGGCGACCAGATCCGTGCTGAACTTGTTGTTCCTCCAGGTGTTCGAGTCACAGCCGGGGTTCTGGTCGCCCAGATCCCAGTCGCGGTTCGTCAGGGCGGTGTTGCCCTTGATAGTGTTCCCCGTACCATCCGCTTCGAGCCAGATCCCGAGGACGTTCAACGTGGCTGTGTTGCCTTGGATGGTGTTGCCATTGGCGTCGCCGTACCCGACCGCAATCCCGATGAAGCTCTCATTGGCCGTGTTGTTCCGAATAGTGTTCTGCGCCGATCCTAAGCGGACTGTGATGTTTGCCCCCGCGTTCGCGATGGCCGAGTTGCGCGTCACGCTGTTCCGATTGCTGTTCTCGTGGACGGCAATCCCGAGGAAGCGCGGGAGTATGACCGGTATATCGAGTTGGGAGACATCGTCGCTACGCTCCGGCTCAAGGCCGAACGCCAGCTCAACACGTCCGGGATTCAATGAGCGAAGCCTTGCGGAAGGTGGTGCACGAACAGGCTGACGGGCGTTGTGAATACTGCCGGCTGCCAGACCGCTGGCCACCGCTTGAGCCGTTTCACCTCGAACATATCATGGCTCGCCAGCACGGAGGCTTGACCGCTCTGGAAAACTTGGCGTGGGCTTGCCATCGGTGCAATCGACACAAAGGGACCAATCTCTCCGCAGTCGATCCGGACACGGGTCACGTCGTACCGCTTTTTCACCCGCGACGCGATTTGTGGCGCGAATACTTTATTCTGGATGGCTTCCGAATTCGCGGGCTGACCGCGACTGGGCGAGCGACGGCGTGGCTGCTGCAAATGAACGCCGAGCGGCGTGTCGAGCGGAGGGCGGAGTTGATCTTGCAGCGGCGGTTTTAGCCAGTGGGCTTCTCTTTTGTGGCTACCGGGATCAGGAGATTTCACGGTCTTGTTCTCCCCCTTGTTGTGCATCGCGGTTACTTTTGTGCCGCTCGTTCTCAGGGGGAGCGCAAGTGGCGGAGCGCTTTATCACACGCAAAGGGATGTTGACCGAGGATGACACGGCTGAAGTGGCGTCCGCAGTCGCCGCGCTGATCGAGCACGAGTGTATCAGCCTCATAGTCGGGTCATGCAGAGTCACCAGGAAAATTCTGGGTAACCTCGGATGCCGGTGCGAATTTCCATGTCACGGAAATTCCGCCAGGCAACATGGGTGTCCATGTAGAGGAGGTTGCCACCTGCGGGAAGGAGTCCGTTCAGATGGCTGGTGGTGTGATATTTGATCACGCCACTGGGGACTCGCGTGTAGGTCCGTTTACCGTTCAACTCCGCGGAGATCACCGTGTCCGCCACGAGGACGGTGCCGGCGGGATTCGTGGTTGTGAACCGGTCGTAATATTCGTTCGGCCATTGTAAAGTCATGACCGCATCACGCTCGATGCTCCACGTGTAGCTGGTGACACGGTAGGTCGGTGGATCGGTGGGACTCTTCGCTCCGAAACGCCACCAAAGATCGATGTCTTTCACACTCGGATGAAACCCAGGGCAATAAAGAATCTGCCGGTTGGCTCCGTTGTCAGTAATGCTGTCAAGGGCTTTGACCGGCACGTCCCAGAGCCAGAACCCACTGAAAGCGTCACGAAAATAGGGTAATTGGTCGCGGTTATCGTCGCCATACATGCGCAAGGCGATGCCGATTTGTTTCAGGTTGCTCGTGCATTTGATTCTTCGCCCCCTTTCTTTGGCATGGGAGAGCGCGGGCAACAACATCCCCGCCAGGATGGCGATGATGGCGATGACCACGAGCAGTTCGATCAGGGTGAAGGCCGCGCTTGCACTGCGGCGTCGCGGTGAAAGTCTCGGATTCAGAGTTGGAGCGGCTTTTGGATTCATAAGAATATGCTTACGACGGTTGAAGGTGTTTTTGAGGACGGCATCATCAAGCTGGCCGAACAACCGGCCGCGGTTCAGCCGGGCGCGCCCGTGATCGTAACGTTTCTATCCGCACCCGGTGTGGGCTTGCGAGAACGGCGGATCGACCCGGAGGAAGCGCGCGAGCTGCGGGCGCGACTAAGCGCCTTTGCGGAGGATTGGGAAAGTCCGGAGATGGCTGCCTACGACGATTACCATACCGCCAAGTCCCAGCGTTAAGCGCGGCGACGTGGTGCTCGTCCTCTTCCCGAACTCCGACCTGCGCACCGCCAAGACTCGTCCCGCGCTCGTGATCCAGGCGGACGCACTCAACACGGGATTGCCGCAGGTGATCGTGGCGATGGTTTCCAGCCAGATGTTTCGTGCCGATCATCTCAGCCGCGTCACCATCCTCTTGAATTCTCCTGTCGGTCACGCGTCCGGGTTGTTGAGCGACTCGGCGGTGATGACCGACAATCTCTCGACGGTGTCGAGCGCGGCCATCAGCGAGGTAATCGGATACCTGCCGATGCCTGAAGTGGATGCGGCACTGAAGCACACCCTCGGATGGCACGCGTGACGCGCCCACGAACGGTTCGATGAGGGTGAAGGCGTTTCCCGGGAGCCCGACCCTCCCGCAATGAGAAGCTTGGGCGGTGGGGCGTGGTGTCCTCACCGCGGCGGCCAGAGAAGAAGCGTGGCGGACGCTCTCGCGCGTTTGCATGGAGCGGAGGACGGCGTGCTCTATCGGTCGGTCGGGCAGGTGGTGTCTTGCTTTGATTCCTGGAGCGCGGGCTTTAGCCCGCTTCAAGCCACTCCTCGAGACGGACGCTGAAGCGGCGTGAACGCCGCGCTCCTTTTGCCGGCAAATCAAAAGGTCAGGTTTCGGCGGGAGCCTCACCCTCCCGGGGGTGGGAGTGATCGGGAGCGAGCCGGCGGAGGTATCAAGCAGGTGGGTTGGTTGAAGGTTGGCTTTCATAATCAGTAACCATTCACGCCCTAATGCGTGAACTCAGCCGAATTTGAACAGCGTAGTGGTTCAAGAAGAGTTTGCTGGGATCAGCGATGGGACTCGCAGGCCGCTGGCCCAAGCGGTCACCGCTTCGCAGAGGTAGCCGAAAATCGATC
>SIBF01000073.1 GCA_009695275.1 Pedosphaera sp. | reverse complement strand
TCGGATCGCGGTCAAATCCCTCTCCGTGAGCCTCCGATTGCGAATGACCAGTTCCATCGACCCGGATCGTGAGTCAGGGAACGAAGAGACGCCAGCAAAAAATCAAGAAAGTTTTAGGAGGCCGCTGCCTTATCCGTGAACGGTTACCGTTTTTTGGAAAATCGGGGCAAATTCAGAGAACGCACTGGCTCAAAAATGCCCCAGGAACCATCCTGATTTGCGGTCCAATGTCGGGGGACCATCGGGAAAATGGATCGTTGAGGGACGGTCCAACCACGCTGCTCTACCTCGGGCAAAACGAGAACTGCCGGGTTCTTATTCTTCCAAAACGCTACTCGACAACGAGCGCTGTGACAGTGCGGCGCTGGTTGAGATCGGTGGTGAACGGGTGCGCGCTTGGTTCGAAAAACACGCAACAAGATAATCAGCATTGGCAAAAGGGGTGCACGCGATCCTCTCCGCGCGAACAGGTATCGGAAGACTGACGAACGTGATCGTCCGCGCCAATTCCAGAGGATCCTGTGGAACCGTTCAATGTTTCACGCTCGTCCGCTGCTTCAGCCAGTCGTAATCCGTCCGCGGCTCGGCCGGGAATTGCGCGGCGGCTCCCTTGCGTGGAGGGCGCACGGTCGCATTCGGTCCGCCCACCTGCCAGCGGTGGCCCTCGACATGTCCATCAACGAAAGACAGCGTGGATGCGCCGTTGTGATAGGATGCCGGGAGATTTCCCCAACTGTATTCTTCCAATCGATTCATGAAGAACCCGTCGTTGATCGTGTCGGGATGCTCGTCGATGAACACAAAGACCTGGGACGGATTCAACACGTGCGCCGGTTTGAAGAACTGAACATAATCCGGATTGAAACGATTCGTGAGCACTCCAGGATCACCGACGAGCGAGTTCATGGAGTAACTGCGGTTCCGGGGTCCGTTCTCAGCTCGTGATTGATCCGAGGGACAGCGAAAAACTCCAACGGATTTACTCACGTAATTACCCAGCTTCGCCTCGGTGAGCAGCAGAATGTTCGTGTTGTCATCGCTCGTGCCCCAATCGAGGACGTTGTTTGCCCAGTTGTTGCGCGATTCACGAGTTTCATCACGGCCATGGTTATGCACGAACTTGTCTTCGTTATCGTCCGTGTAGAGCGTCCACCCCAGCGAGAGCTGTTTCTCATTGCTGGTGCAGAGCGCCCCTTGCGCCCGCGCCTTGGCTTTGCTCAAGGCGGGCAGAAGCATCCCGGCCAGGATCGCAATGATGGCGATCACTACGAGCAGTTCGATGAGTGTAAATCCGGCCCTTCGTTGACGGGCATCCGGGGCGGTGGGGGAGGAAGATCCAAGGGCCTGTTTTGTCATGGTGAGAATCGACGTCTGAGCTGTTAGGTCACTTCAACAATTGCTTTGATCACCCTCGACTCTGGTTTCAACCAGGCCGGGAATTCGCCAATCATCTGTTCCATGCTCGCATGATGCGTGATCCATGGTCGAGTATCGATCTGACCATCCTCAATCAGCTTGATGATGCGAGTGAAGTCCGATGACAGAGCGTTGCGCGACGCCAGCAGCGTGAGTTCGCGTCGATGCATCACCGGTGCGTGCGGGAAGCTCACCTCTTGCTGCGTGATTCCGACGAACACCAACCGTCCGGTGAAACCGCACAGGTTTAACGCGGCTGACATGGATTTATTGCTGCCCGTCGCATCAATCACAACCGTCGGGAGCGCGCCGCGGGTCAATTCCTTGAGACGATCCAACTCAGATCCATCACCTGTCGCCAGCACCGTTTCATCTACACGCATGAACTTCTTGCAGAAATCCAGCCGCTGCTCATTCAGATCCAGGACGATGCTGCGTGCTCCGCTCAACTTCACGAATTCGAGCGCCGAGAGGCCTATCGGCCCGGCCCCGATGACAAGCACGTCCTCCCCCGGCTGCGGATTGCCGCGATTGACGGCATGACGACCAATCGCGAGCGTTTCCACGAGCGCCAGTTGCTCCAGGGTCAACTTCGAGGACGGATGAAGCTTTCGTGCAGACAGAACAAACCGTTCGCGCATCCCGCCGTCCATCATCACGCCAAGCACGCGGAGAGTCTCGCAACAGTTGCTCGATCCCCGTTTGCACGGTGGGCAGGTTCCGCAATTCATGTAGGGCTCCACCGCGCACCGGTCGCCGGGTTTCACGTTTTCCACTCCGTCGCCGACAGCAATCACTTCAACGCCCAGTTCATGTCCGGGAATTAGTGGATAGGTAAAGAAGGGCATCTTGCCGAGGAATCCGCTGTAGTCCGTCCCGCAGATGCCAACACGATGCACACGAACGAGCGCTTCACCCGCGCGCGGGGCTTCGGGATCGCGCGTTTCTGTCAGGACAAACTTCCCCGGGTTTTCCAATACAATGGCCTTCATGATTTCAAGAGTCGGAATTTCTAGCAGCCGTCACCGGGAAGTCCAAGCAATGATCAGAGTTTCACCTTCGCCAGATAGATCGCTGTTTTTTCTTCATGCGATGAATAGTAACTCACCCACAGGAGACCATCACTCCAGGCCAGGCCCGCGTAGCTCGTGTCGCCGCCCGATGGAAGTTTCAGAAACTCTGTCATTCTTCCATCACGAGTGATCCAACAAAGCGAAGTCCGAACCTTTCCATCGTAGAGGCGCACAGCGGCCAGGAGCCTTGCGTCCGAAAGTCGCAACATGTGAGGTCCACCGATCTTGGATCCCAAATCCTTCCACTCCCAGTTCGTGTAAGGCGGTCGAGCCGTTCCGAGCAGACCCGCTCCAGGCTTGCCGTCCCGGCGCAACAGGCAAAACGCAGCGTCATCTGGATCGAAAATGATTGAGGATTCGTTCGGCATTTCCTGATCGAAAAACCTGGGAACCAAAGTCTCGAAAGATCGACCATCCCGACTCGAATACAACCTCGTGAAGCGTTCACCCTCCGTGTCGTAGCCAAGGCTGTAGGCCCGGCCGCTGTGCCACGTGGTCCGCCACAGCCACATGTTCGGCTCACCGATGGTCACCGGCTCGCTCCACTTCCTGCCATCCTTGGAGAACCAGGCGACTGACCGATGCTTGTGCTCCGCAGGCTGGCGCAACGCCACCGCCCCGCTCAACATCAACTCGCCAGCCGGCGTCAGGGTGATCTTCGCGTCGCGCAAATCACCAATGGCGGACTGGATCAATGCGGCAGATTTCCATTCATGCCCATCGCGAGACGTTATCACCCGAAGAGCGCCATCTTCCGAGACGTGTCCCCTGCCCTCGCGAAACACACAGAACCACTCCCCCTGATGCTGCAACAAATCGGTGAACGCGTTGTGCGGCGCCGCATCCCAGATTCTGCGGGACTCGATCAACTGCGCCGGCGAATCCGCGCCAGCCAGCCTGACCATGATCACGCCAGCAACCATCAAAGCCAGTATTACTTTCATGCTGTTGCCTCTTTCTTCACGAATTCTTTCTCGGACGACAATCCTGTTTTGCTCATCAACTCGAAACGACTTCAGATTCAAACGCCGTCCGAATTTGCTCAACGCTGTTTTCTGCGCCCAAAAGCAACATGAGTTTGATGCGTGCCTTGTGGCTCGGGAGGGAGCCGCCGAGGATCGCGCCTGCGCGTCTCAGCTCGCGGCCAGCGCCCTCGTAGGCGTACGTGTCCAGCACACGTCCTCGCGGACAGCGCGATGTTAAAACGATCGGTATATCCGAACGAATAGCCCATAGGACTTGTTCCAATGCCGTGATCGGGACATTGCCGCGTCCCAGGCACTCGACGACGAGTCCACGTGCTCCATCCTCGATCGCGAGACGCAGCAGCCTGCCGTCGCTCCCTGCGGACAGTTTGATGATTTCCACCCGTTCCTCGAGTCGTTGAGTCGTCACTTGATCGCGAGCAAACGGGCGGTGCCACCAAATGACACGATCCTTGTCCACCGCTCCCAGAGGGCCGGTGTCGCGCCCCTGGAATGTATCGAGTGCTTCAGGGTCCGTCTTGGTGGCATCAGCAGCCGCGAACACCTGATTGGCCATCACGACCAGTACGCCAAGTCCGCAGGCGCCTGGATCGGCGGCGACGCGCGTTGCGGCAAGCAGATTGGCCGGACCGTCCCAGCTCAACTCCGAGCTGTTGCGCATCGCTCCCACAAACACGACCGGCTTGTCCGTATCCATCACCAGGTGGAGCAAGTAAGCGCTCTCCTCCAGCGTGTCCGTCCCGTGAGTAATCACCACTCCATCCGTGTCCGGATCGCGGACTCCAGCCCGTGCCGCGCCTGCCAGTTCCCACATCCGCGCCGGGGTCATGTGAGGTCCGGGCAACCGCGCGAAATCCACGACCCCGATATCGGTTGTTTCCTGGATTCCGCGCACTTGGGACAAAATCTGTTCGCCGGTCATTGCCGGTACCGGTCCGCCAGCCGCTGGATCAAACCGCATAGAGATCGTTCCGCCCGTGAAAATCATCAGAACTCGAGGCCGTCGCGTGGGAATCATCTTGAGCCGATGGTGCATCCGGCTGGTTGTTCAGTGCAATCGATTTGTCTGCGAGCATCTGCCTTTCTTGAGCTGCACCAAGAGTATTTGATTTGGAGGTCACCATGCTGCGCTGGAGAGCGATGGCATCTCCACATCACGCGCATTCAGGGTGGCAATCCGTCATTTGTCCAATTTCTTGACAGATTGTCCCATAACCACCACGGAGTCTGGCAGCATTCAGACAAAGGCTGACATCCATTCACGCCGAGGACCGACATGGATTAACTTCAGCAGCCATCGCCCTTCGCCGATGTTAAGTCAGCAGAAACGATAGATGAACTCACCATTACAACCCGGAAGTCCAGATCGGCCTTCATCCTCGACAGACTGCCCATTGCAGTCGCATTCCCAGGAAACGTTACCGAAAACTTCAGGGATGGTGTCGGCTACCGAAAAATCACCCATCACCATCATGGTCGTCGATGACGATGCGCCCGTTCGTCACGCCACTTCTCGAATCCTTCAATTGAAGGGATTCCTCGTGTTCACGGCGGAGAGTGCTGACGAAGCGCGGAGAGTCATGGAAATGCACGGGGATGGTGTTCGCTTACTTTTGAGCGATGTCATCATGCCGAACGAGAGTGGACCCGTCATGGCTGCGGGACTCGTCAAAAACTATCCACATTTGCGAGTACTCTACATGTCCGGTTACACAGGCGATGAACTGGGTGAACATGGTTACATCCGGCGCGACACCACTTTGATCCGCAAACCCTTTACCATCGAAGAACTCCTTGACAAAATAAGAGATGTTCTGAGCGGGCCTCCCGGTCGGGCTTGAACCTGTTTGAGGACACCTCAGCGCCGAAGCCACCGCCGAAGCATCACTCCTCCTTTACTTCGGCAGGAACGAACGCGTTCAACTCGATATCTCCTCCCAGCCTCTGAGTTGAACCATTTGCTGTTGGGCTACAGAAGGTGTTCATGTCCTCTCTTCGCAAACAACCGTTGAAGATTTCCCCGCCCGCGAACCTCCATGTGGGCATATCTCTTGCGGGAGGAAGTGTCGTGAAATCGAACGCAATGTCACGATGATCGACTCGCACTGAGGTTATCCCATGCCGCTCCGCCAACGCCTGCCGGCCCTTCCCATTCCGTTACGCCCGAACGAAAGCCCGGTGAATCTCGATCTCCAAGCCTTGGTGGATCAGGCGTACTCCACAGGACGTTTCGACCGCCTGGACTACAACAGCGAACTCGATCCACCATTGTCGGTCGGAGACAGCCGGTGGGCCGAGACGTTGCCAAAAGGCGCAGGCAAACGTTGACGGAAGCAAGCGGGCAGACCAGAGCGCCATTCTCGAGGACATGGCCGTCCGCACCCTGGCAAGGTTGCATCAAGCTCTCCATCCTCTCTCTGCGAGGAACGAGCGGGGAGAGGACCGATGAGAGGAAAAACCAACAAAAGGAGCATTCCCTTTGGGCGCCCCTTCATAAAGTGAACACCAACGAGCGCGCTGTTATGCGTTTCTGGTCTAACAGGAGCCGCTCAGCACTTGCCTGAATTTTCCTTTGTCAAACCAGTTTCCTCTGGGGCAGATTCCGAATCGACGTATGAAAACGATTCGATCATTTCTGTTCGGCACACTCTTGAGTTTGCTGTTTCTGACGATCAGGACCGATGGAGCCCAGATCGCCGAGAGCAAATCCAGTTCATCCAAATCCACCCCCGGACTCGAGGCGGCCAAGACTCTCTCGACCATCACCGGCGTGGCCATTTCACCGCTGCTGGGCGTCAGTGCCGTGGGTGCCTGGGAGTATTTCTCGGCAGACAAGGATCGAAAACAAAAGCTCCACTGGTACGCCGAACCCGTGTTTTGGGTTCCCGCGCTCCTGCTGGTTGCTCTTGTTTTCCTCAAAGACACAGCCGGCACCGCGCTTCCGACGGCATTCAAGAAGCCATTCGATGTGGCGGAAACAGTGGAGAACAAAGTCAGCGGGTTCGTCGCCGCGGGAGCATTCGTGCCCTTCATTGTTTCGGTCATGCCCTCAAAGGCCGGAGACGCGCAGGCACTTTTGAGCGCGGGACAGTTCGCCATGATTGACGGCTCCGGTTTGCTGAACCTCCTTCTCACGCCGCTTGCCCTGGCCATATTCGCAATCGTATGGCTGGTGTCTCACTCCATCCATGTGCTGATCATCATCAGTCCATTCACCACGGTGGACGCGGCGCTCAAGGCTTTCCGGGCCTCCGTCCTTTCGCTCGTTACGGCGACAGCGTTCATCAATCCGTATCTCGGAGCGTTCATTTCACTGCTCGTCGTCATCGTCGCATACATGCTGGCCGGTTGGTCTTTTCGTTTAATGACATTCGGTCAGGTGTACCTCTGGGATTTGTTCACGTTTCACAGCCGCCGATTTGTTCCACGCGAGAATGGAAATCGGATGTTTACCTCCACAGCCATCCAGGGGGCTCCGATCCGGAGTTGCGGAAAGCTGATTCATGAGGCGGAAGGAAAACGGCGCTTTGAGTATCGCCCCTGGCTTGTGCTTCCGAAGAAATCTTTCGAGCTGCCGAAAGATGAGCTAGCTGTTGGACGCGGGCTTTTCATGAGCGAAATCGTCCGGGTCGTGGATGCTGAGACGCAACCTCTTTTCGCCTTGCCACCACGCTATCGAGGCCACGAGCAGGAACTCGCACGCGTCTATCGCATCAGCAAGGTCCGCGACCTCGGACTCTTGAAAGGAATCAAGGCGGGCTGGGCGTGGTTGAAAGGACTCTTTGGATTTCGGAACCCGACTCGCATTGCCGTCTCCGCTTCGGCCTGACAAGCACCGGCTCGGGGCTGCATGAATCCGCACTCGGAGAACGGCGTTGAGTTTCTATCACCAGGGATTAGCCTCGCGCCCATGTTTGGCTGCCGACACATCCTCTTCCTGCTGCTAGCGACGTTCTTTGTTACGAACGCCGAAGCGGCCACCGCACGCATCAAGAAGGTTCTACCACATTACCTCGACAAGCAGGGCCGGCATACCCTCTCGCCGAGCCTGTATGAGCGCGACGCCTATCAGTCGCATCTGCGGAATAATCCCGCCGAGCGCTCCGCGCTCCGCTTCGACGTGAATTGGAAGGCCGCGCGCGCACTACCTTCGACTCTTAAACTGCGACTCGAACTTCGCAGCAGTGGCGCGACGCTTGGAAAGCCCCTCATTCTTGAAGCGGAAGTGAAGTCTCGTTCAAGCTTCAGCCGGTGGACTCCCATCACGCTCAAGGGAGAGGATTACGCGAAATTCGGCGAACTGCTCGCTTGGCGCGCCACTTTGTGGGACGGTGAAACACTCATCGCGGAGCAAAAATCATTTCTCTGGTAAGGCCGTGAGGCGCTACCCATCGCGCGAAGAGTGATCCCTCGAATGTTCAATTGACCCTCCGACGGAATTCGTGACGGCAGCGCACTCGGCTCTCAATCATTCGAGCCGCGACTCGACCCGCATTGGGCGCATCTTGAAGCTTCGTTTGAAGCACCAGCGTTCCCGCCGACGCTCCCGTGTAATTCTCCAGTTCAGAGGTGCCAGCGTGATTTCAATCGAGAGGTTCTCCGGTCCTCATCCGGAGAGTTCACGGCGCGTCCAGGCTCCAACACCGGCTTCGGCAATGGCAGCAATATCAGTCTCGTGAGCATCGGCTCCATTACCGGGGAGTTCCCGAAGCCTCCGCCCGGCCAGAACGCCGGCGGGCAGTTGGGCGGCAACATCAACTTCATGCTGCTGCCTCAGCCGGGCGTGCAGCCCATCGCAGTAACCGTTCCCGTCACGGGCCAGCTTAACGTCACCGGCGGCAGCGGCAATGGCGGCAACATCAATCTGATCAGCTATAATACGGAGATGCTCTCACTCGACATCGCCGGAGGAAATTTGCCGCCTAACATCAAATTGCGCGAAAGCCCGACACTGCCTTCCACCGGCAGAACCACCATCGAATCACTGCCGGGCGGCCAATTCGGCATCAGCAGCTTCTTCGATATTTTCACCGAGATCAGTCTCGACGGCGGACAAAGCTGGTCCCCAGCTCAGTCGCCGCTGAGGCTAGAACTCCAACCTGTCACTCCGGTCGAGCCGCCCGCAACTCGACCGCGTCTTGAAGTTCAGCGCCTGCTCAGCGGCCAGTTGCAACTCTGCTGGCCCGCGACACAACCTGGCTTCGTGCTTCAAGCGACGGACGATCTCCAGTCTCCGAAATGGCTGGCGCCCCCCGCCACTCAACAAACGTCCGGCGATAGAAATTGCATCACCATTGATCTTGGCCTGTTGATGCGTTTCTTCCGATTGAGCACGGCAAATCAGTGAGCAGCCCATGTGAATCTATTTTCGTTTTCGGCCGCTTGCCTCGACTATGCGGCGACGGACTGCCTCCAATTCGTCCGGTGTATTGATGTTCGCCAGTTGCCCGAGTTCCGCAGCGTCAGGGACAAAGTATCTGGCTCTCAGGCGTCGGGCGAGAGATTGGAGAGACAAATCAGCTTCGTCCACGGCGCTTCGGATCAATGGGAATGAATCTCGCCTGATGATGAAGGGAAAGCCGCTTTTTCCGCGCACCTTGGTGAAAACCGCTGGCCTGTCCTGCCAACCCAATGCGATTACCTTCAATAACAGGGCTGACGTCAGAAGCGGCATGTCGCACGACAGGAACAAGACAGCCTCTGCCCGGCACTTCACCAGCCCGGTGTAAATCCCTCCCAACGGTCCTGATCGGGGAACAACGTCCTTTCGAATTACGCTCACGCGCTTTCCGGTCGCTTCCGCCGCGCGACGAACGTGCCCCAACAATGTCCATCGCCCCAGCCGGAGTCTGGCCTTGTCACTTCCCATGCGGGAACTCAGCCCCCCGGCAAGAATCCAAATCTCACATTCTGAATTTTTTCGATCCTGAACGATCACGTCCGATTCTGTCCCGGTCGCCTCGATCTCCAAGCTCGAAATACCCGGCAAAATTCCTGTTGCCGGGCGGCGCGGCTTTGTTATGGTGCCAGCCCTTTTCCCGGCATCGCCGGTTTCGGCAGCAGTCGGGAGAGGGAATGAACGGCCCTTAAGTGTCCTGTGACGGAGTCGACGCAGGCGGCCACAATAACAACAACATGAATCCCGTTTTCCGCGGGATGGTCTGCCTGAGGCAGATCGCAACAAAGGAAATTTGTGATCAGCATTGGAGTTAAAGAATTACTGGAAGCGGGTGTCCATTTCGGACATCAGACCAAACGTTGGAACCCGAAGATGAAGCGTTTCATCTTCGATGCCCGCAATGGCATCCACATCATCGACCTCAGCAAGACCCTTCCGCTTATCGAACAGGCCGCGGAATTTCTCGCCAAAATAGTGGCGAAAGGCGGTCGCGTTGTTTTCGTCGGCACGAAGAAGCAGGCGCAGGAAGCCATCAAGGATGCCGCCAAAGCGTGCGGACAGATGTATGTCACCGAGCGTTGGCTCGGCGGTACCCTGACGAATTTGAAGACGATCAAGCGCTCGATCGCCCGGCTCAAAGAAATCGAGAAGATGGAAACCGACGGTTCCATCAATGCTTACGGCAAGCAGGAGCAGTCCGCCATCCGCCGTGAAATGGCGCGACTGATCAAGAATCTCGATGGCATCCGCGTCATGGACAACCATCCGGACGCAATGTTCGTCGTCGATGTGAAGCGTGAGCACAATGCCGTCGCCGAAGCGCGCCGCCTGAACATCCCAATTGTCGCCATCGTGGACACCAATGCCAATCCGGACCTGGTCGATTACCCGATCCCTGGAAATGATGACGCCATCCGCTCGGTGCGACTGATCTTGAATGTTCTCACCCAGACTTTGACCCAGGCCCGTGCCGAATTCGAAGCCAAGTACGGCCGGAAAAAGGAATCCGAACAAGCCACTGTGGAACAGACAGCACCGGTGCCGCCGATTGAACCGGCTGTCGATGCCGCAACTCCAGCCCCGGCGACAGCCTGATCATTAACGAGACATTGGAGCGCTGGATGGTTCGTTCCACCAGCGCTCCGCTGTTTAGCACTCCCACAAATTACGATCGAAGAATTATGGCCGAAATTACTGCCGCAATGGTTTCCAAGCTGCGCGAGATCACCAACGCCGGTTTGATGGACTGCAAAAAGGCGTTGACCGAATCACAAGGCAACATCGACGCTGCGGTGGACATTCTCCGCAAAAGGGGTGTTGCCACCGCCGCCAAGAAGGCCGGACGTGAAGCGAAGGAAGGTGTCATCTCCCAGAGCATCCTCCCTGGAGCACGTGTCGGCGTGCTCGCCGAGATTAATTGCGAGACCGATTTTGTGGCGAAGAACGAGAGCTTCCGGTCTTTCTGCGACGACATCGCTCGAAAGCTTGCGACCAATCCGAGCGCGGACGTTGAAGCGGACCGTGTCGCCGCCGTCAGCAAGATCGGCGAGAACGTCAAGATCGGACGCCATCATCGGCTTGAAGTAACCGGCAACGGCCTCGTCGCCGCCTACATTCACACCGGTGCGAAAGTAGGAGTACTGGTGGAAGTTGGGGCGGGCAAGGAAGCCACGTGCGCCAGCGAAGAATTCAAGCAGCTTATCCGCGATATCACGCTCCAGATCGCCGCTGCGAGCCCCGTGGCGGTTTCACGCGACAACGTGGACCCCGCGATTATCGCAAAAGAAACTGAAATCGCCACCGAACAAGTAAAGGGCAAGCCACCCCAGGCGATTGCCAAGATTGTTGAAGGCAAGCTCGACAAGTACTTCCAGACCGTCTGCTTGTTGGATCAAGGCTTCGTCAAGAACGGCGAAGTGACGATCCGCGAACACATCGCCGCCGTCGGAAAACAGCTCGGCGATGATCTCGTGGTGCGGCGGTTCGTGCGCTTTCAGGTGGGTGAAGCCATCGCACCTGCGGCGTAATTTTTTGGACCACTCATTTCAATTGCAAATCCGATTCCAGGCCATCCATCGCGATGGTCTGGAGTTAATCAACTCCAAACGGAAATCTCCTGTATTACTCTCGCACGGCAGTCCCTGCCGCTTTTGCGTTTGACCCGCGTTCCATCGACTGCTTAGGTTGCCTCCCTTAATTTTTGGAAAAATATGTTTGCCAGCATTCGCCGCCACCAAAAGTGGCTATGGGTTGTTATCAGCACTCTGACGATCATCAGCTTTGTAGCGTTTTTCAGCCCTAGCTCGCAAAGTGGCGCCGGCAGAGGAGGCCTTGGAGGCGATGAAACCGTGGGATCGATCTACGGCCGCGACATCACACGCGATCGCTATCTGGAAACCGTTCGCGAGGCGGAGCTGAACTTCTTCATCAATTACCGGTATTGGGCTGATCAGGATCCACGAATCAAGCAGATGGGGCTTATCGAGAGGGAGACACATAACCGTGTCTTGATGATCGAAAAGCTGTCTCAGTTCAGCGTGCAGACCGACTTGACCGCAGTCGCACGATGGATCGCTGAGGCATCCTTGTTCCAAGACCAGTCAACAAAAGCATTCAACAAAGATTACTTTGACCGATTTGTCGGACAGATGTTGCCTGGGCGCGGCCTGACTCGTCGTGATTTCGAGCGCTACGTCGAGCACGAAGTTGGAATTCAGCACCTCATCTCGATCCTCGGTTTGACTGGAAGACTCGTCACACCCCAGGAAGCAGAGGCAACTTACCGCCGCGAAAACGAGCAGGTGGATACCAAGGTCATCCTCTTCAATGCTGCGGACTATGTTGAGAAGGTGAACATCGATCCGGCCGCCCTGGCTACGTTCTACACCAATCGCCAGGCCAACTATCGCATCGCTGAACGCGCACAAGTGTCCATGGTGAAATTTGACATCACGAATTTCTTTGCAGCGGCCGAAGTTCAGATGGCCAAGGACACCAACCGCCTGAATCAAACGATCAACACGGTGTACGAACAACGGGGGGCCAGCTTCTACAAAGGTCCGACAGGGGAACCTTTAAGTCCGGATCAAGCCAAAGAGAAAATCCGCGAGGAAGCCCGCCGGGAAACCGCCCAGGTTGAAGCTCAAAAGAAAGCCAACGCGTTTATCGAGCAACTGCTGAATCTCGCACCAGTCACTCCAGATAATTTCGACAAGCTGGCAGCGGCATCCGGCCTGGTCACCAGCGTGACAGTGCCCTTTACTCAAGCAGAGCCCCCTGCGGAACTGAATCTTCCCGCTGACTTTGGTCGCCAGGCATTCCGACTCACTCAGGAAGAGCCTTTCCTCGACCAGCCTATCGTTGGTGACTCCGCGATCTACGCGATCGGATACAAATCCCGCATTCCAAGCACGCTGCCGCCGCTGGAACAGGTCGCTGATCGCGTCACCACCGATTATAAAAAGAACCAATCCACCGTCCTCTGCAACGCTGC
Source organism: Pedosphaera sp. (assembly GCA_009695275.1). Lineage (GTDB taxonomy): Bacteria > Verrucomicrobiota > Verrucomicrobiia > Limisphaerales > F1-12-MAGs170 > F1-120-MAGs170. The sequence goes on along the minus strand of SIBF01000073.1, from coordinate 8,977 downwards.
TGGATCAGAACTGGCACGGACGCTCAGCTCCGCCATCGCACAAGGCAAAACATTTGAAGCCGCAGCCGCCGAGGCGAAATCTGAAATCATCGACCTGCCTCCATTCTCTCAGAAGACTCAAACGCTCACCGAACTGCGCACTCGCAGCAACGATCTTGGTGCGATCAAAAACGTGGCCTTCACTTTGACACCGGGAAAGATGAGCGGCTACGGATCAACCTCGGATGGTGGCTTTGTAATCTTCCTTGAAAAGCGCGTGCAGGTCACAGACGACCAGACAAAGACCGGATTGGTCGATCAGCTCCGCACCATGCGCCAGAGCCGTCAGAACGAAGCCTTCACAGAATGGCTGCGCAAGGAAATGGAACTCGCGAAGATTGTCCTCCCTGGAGATCAGAAGGTCACCTCTGCAAAATAGTCCGGGAAGTTTCACCGCCAATTCAGTTGGAGAGTAGATGAGTTCTTCCATCAAACTTTCCTCTCCAGCGACCAAGGAGTTCTGGGAAATCCCGATCCTTTTCGAGGATGAACATATCCTGGCGCTCGACAAACCCAGCCATCTGCTCGTTTCACCGGACCGTTATGATCCAACCCGGCCGAACCTGATGGGTCTGCTGCATCGTGATATCAAGCGAGGTGCAGCATGGGTCAGGAATTTGGGTTCTTCCTATCTAGCAAATGCTCATCGCCTCGATTTTGAAACGAGCGGCGTCATCATGCTGGCAAAGAGCAAACCCGTGCTGATCAAACTGGCTGATCAGTTTGGCATAGAAAAGCCCTCCAAGATTCATGTCGCGTTGGTTCACGGAGCCCCTCCCGAGGATGAGTTTGAAGCTGGATTCAAACTTGCGCCGCACCCCACGAAACCGGGTTTGATGCGAATCGATCAGGAATTTGGCAAGAAGGCGAACAGCCGATTCTGCGTCACAGAGAGATTTTCCAGATACTCACTGCTCCAGTGCCAGCTATGCACTGACCGGACGCACCAGATTCGCCTGCATCTCCAGCGCCTCAAATTTCCAGTGGTAGGCGACGCGCATTACGGAGGACATCCCCTGCTCCTCTCAAGTCTCAAACCCAACTATCGCTTCAAGGGCGACGAACCCGAGAAACCTTTGATTGGCCGCGTGGCATTGCATGCCATTTCGCTCGAAATTTCACATCCAGTCACGGGTGCATCCATCCGCGTCGAATCACCCTGGCCTAAAGACCTGACTGTCGCCGTGAAGTATCTCCGGCGCTACGCGATGATCGGTGGTGGTTTCACGCCGCGTGAGACAGACGCTTGATTAGTCGGATAGCGAAGAGCAAGGCCACGATCAGCAGGGCAATGCCCGATCCATGGGACATGCGTAGAAGCGTCCTGGTGGAAAGTTTCCCATGCCCGCGTGAAACAATGTAAGCCAGGATCAAGAACCACGCCAAAGCTCCCGTGGACATCCCCAATACACACACCGTTTTCATGAACAATGTATCGTCAATCACCCGATGCGAAATAAGCGCCGCTGACATCGTGATCCAGAACAAAAACACCGCTGGATTCCCCAGCACGCGGACGAACCCGATCATGAACGCAGTGTGAGGATGCAACCGGTGCTCCACGCGTTCGACGCTTTTCGTCGTTGCAGGCAGCTCTTTTTGAACGAGATACTTGATGCCGAGGTAGAGGGTCGCAAGAAAGCTCAACAGTTCCATCGAGGCGCGGATAATCTCGGAATTGAACAGCCCGGAGAATCCCGCGAACGCCGTGGCGCAGTAGATGGAATCCATGACGATCGCCCCAAAACTGATCAGTGCCGCCCATCGGAAGCCGCGGAGAGCCCCTTCGTTGAGGATCGTGATGCTGATCGGCCCCGTGGGAATCGCACTCAGAAACCCGGTGGCGAACCCAACAAACGCGGCCAATGTCGCTTGTACAAACTCGTCAGACATGCCGTTCAACGCTCCCCTTCCCCCGGCTCCTCTTCATCATCCTCCTCGATCTCGGCACGCATCCGCCGGGAAATCCTCGGACGCACGAAACCGTAAACCAGATACGCCGTGAAAATGCTCGGGAGCAGGAATGGCAGCACTTTCGTCCGCAACACAACCAGCAACCCGATAAACAGCGCCGCAAACACCAACTTCGTGAATGGCCGTGTCGCCCGCAGGTCGAGTTTCTTGAAAGTGGGATACTTGACCTCGCTAACCATCATTATCGAGAGAAAGATCATGATCACCGGCAGCACGTAGCGCCAGTTGCCGCGCGCAAAATCCCGTTCATCAAGCGCCATGAGAAGCAGCGTCAGCGACGCCACCAAACCTGCCGCCATGGGGATGGGAAAACCCACGAACTCCTTTCCGCCACCGCCCCCCATTGTCGCAAGACAGTTGAACCTCGCCAGACGCAGAGCGCCGCAAATCAGGTAGATTGACGAGATGAACCAACCAACCTCCTGATACCGCACAAAGACATCGGGAAGTACGATTCGATGGACCAGGAACGCAGGAGCCGCTCCGAACGAAATCAAATCTGCCAGTGAATCGAACTCCCGACCGAACGGACTTTCGCTCCCACCCATGCGCGCGAGCCGCCCATCCAACAGGTCAAAAATACACGCGAGCAAAATAAAGAACAGGGCGTGCCGGATGGAAGTATTGAATTCAGCCGATCCCGCGTCCGCTTCGACAATCTTGGTCAGAGCGACAAACCCGCAAAACAGATTCCCCGCCGTCATCAGGTTAGGGAGAAAGTATATCTTCAGCTTGGGCAACTCGGGCTCGCCGGGCGGATTCATGGGAGATGGCATTGGATTCTTGAATCAGACTCTCAACGCTGAAGCAATCCGACGCCGGGCAACATCGTGCAATTATCGTAACACCTGCCCCGACATTCTGATGTTCTCAAATGTTTATCCCGATCTCGCCTTTCGAGATTGCAGGCTTTGGCATGGTCATCGCGGTCCATGGCGGAAGACTAATTGAGGCACGTCCGTTTGAAAGCGCATAATCAGCGCAGCTTGGGTTCTCGCCATGTTACAGACACAAAGCCGGCCATCAGTTGGGAAAGATTCCGCTTTCACCAGAAAAAAGCGGCATTACCTTCCTGCGCGGAAACACCCGGATGCAAAACATCGTCTATTTCGATCTTGAAACGCAAAAATCTGCCGATGAAGTCGGCGGTTGGAATAACATTCGCAACATGGGCATGAGTTGCGGCGTTACCTACAGCACCAAGCGCGGCTCCTACCACATCTACCACGAAAAACATGTCAATGACCTGATCAACGAACTGATGAGAGCTGATCTGGTGGTTGGTTTTAACAACCTCCGTTTCGATTACGAGGTCCTCCACGGCTACTCGGTGATGGATCTGAGTCAGATCCCAACCCTCGACATGCTCGTCGAGTTGCAAAAAATCCTCAAGCATCGCCTCTCCCTCGATACCATCGCCAACAGCACATTGGGTGTGGAAAAGACCGCGGAAGGGTTGCAAGCGATCCAATGGTTCCGGGAAGGAAAGCTGCTGGAGATCGCCGAATACTGCTGCTACGATGTGAAGATCACCCGGCTTGTCCACGAGTTTGGCGTGAAGCACCGGCAGCTTTTTTACAAGAACCGTTTCGGCAATCTTGTCACAGTTCCCGTAGGCTGGTGACGCGGCGTTCGCTTAGAACGCACGCTCGACTCACGGAGCCGGCAATCGAATTGCATCCTTGCACAAAGTTCGTCCATGAAATTCAAGCAGCCCCAAACTACCGTGTGAAATCCACGGCGAGCATTGCGCGGATCGCGCCTTCGTGCCGGGAGTTCAACATCTCATGCATTGGCGCTGCATCCGGCACGTTTTTCCTGCGAACTTTGCAAGAATTCATTTGCAAGGAACATGCCTGAACACAATAGTCCTCTGATCCAAAACATGTCTTCGCGACGCGCCCTGGATCAGATCGCAATGTGAGCTCAAGCGAGAAATCGTGCAGTCACATTCCCGACAGGCTCGTCAAGAAGGCACTGAATCAGTCGAAAGTATGAATTTGTCGCCGCCTCTGTCCCGAGCTGTCCTCCGATTCGCTCTATCGATGTTGCTGGTAGTGGTGGGCTTTTCCGACGTCGTCGCAGGGACGATCACCTGGACAAACGTCAACGGCGGAAATTGGAGCACTGCGGCGAACTGGAATCCCAATCAAGTGCCCGACGCGAACGACACCGCCGTCATCAGCGCCAGTGGCACGTACACGGTCACGCTGGATGTCGGCACCACGGTGACGGGCCTGACTCTGGGCGGGACCAGTGGCCAGCAGACGCTCGCGCAGAATGGGCAGTCGCTTACCTTGAGCAGCTCGGGCACGGTCGGCCCACGCGGGGTTTACGAACTCAATGGAAACCTGACGTGCAATGCTTCATTCAACGTCAGTGGCCGGGTCACCTGGAATGTTGGAATTATTACCGGGTCCATCACCGTGGCTACCGGTGGGAGCGTGAACCTGGAAACCGTAGGCAACCACGAACTCGTCGGAACACTTACCAGCTCGGGCGCGGTCCGTTGGAATCAAGGCCACTTTTTCCTCGAGAACGGCAGCACGTTTCTCAATCAGGCCGGTGGGCTCTTCGACGTGCTGCTGCAAGAGCAATGGCGATTCATTTCGTCCGGTTCCGGACCGAACCGGTTCGTCAACGAGGGCACCTTCCGAAAGACTTCAAGTCCGGTTCTCACTTCCGTCGAAGTCGATTTCGACAACCGGGGCAGTGTCGAATTGCAGACCGGCACGCTGAGTTTTCCAAATGGTTTTGCCAGCCGCGGCAGTTTCGCGGTCAGCGACGGAGCGCGGTTGAGCCTGGCTGGCGGAACTTTCACCCTCAACTCAGGGCACAACTTCACCGGTGCGGGCTTTTACGGAGTCGATACGGGCAGCGTCACCATCATCGGCGATCTGACGAGCCCGAACTTTCAACTGACCAACGGAACGTTCGACAGCACGAATCGCCTGACGGGTGCGCTGCGCTGGAGTGGTGGGCTGCTGCGGGGAAGTTACACAGTGGCCACCGGCGGGAAGTTGATTGTGGAAACCGACACCAATCACGAGTTCATCGGCACCCTGACTAACGCGGGCACGGTGAGCTGGAACGAAGGTCACTTCTTGCTGGAAAACGGGAGCACGTTCCTCAACCAGGCCAGCGGCCGGTTCGAGGTGCTGTTGGCCGATGGCAGGCGTCTCATTTCGTCCGGCAGTGGACCCAACCGATTCATCAACGAAGGCATTTTTCGGAAGAGTGGGAATGAGACCGCCACCAGCATCGAGGTGGAGTTTGACAACCGGGGCCGTGTCGAGTTGCAGTCCGGCACGCTGACGTTCCCGAATGGTTTTGCCAGCCGGGGCACCTTCGACGTCGCGGCCGGCACCCGCTTGAGCATGGCCGGCGGCCTCTTCCGATTCGACCCGGGACACACTTTCACCGGGGCAGGATTCTACGGGATGGACAACGGCACCGTGACCATCCTCGGCGATCTGACCAGTCCCAACTTGCAGCTCGCTTCCGGTGCGCTGGAAAGCACCAACCGTCTGACGGGCACACTGCATTGGATCGGGGGGCAATTGCGTGGTGATTTCATTTTGGCCGCGAGCGGGAAACTGATCCTGGAAACGGATGGCAATCATGAGTATTTCGGAACTTTGACCAACGGGGGCACGGTGAGCTGGAACCAGGGACATTTCATTCTGGAGAACGGGAGCACGTTCCTCAACCAGGCCGGCGGACTGTTCGAGGTGCTGCTGGCGGATGGAAGGCGTCTGATTCCTTCCGGCAGCGGACCCAACCGGTTCATCAATGAAGGCATTGTCCGGAAGAGTGGGAATGAGACCGCCACCATCATCGAGGTGGAGTTCGACAACCGGGGCCGTGTCGATTTGCAGTCCGGGACACTGACGTTCCCCAATGGCTTTGCCAGCCGAGGCGCGTTCGACGTCGCAGCCGGCACCCGCTTGAGCCTGGCCAGCGGCATCTTCCGGTTCGATCCGGGACACTCTTTCACCGGGGCTGGATTCTACGGGATGGACAACGGCACCGTGACCATCCTCGGCGATCTGAACAGTCCCAACCTGCAACTGGCTTCCGGTGCGCTGGACAGCACCAACCGCCTGACGGGCACGCTGCATTGGAGCGGGGGGCAACTGCGAGGCAATTACACAGTGGCCACCAGCGGGAAACTGATCCTGGAAACAGATGTCAGTCATGAATATTTCGGAACTTTGAGCAACGGGGGCACGGTGAGCTGGAAACAGGGACATTTCTTCCTGGAAAACGGGAGCACGTTTCTCAATCAGGCCGGCGGCCTGTTCGAGGTGATGCAGGCGGATGAAAGGCGGCTCATTCCTTCCGGCTCCGAGCCCAACCGTTTCGTAAACGAGGGAACCTTCCGCAAGGGCGGAAGTAGCGTAACGACGTCCATCGAAGTGGAGTTTGTGCAGCGCGGCGGCATTGAAGTACAGAACGGCACGCTGAGTTTTGCCAACGGCTTGGTGCAAACCGCCGGAAAGACCCTGATCAGTGGCGGAAACCTCTCCGCCAGTCAGCCCATCGAAATCCGGGATGGCGAGCTCGCCGGCACGGGCACCGTCACCGCGAACGTCATCAACTCTGGCAAGGTCAGCCCCGGCGCTTCGCCTGGCCGCTTGAACATCATCGGCGATTACACCCAGAGCGCGTCTGGCGAACTGATCATCGAGCTGGCCGGCCTGACGGACGATGCCTTCGATCAGCTCAGCGTCTCCGGCGCGGTCAAGCTCGACGGTCAGTTGAGCACTCCCTTGATTCGTGCCTTTAGCCCGCCCACCAACAGCGCTTTTACTTTCCTCAGCGCCGGCTCGCTCACCGGCCAGTTTGCCAAACATAATTTCCCAGCCAGCCAGATTGACGCTCAAGTCAGCTACGATGCGAAGTCCGCGACTCTGAAAGTCGTCAACGTGTTCACCGTCGTCAGCAAATTCGCACCGATCCTCGCCGCCATTCCGAATCAAACCGTCAATGAACTTTCGACTCTGAGCCTCACCGCGACAGCCACCGACGCCGATGTGCCGGCGAACATCCTGACCTTTCGTCTCGACAGCGCTCCCATCGGCGCGGCGATCGATCCGAACACCGGCATCCTCACCTGGACGCCGACCGAAGAGCAGGGACCGGGCGTTCACCCGATCACCGTTCGCGTCTCGGACAATGGCGCGCTTTTCGACACGAAGACGTTCAACGTGACGGTCAAAGAAGTGAATCAAGCGCCGACGCTTGGGCTCATTCCACCGCAACTCATCGCCGCAGGCGGAACACTCAAATTCACGGCGGTTGCAGCCGACGCCGACCTTCCACCGCAGAAACTGACGTTCGGAGTCGGAGCGGGGGCGCCGCCGAACGCCTCCATCAACGCAACAACGGGCGAGTTCATCTGGAACGTCCCCGCGAATCAGCCGACAGGCATTGCGACCGTGACGTTGCGCGTGACCGACGACGGCCCACCCGCGTTGAGCGCTTCGCGCGATGTCCTGATGGAAGTTGATCGCACGGGGCCGCGAATCGTCGGGATGTCGCCGACTGGCCAGGTTTCAAAACTTGTCGATCACATCGATCTCACCTTCGACACGCCAATCAATCCCGTGAGCGTGGATCCGGGCGACGCCATTTTGAGCGGACCGTCTGGAAGTGTCGCCACGACGGTGCAAGTGATTGGCGAGAAGATTGTCCGTGTTTCCTTTGCCGCGCTCGCACCCGGTGATTACACGCTCAAGGTCGGCCCAGACGTGACAGACCTTGCGGGTAACCCAATGAACCAGGATGGCGACGACATCAATGGTGAAGCGGTGCAAGACGTCTTCGTGGGGCAGCTCTCGGTCGGTCTCGCCGACTTGCAAGTGAGCGCGATCACGCTGCCCGCAGAGGCGCTCATCGGCCAGCCCGTCGAGATCATCTGGACTCTTCTCAACAAAGGCAACGTGGCCGCCAGCGCGCCGTGGACCGACACTCTGGTCTTGCGAAATGACACCAGCGAACATTTTCTCGCAAACTTCGCGCACAACACCGCCCTGGCCGTGAACCAGTCCATGACGCTGACGCAAAGCGTCATCCTGCCGGCCGGCGTTTCGGGCCCGCGATTCGTCGCCATCCGCACGGACAGCAGCGGCGAAGTCGCCGAAGGCGCGAACGAATCCAACAACGAGACCGTTTCAACAAAGCCAATCAACATTCTCGCGCCGGACTTGGTCGCGACTCTGGGCAACGTTCCCGCCAGTCCCCAGTTTGGTCAGACCATCAACGTCACCTGGACCGTCAAGAACCAGGGCACGGGACAAGCCCTGGCAAACTGGAATGACAATCTCTATCTCGCAACCGATGCGAAGTCGCCCGCCAACGGAATTCTTTTGCTGAGTCAACACATCGAGAACGCCACGCCACTTGCCGTCGGCGCGAGCTATTCGCGCTCGCAAGCCGTGACGCTCCCCCTCAGTACCACGCTTCTGGATGGAGCGTATTTCCTCGTCATTGTATCGGACATCGAGAACGCGCAGGGCGAATCGGATGAAGCCAACAACACCGCCAGTCAGGCGTTCACGATCACCAGGCCGCCACTGCCGGATCTCACGGTGAGCACCATCCAGATTCCCGCGACCGGCGCGGGCGGGCGGGCCATCGAGATCAAATGGAACATCAAGAACGAAGGCGCCGCCGCGGCTTCGCCAACGTGGGCCGAGTCGATCTACCTGGCCAACGCTCCGAACGGTGGGAGCGAACAATTGCTGGATACGATCACCGTTACATTGCCTCTTGCCGCCGGCGCTTCCATCCAGCGCAAGGCCCAGGTGACATTGGGGTGCGATTCTTTCTGTCGGTCAGTTTTTTGCCAATTCGAGCCAGTATCGGTCCCAATCATGGTTGGCTCGTGTGGTTCGGAGTTGGAGCATGATTTCGGCATTGGAGAGCGTCCACCAAGCGCCGGCGATTTTTAATCGCTGCT
>SIBF01000072.1 GCA_009695275.1 Pedosphaera sp. | reverse complement strand
CCTCATCCGAACCGGACTTCAAGCGCTGCTGCGACGGACGGTCAAAGAACCCCTGCCGGTCATTTTCGAAAACGTCGCCGACCATTTAGAGCTGGGACTTACTTGGCTCAAACAACGCAACTTCAGGTTGTGAAACAAAAAGCCGTGCTCATCGAAAAGATCAAATCAATCTCAACCCTCGCGCCGGTCTTTAAGCCGCAACGTCAGATCCGCCAGGAGACCGGCCTGTCTCCAGAGGATTATAAGAACATCATGCTGACACTTGGCGACCAGTTGAAAGATGCCGCCATTGCATTATCCAATCCTCCGCCCCTGTCAGAATCCCCTTCATCAAAGCTATTGATTGCAAGCCTGCAGGAATCCGCTGAACTTCTCGGAGCCGCGCGGCTACAGAAGGCGATCGAAACCTTTTTGAGCGGTGACCATCCTCAAACGGATTTGCTGTTATTTGAGATCAAGTCCTGCATCGATTTTCTGAACAAACCGTAACGCCCCGGTGATTCACAAGAAACAGGATCAAGACTCTGATTGATGCTTCGGACAGGTGCCATCGCTGGCCGGTCAGCCACGGCAAATGCGGGGGTCTGCTGACACCTAATTGTGACTTGTTTGAAGTTCGCAACCGAGGGTAGGTTTCCCGCCCCTGTATGATGAGCAAGTTTGGGCCGGAACATTTTATCAATCGCGAGTTGAGCTGGCTGGCGTTCAACCAGCGTGTGCTGGACGAGGCGCTGGACACGAGGAATCCGCTGCTGGAGAGGGTGAAATTCTTTTCAATCTTCAGCTCGAATCTCGATGAGTACTTCGAGGTTCGTGTCGCGGGACTGAAGCAACAGATCGAGAGTGAAGTGTCCGAGCGCAGCATGGACGGTCTGACGGCGTCTGAAACATTCCGCGCCGTGCAACGGCGGGTACGCCTGATGGTTGAACAACATTCGGCTTGCTGGCGGGATGATTTGCTCCCGTCACTCGCCCGCCACGGCATCCGTTTTCTGGACTTTGACGCGCTGGACAAACAGGACACCAAGTGGCTCGACCGGTATTACCTTGCCGAGGTGCGTCCAGTTTTAACCCCCTTGGGCATCGATCCGGCCCATCCGTTTCCTCAATTGCTCAACAAATCACTCAACTTCATCGTCGAGTTGGAGGTCACGCAGAACGGCGTCAGCCGCGAGCGGCTTGCGGTGGTTCAGATCCCGCGCCTGCTCCCCCGGTTGATGAAGCTTCCCCGTGATGATTCCCGCCAGGATTACGCATTCTTGAATCGCATCATCGGCAAGAATCTGGCCGACATTTTCCCCGGCAACGCCATCCGGGGGCATTGGCTTTTCCGCGTCACCCGCAACGGTGAGCTTTATATCGACGAGCAGGAGGAGGCGAGTCTGTTGGAGGCCGTCGAGGACGAGCTGCACAACCGGCGCAAGGGCGATGCTGTCCGGATTGAAGTGGAGCGTGATTGCCCGCCGCGCATCCGCGCCTATTTGCTGGAGACGCTGGATATAAAGGAGGAAGATCTCTATGTAATAGACGGCCCGCTGAACCCCGCGCGGCTCATGACGATCTGCGGCGGAGATCATTCCCCAGAGTTGAGGGATCCGCCGTTTGTGGCGCCGATCGCGGCAGCAGCGCGCAGGATGGAAGATCTGTTCGCCGCGATCCGCGAGCGTGACATCCTTCTGCACCATCCATACGAAAGCTTCAGCACAATCATCGAGTTTCTCGAACGGGCTGCGAGTGATCCCCAAGTACTGGCCATCAAGCAGACTCTTTACCGCACGGGCGGCGACCCGCGGATCGTCGGCGCGTTGATCAATGCGGCGCGCAATGGCAAACAAGTCACCGCAGTGGTCGAGCTCAAGGCGCGCTTCGATGAGGCGAACAACATTCTCTGGGCGCGCAAGCTTGAAGAGGCGGGAGTTCACGTTGTTTATGGACTGGTGGGTTACAAAATCCATTGCAAGATGGCTCTCATCGTGCGCCGTGACGAAGATGGCATCCGGCGGTATGTCCACCTGGGAACTGGCAATTACAATGCAAGCACTGCCAGACTTTACACCGATGTCGGCCTGCTGACATGTAAACCGGACTTCGGAGAGGATGCCACGAACCTGTTCAATCTCCTGACGGGGATTTGTCAGTTTCAAGGCACAAGAAAACTCCTCGTGGCTCCGTTCACGTTACACGATCGAGTCATCGCCTTGATCGAGCGTGAAGCCGCGAACAGCCGTAATGGGCTCCCGGCACGAATCATCGCCAAGATGAATTCATTGGTGGACCGCGAGACAATCCAGGCGCTTTACCGCGCTTCGCAAGCCGGGGTGAAGATCGATCTGATCGTGCGCGGCATCTGCTGCCTGCGTCCCGGGGTTATCGGTGTCAGCGAGAACATCTCCGTTCGCAGTATCGTGGATCGTTTCCTGGAACACAGCCGCATCTTCTACTTCGAGAACGCTCTTCAGCCCCAGTTGTTCATTGGCAGCGCTGATTGGATGCCGCGAAATTTCTTCGCCCGAATCGAAATCGTCGTCCCGATTGAGGACGGCAACCTGCGAGACCGCCTGATCCACGAAATACTCGCTCTGCCACTGGTGGATAACATCAAGGCGCGCACCCTCCAGTCCGATGGGTGCTATCGCAAGGCAGCGCCAGCGAAGGGTGAAACGCCACATCGTTCCCAGACCGAATTTGTCGCCAAGGCTTTGGGCAGTGGTACCGCCCCACGAAAGTCACGATCGCAGTACCCAAAGATGAAGCTCGCGCCACGGCCGGCTTCAGCGATGTAGCGTCGAATGCCGGTGCTGCCATGTAAACCAAGGTTTGAGAGCTCGCAGGCGAGCCCACCGCGTCTGATTGAATTCAGATACAATGCCGTTGAAGGAATTCCCCGGCCTTAACGTTTGACGCTGGCGACCGGCTCTGCCGTGGCCCATTCGCCTCTGATCCAGTCGGTAAGCAAAGAGATTTCCCGCGGCGTAAGCTGGTGCTCTTTGCCAAAAGATGGCATGCGATCATTTCGTTTGCCGTAAAATCGTTCGTGAGCCGGGTCGGAAATGAAGCTGATCAACCACTCGCGCGAACCGAATCCCGTGAGGTCAGGCGCAGTTGCGTCTTCGTCCTTCTTCCGAAATTGGTGACACTCGGCACAGCGCATCTCTGAGATGGCGAACAGCCGCCTCCCTTCTTCAATCGCGGTGGTATCACGACTGTCCGCCCCAGCCTGGCTCTTCAGACCGGCTTCGGCGGACACCGCCATGACCACTTTGTTCAGATGCTCCTTTTGCCGGGCATCAAACCTGGCAATATCCTTTTTGACGAACCTGACCATCTTGCCGTCCTTGAATTTCGTGCCGCCGAAATAATTCGATGCCGCCACGTGTCCCGGATCCAAAATTCCAGCGAGCCATTCGTGAGAACCAAATCCTTTCAAGTCCGCCGCGCTCGCGGCGTCCGATGGAGTGGCGCCCATTCCATCGTGTCCATCATAGCGATGACAGCTTGCACAGCTCCTCGCGAAGATCTTGGGTCCCTGAGTCAATGGATCCTCCCGCAGCAGCGTCAGGGCACCGGACTCAGGAATTCCACGGAGTCGCGCCAATGCAACAGCGCGTTCCGCGCTGGCATGGGCCTGCTTGGTGGCGAGTTGAAACTCGGGTTTCTGTCGATCCTCAGCGTAGGCGAGGTATGTCAGGCCAGCAGCGCCAATCAAGATCGCGAGCAGCAGACCCATGTTGAATCGATGGCCAAGTTTCCATTTGCCGATGAAGGGCATGAGAAACACCAGTCCCATGACGAGGCTTGGAATGATCACAGAGCCCCATAGTTCCTTGTCGCCGGGGAAATACTTCAGGAACTGAAACAGAAAGAGGAAGTACCACTCGGGCCTCGCCGCCGAGTATTGTTCCGAAGGGTCGGCCGGCGCTCCGAGTTCGGCACCCAGCGGAGCATCAGGCGAAAAGAGCCTCGGGCTGACGATCAGAAACAGGATGGTTGCCAGCACCGCGAGACATGCCACCGAATCCTTCAACACTTGATCAGGCCAGAATGCCACATCCGGCCGACGCACAGGCTGCCGTGGCGTAAGTCCGTGCCGCCGGAAAAGATAGATGTGAACCACGATCAGCAGGACGATCATCCCCGGAAGCACGCCCGCATGAATCGCCAGAAATCGAGTAAGTGTGTGGTGGCCAAAATCGCTCCCGCCAATAATTACTTTTTGAATGGCAGCCCCCACCACCGGGGTCGCGCCCGCCAGGCTCGCAACCACTTTGGACGCCCAGTATCCCTTTTGATCCCAAGGCAGCAGATAACCCGTCAGCGACAGCCCCAGGACCATCAGCAGCATTACTATCCCCGTCAGGAAATTGAGTTCTCGAGGCGCTTTGTAAGCGCCATCGATCACCACTTGCATAAGGTGGAGCGCCAGCAACACGATCATGGCTTGCGACGCGAAATGGTGAATTCCTCGCAACAACCAGCCTCCCGTCATCTCATGCTGAATGTAGTAAACACTCTCCCAGGCGGTCTTGGTGCTGGGGCTGTAGGCGAACAGGAGAAACAGCCCCGTAACTACCTGGATCACGAATGCAAATGTCAGCGTGCTGCCCCATACGTAGCGCCAGCGCGAACCGCCTGGTACATTTTCGTAGAGCGCCTCACGGGTGAGCTTGCGAAAGCCCGTCCGGTTGTCCAGCCAGTCAAAGAGCGTTTTCATGCGCGTGCCATCTTCGTGGCGTGTCCGGCTTGGAAGTTTTGAAATTTGACCCACACCTCGGACCCCTTACGAACCTCGACTTCCAGCGAGTCCATGCCCCGCGGGCTTGGGCTCGATTTTTGCGCCAACGTTCCATCCAGATGAAACAGGCTGTTATGACAGGGACAAAGAAAAGTGCGGCTCGCGGAAGCATAATCAACAAAACAGCCCGCGTGAGGGCAACTCACATTGAGCGCCTGGACTTTGCCACCTTCAAGGCGCCTCAGGTAAACAGCCCCGATGGGAGCATCGTCATATCGATTCCAAGCGTCCTTCCGCGATGCGAGGATCGTGAACTTCCTGGGAGTCCCGTCCACAGGAAGGGAGTCGATGTTCACTACATGAACCGCCGCCCCGGCGGTATCGCGGCGACCCAGTGGATCCAAGAGCAACGGCACACCGGCGCCGATGGGCACTGCCGCCGCAATTCCGCCAAGCACAACTGCCGAAGCCTTTTTGAAAAACTCCCGGCGGTCGGGATTTGGCGTGTCAGGTGGAGAGTCCATTGGTGACGATTGTGCGCAGGGAGTAATGGAAACGTTGAGGAAAGGCAATCTTGAATCCTGTTCCAGAACAAGGTCTTCACTCTCGGAACCAGCATGGCGGGCAGGGCACGGGACACACGCAATAACTGCGTAAAACTTTCTGCGTGATTTTCGACGGAACCGAAGTAGTGTCCGTCCATGCTCATCTGGATTCTTGCTCACGTGTTGTTCGGCTTGATCGGCGTTCTGGGTTTTTACCAAGGGGCGATCAGGTTTCTAGTTTCGGCGATGGGATTCATTGCCGCATTGTTTCTTGCCATTCCACTGGCGCTTGTCACCAAGTTCCTTGTTCCGCTTATTGGGGTCACTGGAAATTTCTGGCCGTGGGCCTTGCCGCTGCTCGTGGGTTTTCTTCTGGTTTATGGAATCGGGATCGGGCTGTCGTTCTTTGTGCATCGAAAGGTGGAGCATTACTTCAAGTACCGCGCCGAGGATGTGGTGCGGATACGTTGGGAAAGACTGAACCAACGGCTCGGATTGTGCCTCGGCATGGTGGCCGGCGCTGTGTGGATTCTTGCCCTCGGCTTGGGAATTTATGTGGCTGGGTATCCAACGGTGCAGTTGTCATCCGACAGCACCTCTGGACTCTACCGGATGTTGAACATGGCACGGAATGATCTCCAGGCGACGGGACTGGACAAGACTGTGGCGCGTTTCGACCCGGCTCCCGCAAATTATTACCGAATCTCCGATATTCTTGGACTGCTCTATAACAACCCGATCCTTGTCAGCCGGCTTTCGCAGTATCCGCCGTTCCTCCTTACCGGCGAAAAGACTGAGTTTCAGGCCATCGCCAACGACAAGGACTTCATGAACATGCTTTTGAGCAAGGCGGACATTTCTCAAATAGTGGACCACGCCAACACGAAGGCCGTCATATCGAATCCTGAAATCCTGGTGGAATTTGCCCAGCAGAATTTGAAAGACCTCCAGACTTATCTCGAAACAGGCAAATCTCCGAAGTACGACGACGAGCGAATTCTGGGGCGGTGGAAGATCGATCTTTATTCCACGATCGCGCAAGAAAGGAAGCGCAGGCCTGACATCACAACCACTGAGATGAACAAGCTCAAGAAACAGGCGCAACTGCTCTCCAACGTCACCTTCGTCGCAACCACGGACAACAAGGCCATCTTGAAAGTCGAATTAACCGAGCAGCAGAAGCAATTGCTGCAAGCTGCTCAAGCCCCCGCTGCCACCGAGCCTCCCCCTGGTTCGGCTGTCAGCCCAGGAATGTCACCTGAACTGGCCCAACGCTACGGCCTGAACCCGAACCAACGTGGAGGCCCGAGGCGTCCAGGCTCGGCGCCGGTTGCCCCCGCCCGACCTCAAGCTGCCAAGCCTGCAGCCGCAGCGCTGACGCAGTTGATTTTTTCCGCACAAGGAAGTTGGAAGAAGGAGGGGGACAAGTACGTGCTTGCGATTCAGGACGAAAAGAACCAGGGGCAAAAAGCAGAAGCGATTGCTGAAGACGACAGGCTGACGATCCGGCATCCAGCTCTCACACTGGTGCTCGCCAAGGTGGAGTAAAAACAAAGGGAGGCTCTGTAAGCCCCGCTCGAATCCGCCCACAACCAATCGCGGAAAGTCTGATCCGAATTCACCGGCCGGGCGTGAAGTTGACAGATTTGACGGACCATCCCGAAGCGATTTTTGGTGGCTCTCCGCTCCAAGCGGTCCGAATGGATGGAGTAAGGCTCGTGAGGGCTACAGTAGCGAACGAGCGAGTTACCCAGGTTTCTTCAGTTGCCAGCCTGACGGGCTCGGGTTGGGTCTTGATGGACGCGCCTGAAAGACTGAACGAAGTCGAAAGGGAGCGAGGTGCCGGGCTCAATTCAAGCGTGTCGGAAAACTGCACAGTTGTCAGAAGCGCGGCGGACATGACCACACCGGCCACCGAAGTGACCAAAGGGTGGGCTTCCAAGAGTTGCATCAACCAGTTCCACCAACCAGATGCTTCACAGGTTTCATCAGCCTCCAAACGGGAAATCACTCGATCCGCAAAATGATCGAAGTAGCCTGGCGGCGGCTGCTCGTGCCGTTTGGCGGCCAGCAATTGCCGGAGGTCTTGGAAATCCTGGGATGGAGTCGTCTTCATTTTACAAATTCTGACAAGTGCCCCTGTAGTTGTTGTCGGGCGTAATAAAGCCTGGATCGGACGGTGCCAGTATTACAATCCATGATTTTGCTGATTTCCTCATGCGATAAACCCTGAATATCGTGCAAAGTCACCACCAGTCTATGAGGTTCCGACAGTTTCAACATCGCTTCGTTCAATCTTACCTGCAATTCCCCGAGGTTAAGTTCGTGACGGGGTGTCTTGTCCGAGATCAAACCTCCCAACCCGGAGTCGTGATCCAACAGGTCCGAATCCAGATCGTTCAGACTCATTTGTGCCCGCCTCGACCGCTGCTTCAAAAAATTGAGCGTCTTGTTGACCGCAATCCGGTAAAGCCATGTAAAAAACAGACTCTGGCCACGAAACGAGCCGATCGCTCGAAATGCTCTGATAAATGTCTCCTGAGCCAGATCACTCGCGTCCTCGTGGTTCGAGGTCATGTGATAAATCGTGGCGTAAACCCCCTTCTGGTAACGCCGGACGAGTTGATCGTATGCAGCCAGATCTCCTTCCTGAGCCCTTTGGATAAGCGTGGAGTCCTCCAACTCGCCTGACGATGTTGGAGTCCCGGGGGAACTCGCCGGAGGTTTGGTGATCGTCAGGGACATGCTAAGTGGTCACCCCCAGGCTGTCGGTTTGTTGAGCGAGGAATTCTGTCAGCATGGCAAGAGCCTCGCGGCTTCGCGTATGTGGAAGCGGACACAATGCCTCGCGCGACGACTCGAGAAACCGATGAACCACCTCGCAGGACTCGTCACGGGCTCCATAACGTTCCAGCAGCTCGAACACCTGGGAGAACATCTTGGGATTCCAATGCGTGATCAAATCCCGCAGCCGCGTCTTGTCGGCGGAGTCGGCTCGTTCCAGAACCACGAGCAATGGAAGCGTAAGCTTGCCGCTCACCAGATCCGTCCCAAGGGATTTGCCCACCAGGATTTCCGTCCCGAAGAGATCGAGACAATCGTCATAGATCTGGTAGGCCGTGCCGAGGGCGGTGCCATAGCTGCGGAGTGCGTCACATTGCCCGGGAGTTCCCCCAGCCAGCGAAGCGCCTAGTTCACAAGACAGGGCGAACAATTCCGCCGTCTTCATTTCCAGGATACGGAAGTAATCCACCCGGTTCATGCTGAAATTCTGGCGTTGCAGAGTCTGAATGATTTCACCTGAACAAACCCGATTTGTGGCCGCCGCCACCGCGCGACAGATGTCCGGTTTCGGAAAACTCGCGGCAAGTTTGACGGCCTGGGCAAACAGACAGTCCCCCACAAGCACGGAAGTCTGGTTGCCCCAGTTCGCCGCCAGAGTTGGCCGGCGCCGTCTAAGTTCCGCGGAATCCATCACATCGTCATGCACCAGGGTGGCCAGATGTACCATCTCTATAATGGTCGCCACAGTGACCAGGGAATCGTTCAATTTCCCAAGCGCACCGCCACTCAATGCCACCAGCACGGGACGCAATTGTTTGCCCTGATTCGTCAGAGCATACGAAGCGTACGAGGCTATCTCAGGCTCAAATCCCCTGATTTGATCCACGAGGTTTGCCGCGACTTGATCCAAAAAAGGCTGGATCGGATCAATGATCTCCTTCCATCCAAGAACGAGGTCTGGAACGTGAGATGGGGAAATTGCCAAATTCGAGTTTGCTGCCAGCATTCGCTGAAAATATAGGATTCGAGGAAAACCAAGTCAAACCGTTATCCTCCAGTAACTGCGATTCAGACACTCACTGAGAAATACTATTTGCCAGTGGTTCTCGGTTTCAGCAATTTTCACTCGTGTCCAACGCGAGCACTCCTTCCGACGCCGCGCCTGTGCTCGACCCGCTCGAAAAACAGGCGCGCGAATTCCTTGCCGCCCGGCGCTGGCGCAAGGCGCGCGAAGAGTTGAAGGTTCTCGTTAAGAAAGATCGCGCCAAATTTCTCCCTTTGCTCATCGAGGCCAATGTCGGCCTGGCCCGCGAGATGATCTCCAAGGGCTTGGTTTCGGAGGCGCAACAGGTGTTCGCTTATCTGAAAACCATCGCGCCACCGGCGATCCTCAAGGGACTGGAACTCGAGCTCGCGGCGAAATCCGGCAGTGCTCCCGGCCTCGAGACCCAGGTCGTGGAGCTGCTTGCAGCTGGAGGCTCCACGTTCACTCCGTCCGAAAAGCTACGCTGGGCCGATCAACTCGTCGTGAAGTTCGCGCCACCACCCGCGGAGGCCTCGACACCTTCACCCGCGGAGGCGCGGATCGTTGCGGAAGTCCGCGCCGTGCAGGAAGCGTTGGGGGCTATCAGCGCGGGAAACTACGATTGCGCGCTCGACTCCGTCCGCGCGTTGGCACGTGATTCCTTGTTCAGTCACTGGCGTCTTTTCATAAAAGGCCTCGCCGCGTTTCACCGGGATGAGGCGGATAAAGCCGGACGCGCCTTCGCGGAATTGCCGGCGGGATCCGGGCCGATGAAGGCCAGTGAACCCTACCGGTTATTGCTCGGAACGCTTCCGCTGGCCAGGCACACCCTGACCGAGCCGGTGCTGGAAGCGGTCGCCCGCCTGACCGGCCACGCGGGCTGGGGACGGCTGCTGTTGCGCACCCAAACGGAATGGCAGGATCAACGGCACATCGACGCATACAAAGTATTGCGTGACGGCGTACGCGGTTTTCCCGCCGAGGGACTGGATGCGCCCGGTGTGCTCTCGGACTTCTTCTTCAAGTCGATCTTCACCGTCGGTGAAAATGCCAGCTACAGCTACGAGAATTACTTTCTCAGCCTGGAGGAAGACAAAAAGGCAAAAAACGCCGTGGAACTCATGCTCATTCGGCGGACCTTCTGCCAGTTCCTGCGCCCTCATCTCTCTCCGGACGAACTGACGTGCAAGTGGGAGGGCTACCTGACCAGCCTTCGGGGGATGCACGGAGCGAACGCTCGCCGCGATTCGCTGGCCTATGGCTGGCTCGGCGAGGTGCTTGGTGAGGTTTTGCCAGCGCAGCCATTCTACCACCACAAGA
The DNA here is from genome assembly GCA_009695275.1 of Pedosphaera sp. GTDB lineage: Bacteria > Verrucomicrobiota > Verrucomicrobiia > Limisphaerales > F1-12-MAGs170 > F1-120-MAGs170. The sequence goes on along the minus strand of SIBF01000072.1, from coordinate 11,648 downwards.
AGCCGCGCCTCCGCTCGGCCACCGGAGCGATTGATGCGTTGAAGAAAGGCATCGAGCTGGATCCATCGAACGTCTCCGCGCACCTCCGCCTCTGCGCCGTCTATGGAGCCGCGAACCGTCAGAGCGAACGCAATCGTCTGCTCGACACCATGACGACGCTCTTCCCGGACAACAAGGAAGCCCTGCTAATCGCCGGCACCGGCTGCCAGGAACGCAAGGCTTTCGTGAAGGGGTTGGAGTATTTCGAACGAGCACGACAACTCGACCGGATCGATCCGAGAATTCCAGATGCCATCGTCTCCTGTTCCATACGGCTGGCACGGCAGCATTACGAGAAGGGCCGGTTGGAACCGGGGCGCCGTGTCCTCGCGCGCGCCGGTGATCTCCTGATAGAAAAGCCGGAAAACTTTCTGCGGAATCCCTGGTGCCACCTGGCGCGGCGCGGCGTGCTCGAAGAGTTGTACGGCGACGCGGCTTTGGGCGCCGAATTACTACAGCAAGCCCGGACGGCCAGCCCGTTTCCGGCCGCCTGCCTGTTGTTCGCCTGCACCGCCCGGCGCATTTACAGCGAAGAAAAGACCCCGGGCGATTTGCGAACCAAGCTGGACGCCGCAGCCAAGACCGATGCGAAACCCGGTCACGCGGCGGTGCTTGCCCGGCTGCTCTTCTTCTGGAGCGGAATTCCGGACGGACCATCGCTGCAGTTCGAGGAAGATTGGCTGCGCCGCTACATGAAGGCGGCGGCCAGGCAACCGTGCGCGCGAGCCGAGGGGAAAAACCTTTTCGAAGTGCTCAAACCTCATCCCACATTTCACAAGCAAGCGGAAGCATTTGTGAAGAAAGTTCTCAGCCAGGACCGGCTAGATCCGCTCTTCCGCCTGTACCAACTCTTGCTGGAATCGCGCTCGGGGGACCGTTTTTACGGCGCCGAATTCAAATTTCAAAGCATCCTCGACGAAGCCACCCGCCGGGGTGATGAGGAAGCGGCCAAGCTCGCGCGCCAGGCTATCGAGGGGTTGAAGACCCCTCAGCCGCTTCCGGTCGAGCCTGACTGGGAGGACGAAGAGGATTACGACGGACCTGAGGATTGGGACGAAGGCAAGCCGAATTTCGGCGCGCCTCAGCTTGCGCCGAAGGAGATGGCAATGTTCGGTGAGGTGTTGGCCTTGCTCGGAGGATTGAACGAAGCCGAACTCCGCAACCATCGCAAACACCGCCCTCCCGACATGCCAGCCGAAGTCTTCGACATGCTCGTGTCCATGGTACGCGGAGGGAAACTGCCGCCGCTGCCCAAGTTCCCGCCAGTCCCCAAACCGCCCATCCGACCCCTTCCGCAACGCAGCGAACCACCCAGGCCCCAGCCGGAATCGCGCGACCCAAACCAGATGGATTTGTTCTGACGCATGAACCCGTACCTCATCCTCAACCTGCCCCCCGACGCCGATGATCAGGCCGTTCGCCGCGCCTATCTTGAAGCGATCAAGCTCTCGCCGCCGGACCACGACCCGAAACGCTTCCAGGCCGTCAGTGTCGCTTACGAGAAGATCAAAGACGAACCGAGCCGGCATCGCTACACACTCTTTGACCGCACCCCGCCCGGTGACTCGCCGCTGGATGTGTTTTTCCAATGGGCGCATTTGCGCCGTCAATTCCAACCCCTGCCGCTCGAGGCGATGAAAGAATGGCTCCGTGCCTGTTCTAAAAAATGAATTTCTCTCCTGACCAGCCGCACCCGTCCGGGGACACCAACCCCAAGCCCGCGCCACCGCCGGAGTTTCAGACGCTGTTCCTGCCGTTCGATGTGGCGGCGTTATCCACTGCCACAGCTCCGGCCAGTCCCGAAAAAGAGCCGGGCCTCGAGCCGGAACGTGCGCCAGGTGCGATCGTGGACGCACCGGTCGAGTTCCTCGGGGGAGCGCCCGAAGCTGCGGACGACGCCGGGGAGATTCACGAAGAAGAGGCCGTCCTCGATCAAGCCGAACTGGCGGATTGGAAGTCATCCTTGCGGCGCGATTTTGAGGCATGGCTCGATTCGTTGGAGGAAATCCACGAACTTGACGCCGGGTTGGCCGCTGCCAATGCGCCCGAGGGGCCCGATCTCTATTCGTTCTACGAGCAACTGGCCGCCTCGAATACCGAGACTCGCAAGAACAACCGCCGCACCGCCGAGGCCTTCAGTCAGTGGGGCGAGACTCTGACAAAATTCGACGCCGACCTGCGCTTGCTCCGCGAACAGCTCGCCCGCCAGCCCGTCGCGACCGAGGACGCCTTGCCGCGATCCTGGTGTCTGGCGCTCGTTGAGATCGTCGATCGCTTGCAACGCCTCGCGGTCGCGTTTGCCGCCTCTCCGCCGAAAATGTGGTGGGGCGGCGACGGTCCGTGGCGCAAGGCCTGGGCCACCCAGCGGCAAGGCTTCATCATCCTGCTCGGCCACGTCGAGACACTCTTGAAACAGGCGGACCTCACGCGCATCGCCACCCTCCACGAACCATTCGATCCTGCGACCATGGCCGCCGTCGCGAGCGTGCCAAACTCGCAACACCCGCCGCAAACCGTCCTCGAGGAAGTCGCTCCCGGCTATCGTCTCAACGGCGATCTCCTCCGTGTCGCGCAGGTCAAAGTGGCCGCCAGCCCGGTGTAAAATCCGCATTGACGCATTAACGAATTAACGCATTAACGAATTAACAGTTTAACAATAAAATGAGCGACCTCATTGTCGGTATCGATCTCGGCACCACCAACTCCGTTCTCGCAGTAACGCTGGAGGGCCGGATCAAAGTCATAGACATTCACGGCCAGCCCACCATGCCTTCGTGCGTCGGCCTTGACTCGGCGGGCAAACTCATTGTCGGCAACGCCGCCAGGAACCAGCTCATCGCAGCGCCTGACGCGACGGTGGTTTCCATCAAACGCAAGATGGGCGAGGAAATCCGGGTGAAGCTGGGGGACAAGGAGTATTCGCCCGAGGAAATCTCCTCGTTCATCTTGCGCGAACTCAAAATCGAGGGCGAACGTCAATTGGGCCAACCAATCAAAAAGGCGGTCATCACCGTGCCTGCCTTTTTCAACGAGCGCCAGCGCAAGGCCACGCAGATCGCGGGCGAACTGGCCGGGCTCGAAGTTGTGCGCATCATCAATGAACCCACCGCCGCCGCCCTTGCCTACGGCGCCGGGCGCACTTCTGATGAAACCATGCTCGTGTACGATCTGGGCGGCGGGACGTTTGACGTGTCCGTCGTGGTCGTCGAGCAGGGCGTGGTCGAGGTCAAGGCCAGCCACGGCGACACCCACCTGGGCGGCGATGACTTCGATGACTTGCTCGTCCAGCGGGCCGTGCGCGAGTTCCGCGAGAAACATGGCGTGGATTTGTCCGCCAACAGTGCGATTCTGTGCCGCCTCAAAGTAGTGCTAGAACGCGCCAAATGCCATCTCTCCGACGAACCGTTCGTCTCCGTGCGCGAAGAGTACCTCGACGGCCAGCACCACCTCGAAATGGAAATCTCGCGCGCCGAGTACGAGGAGATGATCGCGCTCCTGCTCGAGAAAACGCTCACCTGCATTCACCAATCCATGCAGGACGCCCGGCTCATCCCGAAGGACATCGGTAAAGTCATGCTCGTGGGTGGTTCCACTCGCACCCCGATCGTGCATCGCCTGCTCCATGAACGGCTCCAGGTCGAACCGCGCTGGGAGATCAACCCCGATCTAATCGTCGCAATGGGAGCTGCCATCCAGGGCGCGATCATCGCCGGCGAGAAGAACTATTCCATCCTGGTGGACATCACCCCTCATACCTTTGGCACCACCACCGTGGCCGTCAGGGACGGCTTCGAGCGGCTCGTTTGCGCCCCCATCATACCGCGCAACACCCCGCTGCCCGCCAGCAAGTCCGAGGTCTTTTTCACCATGTATGACAATCAGGACGAGGTGAAAGTGGATGCGCGCCAGGGCGAAAGTTTCCTGCCCGAGGAGAATTCTTTGATAGGGGATTTCCTCGTCGAAGGGTTGAGCCCGGTTCCAGCGGGCAGTCCGATCATCATCCACTTCGATCTCGACCTCAACGGGATGCTCAAAGTCACCGCCACGGAGAAGCACACCGGTCTGGCCAAGACTGTCACCATGGATACCCGCGGCAACCGCGCCCTCGATGTCGATGAAGCCCGACGCAACATCGCCTCGCTCATCGGCGATCCGGCCGCCGGTGTGGCGACAAACGGCGACGAAACGGCGGACGTGGAAACGGAAGAAAGCCCCGAGGAATTGCTCGCCTCCGCCAAGGATCTGCGCAAACGCGGCGAAGCCCTCCTGACCAAGGGCCTCGGAGCGGACGACGCGGAAGAAATTCGCAAGTTGATCCACGACAGCGCCGAGGCCATCAAGAATCGCGACTGGGCCGCTCTCGGCGGAGCGAACGACACACTCTCCGATCTGGTCTTCTACCTCGAAGACTGAACGCTGCTACGACTTAATGCCTAAACAATTCCGCTTTGGTTTGGCAGGAATCGCGGAGGAGAAGAACATGAAAGAATGGACGACGCGCCCATCGGATACGACTTAGTGAAGAGCCGCGTCCACGATGTAACGATTTAACGGTTCAACCATTTAACATTGCGACGGACCATGCCCATCAACTGCCCCGCCTGCGGCAAGAAGAACGAAACTGCGGACGCTTGTTCCCGCTGCAGCAGCGACCTCACCCGCCTCCGCGCTGTTCGCCTCGCCGCTGCTGCTCATCTCGCGAAAGCGTACGCCAGGCTGACCGAGCGCACATGGGCTGCGGCGCTCTCACACGCAGGACGGTCCTGGGAACTGCTCCACACCCCTCAAAGCGCCCGCCTCGCCTGCCTCGCCGCCGCCGCCCTAGGCGATGCGGGCGGTGTGAAACAGTGGCGCAGGCGAGAGGCGGGGTGAGCGTGGATCGTCATCGAGCAGCCGGATCGAGCAATGGGACGCCGCACTCCAGCCTTGTCTGCCGCCTCGCAAGTTGGCGGCCTGCGAAGGCGTGATGTTTGGAAGGAATCGTGTTTTGAAGAGGATGCTGATTTGCCATCGCACGCCGCGCCGACTGGCAGTCGGCGAAACAACAGGCTCAACAGCCTGCGCTGCGCCATCGCCAGCCTCGGGGTGCAGTGCGTCTTGGTTGCTCCTGTGGCTCTCGCCCGGAGGGCGTTCAAAACTCGCAAATCCCCTGCGCGCCACTCAGTGCTTCTTCAAATTGACCTCATCTGCTAGCTTGGCCGCGTGCCCGTGAAATCTCGTTACAAACTGGTCAAGCTTGAGAGCGGCGTCAGCAGCGTCCACTCGGTCGAGCACGAGGAAACTTTCCATCCAGTCGTCGGACCCGTGGCGGAGGCGGAAGCGCTTTACGTGCGGCAATTGCGCCTGGTCCAGCGGATGCAGAGCGAGACGGGTGAGTTCGTCATTTGGGACGTGGGTCTGGGCGCGGCAGCGAATGTGCTGAGCGTGCTCCGCGCAGCCAGCGAACTGCCGGTCAAGATCCGGATCGTGAGCTTCGATCACACGATCGCGGCATTGCGCTTTGCATTCGAACATGCCGAGGAGCTCGGTTACTTCAACGGTTTCGAAGCCACGATCGAACGATTCCTCGCCCAAGGAGCCGCTGACTTCCAGTTCGGAAAAGCCAGCGTGGCCTGGCAGTTGATCCTCGCCGACTTTCCTTCGCTCTTGCGCGATTCTCTCGCGACACGATTGAAAAAACCGCACGCGATCCTGTTCGACGCTTTTTCTCCCGCTAAAAACGCCGCCATGTGGACCTTGCCAGTTTTCAGCGATTTATACCGCCTGCTTGATCCGACGAGGCCGTGCGCGCTGCCGACTTATTCTCGAAGCACCATGCTCCGGGTGACGCTGCTTATGGCTGGCTTCCACGTGGGAACCGGTCACGCCACGGGTGAAAAAGAGGAGACCACCATTGCTGCGAACACGCCGGATCTGATTGACGAGCCGCTCGGCCTGCCCTGGCTTGAACGGGTTGCCCAGTCAACGAGCGCCGAGCCCCTGATTAAGCCTGTTTACCGTCAGGCGCGCTTGTCGCCAGACAGTTGGGAGCAATTGAAGCGGCACTCTCAATTTCAGTCCGCCGTCAGATGAGTTCTCTCGCCGCACAGAATCTCGACGAAGCACTCCGTCAACCCGGCCCGGTCCTGGCATTGGCTCCCATGCAGGATGTCACCGATCTGCCCTTCTGGAGGCTGATGAGCCAGTATGGCGGTCCGGACGTTTACTACACGGAATACTTCCGGGTCCACTCCACTTCCAATCTCAACAAGCCGATTCTGGAATCGATCACAAAGAACCCCACGGGCCGGCCGGCGATTGCCCAGATGATTGGCAATGACATTCCGGCTCTGGTGCGCACCGCGAAGGAACTGCAACAGCATCCCATCGCGGCGGTGGATTTGAATCTCGGCTGCCCCGCGCCAGTGGTGTACCGGAAGTGCGCTGGCGGCGGCCTGCTGCGCGAGCCTGAGAAAGTGGACTCAATCCTTGGCGCACTGCGCGACGCCATATCGACCAAGTTCACCGTCAAGACCCGGATTGGATTTGATTCGCCTGACGTTTTTGAACGGCTGCTTCCGATCTTTGCGAAACACTCGATTGATCTGCTGACCGTTCATGGCCGCACCGTGCTTGAGATGTATCGAAGCGAGGTGCATTACGAATTCATCACTCGAGCGGTGGAAGCGATGCCCTGCCCGGTGCTGGCCAATGGCAACATTCATTCCGCCGAAAAAGCCGCCGCTGTCCTTCGTCAGACTGGCGCTCGAGGCCTGATGATCGGACGCGGCGCGATTCGCAATCCATGGGTTTTTAACCAGATCCGGCAATGGCACCGAGGTGAACCCTTGTTCGTCCCGTCAGGAAGGCAGGTGCTGGCTTATGTGCGTCATCTGTACGAAATGGTGAAGCCGCCTGACGTTCGTGAAATCACTCAAATCGAGAAGATGAAGAAGTACATGAATTTCCTGGGCCTCGGAGTCGAGCCGAGCGGGGAATTCCTCCACCAGATCCGCCGGGTGCGGTTCGAGGCGGACTTCTTCCGCGTCTGCGCTGAATTCCTGGATCACGACGACCCGATGCCTCTCGAACCATTCACTCCGCCACTCAAAAGCACCGACGTGCTGGCGGGCGAGCACGGATAGGGGTAGCGCAGAAAGCCAGGCAGCTCAACGCTGCTTCATCGAGAGCGCCATGGATCTGCGCCATTCCTCGCGGTTGGTGGCATCGTAAAACTCCGTGGGATTGAAATCATCCGTGAGGATTCGCCCATGCGCCGGATTGGTCACACGCACGCTGTTGAACGCTTCCTGCGCAGACGGGCGAAGGAAATCCGGAACATCATTGAACGAGGGTGGATGCACGACAGCCAGATTCTCCGAGACGCCGGCGACGAAGAAAACATTACCATTGCCCGACGCATGAATGAGGACTGATGGAAACACTTTCTTCAGTGTGAGGTCGAGTGATGACGTCAGGAAATCCCGGCCCAAATCGAAGTCCCCGAAACAGTTGATTACCAGCACGCCCTGGGGCTTGAGGACTTTGCGGATCGCGGCACACGCCTCGCGCGACATCAGATGCGCCGGTGAGGCGTCGCCAAGAAAAGCGTCGAGGATGACTGAATCGTATTTCGCCGCCGCGCTTCGATTGAGGAAAGAGCGTCCATCTTCGATCTCCACTCGGACCTTCGATGGATCGAAATCAAAGTACCTGGCGGCTACAGGTGCCACGGCCGGGTTGATCTCGACCACATCGACCTTCGCCCCGTCGCGGGCAAACTGCATCGGAACAATCCCAACACCCAGGCCAATGCAGAGCACGGATTCAATCTTCGGACTGTACATCGCAGCAAGGTCATGCAGCATGAAAGTGAAAAGCGACCTGCTCTGACGCGTTCGGGAGTCGTAAGTGTTCTGCGTCAGGTAATCGTTCAGGTAGGAACGCCGATGCCCGCTGGGATCTTCAATCACCTGGAGAAGTCCGAAGTTGGAGTTGCCACGATATACCTCCGCCAAGCCACTGTGGCCGGAGGCCTCCACTCGTCGGATGCCGGCCAACCCAAACGTTGCCGCGAGTGCCGTGGCGACGACTAACGGAACTGCTCCCTGGGTGCGTCGGCCCCATATTAAGTGATAGGCGCTGGCCAGCAGCAGCAGCAGCACGGAAGTGCCAAACATGCTGACCGAGTTTGGAAGCAATGGCAGCAGCACGTAGCCGATCAGGACGGTTCCGACGAAGCTGCCAAGTGTGCTCACCGCTGTGAGACGGCCCGCGTTGCCGCCGACAGTCTGAACATTGGATGTCAATGCGCGCACGAGGTAGGGCCCCGTTGTCGCCAGAAGTGCGAGCGGTATGAAATAGAGCATGGCCGAGGCGAGGAGCGAGCCTACGGCGAGCTTGAATCCCAGGCACCAGTACGCCAACGGCTCGATCACGCCGATGGACAGCGCGAGATAAACTGCCGCAATCGTGATGCACAGATACAGCCGGCCGAGTTGAGCCGAGGCGTCCGCCATGCGTCCGCCAGCATAATAGCCCACAGCCAGGGCCACGAGCGTCACGGCGATCTGCGCTGTCCAAACGAAATGCGAGGTGCCCACGTAAGGCGACAGAATCTTCGCGCCGAGAATTTCGATGACCATGATCGCGGCACCGGTGATGGTCGCGGTGAAATAAAGAAACCGGCGCAACCCCGGTGTCAAATCTGATTCGGATAAGGATTCTTTCTTGGACACGCCGATGTCTTAAGATTCTGGCTGAAAATTGCAAGGAAGGTGCGGCTGGAGATTTCGACTTCGGGCAAGGCGGCGGACGCGCTTGGGCAGGGGAAAAATCATTTCCTCATTGGGCTCTGACGACCGGGCCAACGCAGCTCATAACCGAACGGCCTGCCGAAGCACTCCCTAGAATCTTTGAACAAGCGCTTGCTCAAAACGTCTCGGGCCGCGGCGATCCATGATACGGTTTCGCGCCAAATGCTCGGCCTCGATTCGATTCGACGGTCAGGAGCGCTGGGTCGGTGGTCTCCGGCGCGGCGATGAAGCCGTGATAACGACCCATCCAATACGCCATGAGCCAGCCAGCCGGCTCGACCACATCCCGCCCACCGGCCCCTCCGTCCGCCTGCATCAACCAATGGTCCCAACGCAGAGGCTCGGTTTCGCGCGGTGAAAATGTTTTTGTGCCGCCCTTGAGAGCCAGGTAGCCAGGTGGAGTTCTGAGATCGGTTCGATGCGAGTTTTGATAGGACCAGACGACAAGATCCAGCGGCCACTCGCGGAGATGATTCAGAGCTGGTGCGACCTCGCATTCGTTCTTCGTCAGCGAACCGTAGAGGAAGTTGAACCACGGATTCTGTTCGATCCGGATGACTTCGTAAGATCTTTCAAAGCTCCGACGATAGATCGAGCGCAGGCGTGGATCTTTCTCGAATTTCAGGAGAGTGGAGTAACACCACAGGGCAAGCTCGTCCTCGAAATGGAGAACGCTCTCCGGCGGAAAGGTCTGCCGCTGCCTCAGCGTGTTCTCAGGGTATCCGAGTTCAACGAGCTGGCGGTAGGCCGTCGTGAATTTAGCGTCGCCGGTGAGCTCCTCCGCCGTCTTGATGAATGACAGGAGCTCCAGGCTTTGCAATCCGCGATCGAACAAACCCTCTTCCGTCTTGAAATAGTCCGGATCCCACCGGCCCCAGCGCGTCGGTTTCCCGTCTCGATCAATCAATTGCCAGCCATGATCAATCAGATGAGTCGCCACCCGAGCGAGGTACTGTTTGGCCTGCTGGATTTCTGCACCTTGGGCGGCATGTTCGAGAAAGAGCGTCATCGCGTGGAAATGGGAACAAAGCTCATCACTCGACGTGTCTCCCTTCCACTCGAACTTCCCGTCCGCTGTATCGTGCCATTCAGCCAGATACCCGCCGGAGCCGCCGCCCGCCTTGTGTCCACGCTCGCCCTTGACCCAGACGGATCGCGCGGGAAAGCCAGGAATGCCGGTCATTTTCTCAAGCCAGCACAGAGATTGAAATGTGTTCACCGCTTCGCGTCGCGCCTCGGGATCTTTCGTCACCGCGTAACGATACGATTGCGCGGCCAGGTAATTGCCGCTGTAACCGCCGTCGTTGTCGCCGGCTTCGCGCACGAACTCCTTCAGCTCATCGTCCCATTCGAGCTTATGCACCAGGCCCAGCCGCTTCTGGCCCCACTCGACCAGGTGCCGCTCGTAGTAAGCCGCCTTTTTCAGGAGCGTGAACGGTTCGTATTCGATCACGCCCAGTCCCCTGTCAGTGGCGATATAGACGGCACGCTCGGCAATGGCGATGGCTCGAACCCGATCATCCGGAAGCCAGCGCTGGCCGGCGAAATAGTGAAACTTCCCATCCACCATGCGAATCGCTCCACGCGACGTGCCGATCCACAAATCGTTGGCGAAGCCTCGCGCCAGGCTTGTGGCATCTTCGTAACAGAGCCCCTGCTCCCCACGGATCGCGGTAAGCGACATACCGCGCAGCAGGCCCACGCCGCGTGCCGTGGCGAAGCAAATGCCGCTGCCGTTGCTCAGAACATCCCGCACATCGGTCGATGGCAAACTTCCCCAATCCCACGTTTGGTCTGCCGGGAAGCCATACAAATCCAGGCCACCGAATCGTTCACCTTCCAGAAAGGAAAGTCTTCCACCGCCAAAGGCGTAGAGCGTCTCACAGTGCGAAATGACGCGCGCGATGGGAAAGGGACACTCGGCTTTCGCCAGAGGTTCAAGCCCATCGCCGTTTACCCGGAAGAGCCGTTTGCCGGCCGAAACGACGACCGCTTCCAGGTGCCCGGTGACGTCCGTGACCGGCTCATCCGTGATTTTCTTCCAGGCACCGGACTGCTGGCGATGGAGTCCCCGACCAGTGATTGCCCACAACGCGTCACGGGTGACCACGAGGCGTTTGACCGGCTCTGCGAACTCGGACTTGCGAACCAATTTGTCGCCATCGAGTTCGTAGAGCCCGGTGTCAGAGCCGACGCAGACTTTGCCCGCGAACACCGCCACCGAGTTGAGCGGCTCGGATGAAGAGACTTTGCGGCTAGTTTCCTGAAGATAGACCGCGTCACGATGCGGCTGCCACCGTTGCGTCGCGTTCGAAGCCGCATGGCATGGCAATGCCAACGAACTCCATCCGAGGATCAATGCAGGAACAAACCGACGTGCAAGAGAAGTCATTAGCGCTAGCGCAGCGGCAAACATCTCACACGTCAAGGATGGGAACGTCGTTGTGCTGCGGGAGGAGACGACCTTGTACCGCCATAGGAAACGAGGTCGCGAGGTTCGATTCAATTTCTGGCCGCTGGCCCGGGAGTTGACCCATCGCCATCTGACGGCTCCTGTGACCGCCGTGCCGCGGGAAGTTGCGTTCAATGCCGACGGTCGAAACGCGCCGGCGCGGCCCTTGTGATTTCAAACATCTGGCCTCTACCCTCCGCCCTTCTGCCTTTGCAACTAGTGTAGTGTCTCTTAAATAGATTTACGTATGCTCGCAACTATGGTTGAGTTTCCTGCATGCGTAAGCCGAGTTTTCCGATCCTGCTGAGTCCAAGCGACCAAGCGCAACTGCAACAGTGGGAATCGGCCCATGGCACGCCCCA
>SIBF01000071.1 GCA_009695275.1 Pedosphaera sp. | reverse complement strand
AGCCCGCTTGTGTCTGAAACCGGACGACGTCACTCAAGAGCCCTAGGTTTTTCGACTTCCAACCATTCCAGCCACACTGGTTCGCGGTCGTCACAATCGCAAAAACAGACCATTTCTTTAGCAATTCAGCCATAATGAGAATTGCTGCCACGCCCGTCTTACCTGTCAGATTTAGGACCCCTCGGATAACGCTGTCGTAACCTTCCGAACCGCCCCGCCCCTTGTCAAAATGTAATTGCCTTTTATTGAGGCAGTTGTGTCGGTTTTCTTTACACTTTTGGAAGATTTCCATGTTTTTTGGATATAGGGCTATCCAGTTGACTCTTGTGGCCTGCAAATTGCCCCAACCGGTGGGGTGTTTAAGGGCAAACTGGCTACCAGCCGTTGCGTCACAAGAGTCAAGTGCATAGGCCTATTTGGATATTCAGCCCTAACGATTCAGTTGAGGAGCCCGCGAATCACACGAATCGACTCGAATGATAGGGTTCTAGCTGCGGGGAGCAGGACGGAATCCGGATCACCCAAAAGTGACGGCCAAGTCGGTGAAGAAGCCCTCCAGATTTCCCCGTGAATTCGTATGATTTGCGTCATTCGCGGGCACTCGAATTGCATAGTCACGGCTTGGCACTGCAACGACACTCCCTTGGATGTCTCAACTACAGATGGCTCGGATGTTCACGGATGGGCCGGAATCCACCACCATTTTATCCGCACAATCCTTGGCCAATTTCTTGAAGTGTCGCTGTGGTGCGAGTTGCCAATTCTGAAGAGACGCGGCTGTGTGAGCAGCACCAGCCGCGGAAATCTCCGCCCGGCTGCGGCTGGTCGAGACGACACAGCCGCACTCCGTCTTCCGCCCATGCCGCATCAATGCAGAACTCCGAACCGTGCGTCAGCAAGCACCCGGCTGGATTTCCAGTGTCGGTCGGCGCGGTGCTTCGCGTCCGATTTCCACCGAGACGGCGTCGAAGCGCGCATCACCTGGCCGGTACGACAGCAGTTCCATGCCGATCGGCTCCCCGCTCTCGTCATCCTTGAGCAGAATGACGCCATCGCTCAATTCGGTGGCGACCTGATTTTTCCGCGGTGCCTGCCAGAACACGGTCAATAATTCCATCTCGGGTTCGTAAAAAACTTTTATTTGGGCCATATCGTTTCGCCTTCTTTGATCGTGTCAGTCTGATACGCGGTGACTAAAAAGCCATCTCCATTCAGGCGGCGAGCCACTGCAACCACCCATCGTTTGTCGGTCGCACGGTAAAATAGCAGGATTTCCCCGTCCCGGCTACTGCGCCGAATCTCATCCGGCAAGGCCAGCGTGCTCTTGATCAATTCCAGGCGACCGTCCAAATCCGGGTGTTTCGTAACAATTTTCTGCCAGTATTCCGGCGACGTGCGCACGATAAAACCAAGCGGCGTCGCGACTGCGAAGAGAATGCTGGAATCATCGTTCATAAGGACAAATCACCGCGCCACTATCACACCCTGCGTTGCCGCGTCAACGCTGCTGCGCCCGGAGACGGCGCGCTCCAGTGCCGGTGTCCGAACCGGGACGGCTCCGACAAGCACGCGAGACGCGTACGCTCCCAGTCAAAGAACAGCACTCCGATGTTTGCGCTGCTCCGGCAGGGCCGGGTTGCAGCCCGGTCCCATCACTAGTGGCGGCGCAGCACCAGCCGCAGCCGGCCGCTGGTTTCTGCGGCTGGGTTTCACCACAGCCGCGCTCCAATGACTCTCTGGCAACTCACCGGACAGGCATGAATCAAACCGGGCGAGCTGCCCGTCAGCCCACTAGGATGGCGGCGCAGCAGCACCGCCCTACCTTCATTGATTTAGCAAACGGGATCCGGCTGTTCTGAAACCGAATTCATGCAGCAGCCGCGTGGAATGTCCAATGGTGCAATCCAATTTCGCTCCAGCACCTTATCCGTAACTATGCAGTCGCACAGTTGGGGAGCGCGTGCGTCTCGCGCGCCCTGGTCAGCGTCGCGCTGACCAGCTCTTGCGCTCCGGAACCTCACCATCTGGTGTCTCCTCACGCCGCACAAAGTCCTCGGCGAGACGCCGAGGACAGCGGTCGGGACGACCGCGCTCCCCAATTTAGCTGCATAATTACGGCTTATCCTTCGTCGCTGCCACGATGTGATGTGGTGGTCTCAAATTCGGTGGCGCGTCAGATCACAAAGTCCACATGTCATCGGCCGTTCTTGCATCGCGGCGGAATGAATTCCGCGCTCCTATCGCATGGATACGACCTTGTGATCTCTGCGTGCTCTTGCGGCCAATCAAACGGTGTATTTGGCGGGACGCCCAAAATAGCGGGCGAGACGCCACGCGCTCCCATCCCAGGGCATGACTCAGGGCATCACTACGACGGTGTGTTGCACTGAGTTGTCCCCGGATACCGCTTCGGGTTGATTGGCGCTGACGTTCAGTTCGAGTGCTGCAGCACCAGCCAAAGTCGGGCGGACTGCGATGGACACTCTGGATGAATCCGCGCGGGAGAGCCTGCCGGGACGGCAAACGACAACGCCTTCCCCGAAGGTGCAAGGGCCGGACGCCGATGCAGCGCTGACAAATTCCCAACCATCCGGAAGGGTCACGGTGAGGGTGATGCCGGTGGCTTCCAATTCGCCGCCGTGCTGCACTTCCGCGGTGAGTGTGTAAAGCTGGCCGACCCTCGGTGGCTCCGTTGGTGTCGTGAGGACGACACGCAGATTCAGGAACGGTGGTGGCGGCAGCCGCTTCAAGAGCCACCACACGGCATTTTTGAAAAGCTTCTCGCGCTGCACTCCGGACGTCAGACCGTTGCCCTCGAATGCCAGCACGTTTTGCGTCACCGTTCGGGCGCTGGTCGCCGGCTCCTCGTGCGCGATCAGCACATCCGCGTCGCCCACACGCGCCAGAACCGTTTCTCCAGCACCCGTCGCAACGGTCGCATCGTAGTCGGTCAGCAGTTTGAACCCGCCTGCCAATCCGAACGGACCATTGGTCACGGGATGCCGTTGCTCGCTCACCGTCACCAGCTCACCGGCGATTTCTGTGCCGGCAGGCTTGAGGTGCATCAAGCCGGTCCAGATGGACTGCGCGTTCGCGGGCAGGGTGCTGGTGGCGCGGGCGAGGTCATTGCCGATGAAGTAAAGTGGAATGCCCGCATTGTGGATTTGCTGGAAGATCACCACGTCGTTGCCCGACAGACCATCGGTCAGCGTGCCCAGATCATCCCATATCACCAGGTCGTAGGTTTGCAGCGCCTCGAAGGTCAGGCCTGCCTGGTTGAAGACATGGGAGTCCAGCTCGAGGTCCGCCAGCCATGCCTGTAGCTTGGAAATTTCCGAGGCGGAAAAGTTCTGGACGATGGCAATCTGCTTCCGACCGGGCGGCACGGTCCGCACGCTGATCTGGACGGGGGCGGATTCCGCAGCGAGCCCTTTGTCATCGATGGCCGCCGCGTTCAAAGTGTAATTACCCGGCATCACATCCAACCAAAGAACAGTAAACGGAGCCTGCGTCGCGCTGCCAACGATCTGTCCATTGGCGAAAAAGACCACGCGCTTCACGGTGCCGTCCGGATCCGAAGCCTCGGCGGCCAGGACGATGTTCGAGCCCTCGGGGAAGGAGTCATCGGTTTCCGGATTGGTGAGGCGCACTTGTGGTGGCAAATTCGTCAGCTCGATGTCGTCGTTGAGAATAACGCCTTCGCCCGACCCTTGAACGATCGTGGCATTGACCGGGTTGCCCAGTCGCAGAAAGAAGTTCTCATCCGGCTCGATCTCCCGGTCACTCTTGATGAAAACACGCACCAATTGCCGTCTCGTTTCCGAAGTTGTGGCCGTGGTGGAAGCGAGCCCAAAGAAACGCGTCTCATTTGAAACCGGGAGCGCAGCGCTGTGTTCGCTGCCTTGAATGATGACCGGCAACGCGCTCCTGCTCCACTCGCCGGAACGGAGGTCGGCTGTTTCAAAGAGATCGAACGCTTTCGGTGCCGCCGTCCAGCGCAGTCTGAAAGCGTTTCCGCTGCGGTCGATCTCGATCCTCGGCCTTGCGCCGCCTGCATTTGCCGGAAATTCCAACTGCCCGCTTAACGGTTCGTAATCATTGCCCGCCGTGGCGGTGCCGTCCGCCGTGGTGTAATGAACCGTCACAGGCAAGCTGCTCACGCCGCGCAACTCCACCTCGAACACCGCTTCAGTCATCCCGGTGTCGCCTTCTCTGACCGAGACGGAGTTCACGAACAGTTCTGGCAATCTGGTCACGGTCACTTGGAAACTCCTGCTGTCGCTCAACGCTGATGTGCCGTCGTCCGTCACGCGCACTGTGATTGTGTAGCTGCCCGGCCCATGCGACTCAGTCGGTGTCCAGGTGAACTCACCGCTCGTGGCGTTGATCGCGGCTCCCAGTGGCGTGCCGGGATCGAGGCTGAATGCCAGCTTTTGCGCTGGCAGATCAACGTCCGTGGCACTCGCGGTGAACTTGAGTTGCGTGCCTTCCTTCACGGTCTGGTCGGTGATCGCCGCCAGAACCGGAGCGCTGTTCACTTCCTCCACGGTCAGTTGGAAACTCCTGCTGTCGCTCAACGCTGGCGTGCCGTCGTCCGTCACGCGCACTGTGATTGTGTAGGTGCCCGGCCCCTGCGATTCGGTTGAGGTCCACGTGAACTCGCCGCTCGTGGCGTTGATCGCGGCTCCCGGTGGCGAGCCGGGATCGAGATTGAAAGCCAGCTTCTGCGCCGGCAGATCAATATCAGCAGCACTCGCGGTGAACTTGAGCTGCGTGCCTTCCTTGACGGTCTGGTCGGTGATCGCCGCCAGAACAGGAGCGCTGTTCACTTCCTCCACGGTCACTTGGAATCTCCTGCTGTCGCTCGACGCTGATGTGCCGTCGTCCGTCACGCGCACTGAAATCGTGTAGCTGCCCGGCCCCTGCGACTCGGTTGGTGTCCAGGTGAACTCACCGCTCGTGACGTTGATCGCGGCTCCCAGTGGCGCGCCGGGATCGAAGCTGAAAGCCAGCTTCTGCTCCGGCAGATCAATGTCCGTGGCGCTCGCGGTGAACTTGAGCTGCGCGCCTTCCTTGACGGTCTGGTCGCTGATCGCCGTCAGCGCTGGAGCGTTGTTCACTTCCTCCACGGTCACTTGGAACTTCCTGCTGTCGCTCAATGCTGGTGTGCCGTCGTCCGTCACGCGCACTGTGATTGTGTAGCTGCCCGGCCCCTGCGACTCGGTTGAGGTCCACGTGAACTCACCACTGGCGGCGTTGATCGCGGCTCCCGGTGGCGCGCCGGGATCGAGGCTGAACGCCAGCTTCTGCGCCGGCAGATCAACGTCCGTGGCACTCGCGGTGAACTTGAGCTGAGTGCCTTCCTTGACGGTCTGGTCGGTGATCGTCGCCAGAACCGGAGCGTTGTTCACTTCCTCCACGGTCACTTGAAAACTCCTGAAGTCGCTCAACGCTGGCGTGCCGTCGTCCGTCACACTCACTGAAAAAGTGTAGTTGCCCGGGCCCTGCGACTCGGTTGGTGTCCAGGTGAACTCGCCGCTCGTGCCGTTGATCGCGGCTCCCGGTGGCGCGCCGGGATCGAGATTGAAGGCCAGCTTTTGCGCCGGCAGATCAACGTCCGTGGCACTCGCGGTGAACTTGAGCTGCGCGCCTTCCTTGACTGTCTGATCGCTGATCGCCGCCAGAACAGGAGGGTTGTCCACTTCCTCCACGATCACTTGGAATCTCCTGCTGTCACTCAACGCTGGCGTGCCGTCGTCCGTCACACTCACTGAAATCGTGTAGCTGCCCGGCCCCTGCGATTCGGTTAGGGTCCACGTGAACTCACCACTGGCGGCGTTGATCGCGGCTCCCGGTGGCGCGCCGGGATCGAGGCTGAATGCCAGCTTTTGCGCCGGCAGATCAACGTCCGTGGCACTCGCGGTGAACTTGAGCTGCGCGCCTTCCTTCACTGTCTGGTCGCTCAAAGGAGCGAGTGTGGGAGGATGATTCACAGGCTTGACGTTGATCGTGAACGCCTGCGGAAGGCTTGCATCAATGCCGCCGTTCTCTGTGCCGCCGCTGTCTTTCAACTGCACCGTAACGATGGCGCTGCCATTCGCGTTGAGCGCGGACGTGAAGTTCAACGCACCAGTGGGACTGATTGTGGGCTGAACAGAGAACAGAGCCGAGTTGCTGCTGCTCAATTGAAACGTGAGCGGTTGGTCGGCTTCATTCGCCGGGCCGGCTCGAATGTTCGTGGCCCAACCCACAACGATGTGCGGCCCTGAATCTTCATTCACGGTCAGATCCACGCCTGTGGTGAACGATGGCGGATCGTTGACCGGCGTGATCGTGATCGGAAAAGTTCTTGTCGTAGAATCAACCCCGCCACTCACCGTTCCGCCATTGTCACGCACAGTCACCGTGATGAAAGCCTGGCCATTGCCATCTAGCACGGGCTTGAAGGAAAGAATTCCAGTCGAGTCGGGACTGGAAAAACTCACGGCCAGATTCGCGATGAGCGCGGAATTGCCCGACCTCGCGGTGACTGTGAGAACCTGGATTTCATTTGCCGCGCCCGACGTGATGCCCGTCAAGTTGACGGTTTGCCCGGCCGAATCTTCCAGGATTGCCAGCGCGGGGATCGCGTTCAATGTGGGCGCGCTGTTCGGGGCGCCGACCGTGAAATTGAAGCTCGTTTCCGCAGTGGCACCGTCCGCATCCGTAACCATGATGGTGATCGTTGCCCCGCCGGATTGGTTCGATGACGGAAGCACAATGACGGACCAATCTGCACCGATGCCACTGAGCAGAACATTGGTCTCCGGCACCAGTTTCGTGTTGGAAGATGTCGTCGAAAGCTGGAGAAGATCCACAGGAGTTTCGGCATCACCAATGGTGAAAGGAATGGACGTTGTAGGTCTGTTCCGAGTCGTCAATTGATCGGGAATTTTGGAGATGGTCGGTCGTGCGAGGACTGTCAGAACGGCTTCATTACTTGTGGTGGCACCCGCCGAATCGCTGACGACAACTGAGTAGGCACCCTGGTGAATTTTCTGCACATCAAGGAGCGTGAGCGTGCTGTTCGTCTCCCCGGCGAGATTTGAATCGTTAAAGCGCCATTGGTATCGCAGAGGTTCGATTCCTGTCGCCACGACAGAAAACGCGGAGATGGCTCCGGCCCTGTGAGTGCGGCTCCCGGGTTGGAGCGTGATCACCGGTGGCGGATCCGGGATCAGACAATTAGCCAGGCGACTGGAGGGAATGATCTCCCGACCCTGACTGGCGCTGGACCAAAGAAGCTGGATGACGGCAGGGTCACCCGAATCTTCGACATACTCGACGGTGATGGGATACCGCTTGTTGGCGACCAGATCGATGGCACCACTGTTGGTTGCGACCGGATGAGTGGCAAAGTTGTCCACCAACAACTGATTATTCACCCACAACCTGACACCGGCGTCCGATCGCGTTTCAAAAGCGTATCGCTCCGAGTGGCGTGGCTGAACAAAACCGGTCCATCGAACTGAATAAGGTGTCCCAGCCCCAATCAACGGATCTGGTGAAGTCGAACTCCAGTCGAAATCGACCACAGGTTCGATCCGGGACGCGATGGATGCGATCAGGTTGGTATCGCGAAAGTATTCCACTGCCAGGCCCTCACACTCGCCCAGCTTCGGATACACGGTGATGTTCACGGCGGAGGAAACAGCAGTGGTGCCGAGGCTGTCGGTGGCACGGACGGTCAGCGAGTGTTTTCCCGGCGGTGCGTTCCTCCACAGAAATTGGAACGGCGCGGAAGAACTTTCCCCAAGTTTTCGTCCGTAAGCGAAAAACTCCATGCTCACGATATTGCCACTCCGCGAAAGGGCGCCCGCACTGATCAAGATGTCCGTGGCACCGGAGAAAACGGCGCGGTCCAATGGGCTCGTAATTGCGGCTGCCAGGTGTTGTTTGGCGCATGCTTCAAGATAAAGCCCGGGAATTGGTGGATCTCCATTGACGGGTTGTGGCGCGCCCGGCAGCCGCCAGGTGACCGCCAGGTGATCAGCTCCGGTGCCGTCCTTCATGAGGGCTTCAATGTAGTACCTCCTGCCTGCTTCGAGACGGACCGGCACGGAGCGGTTTTCCGGACGGGCCGGATTGCGTCGCGTTGTGCCTACCCAGTCACGCGGGGAGCTGGATACGGGTTCCGTCGCGATCCTGACTTTCTTCGCCGGAGTATCATCGGTGCTGAGATGGAGGGCGCTCTGGCCACCCGCGCTGATGTAAAATGTGTAATCCCCTGTGACCGGTGGGTGCAGATAGCCAGACAGCCTGACACCGTAGTTCTCCCCGGAGCTGGCAGGCGTTTCGAAGGAACTCACCAGATCAACGAGGTCGGGAAAATCAGGAAACCTGACATCATTCGTCAGCGTGTTCAGCGCGCTGCCTGGTATTTCATTGAAGACTTCACGAAGGAGAAATCCCTCCGAACACGTTCCCGGCAATGTCTGTACCGTGAGGTCAGCGGGTGCGCTTCTGGTGATGCCGGCCGGATTGCTTATGACCACATCGAATGTTCCCTGGTTCTCGATTTGGAGATACGGGAAGGACAAGGTCGAACCAGTCTCACCGGGGATTGAAATGCCTTGGAAGCGCCATTGGTATTTCAAAGGTTCCGCGCCAGCCGCCGCGACAGAGAGCGTGAGGTTTGCACCGACGACAGCAATCTGGCTTTGCGGCTGAATGGTGATCGTTGGCGGCAAGACCCCGGGCGGGAAGGCAGCCACTGCCTCCACAATACCGGAAGACCAGTCTCCGTTCGTGACCCGGGCGCGGGCGCGCACCAGCCCGCTGGCTGGCAGACTCAGGCCACCCAGCTCCCAGCCGCCAGTAATGCGAATGCCTCCACCAAGCGGAGCCCACTTCGCTCCGCCGTCGGTGGATAATTCAAACGTCACGGCCTGGGCCTCGGGTGAAGCGCCACCGCGCAGCCACTCGATCCGCTCGGCGACAACTGTCAAAGTGTTCGTGGCAGCATCATTGAGGAGGCGGGCGATGCGGTTTCGCGCCACACCACCCACGGTGCCGAAATCCCCTCCGAGGATGATTTTGCCGTCCGCCTGCAGCGCCGCGCTCCGGACGTTTTGATCGGCGTTGGGATCAAAATTGATGTCCAGAGTTCCATCAGGATTAAGCCGCGCGATGTGATTGCGAACCACGCCGCCAATCGTGGTGAACCTTCCACCGATGATGATCTTCCCATCCGTCTGAAGCACGATGCTCCAAATCTCATTATTCACTTCGGGCGTGAAACCAGCGTCCAAACTGCCATCGGTGTTCAGCCGGGCGAGGCGGCTTTGGGCGATGCCGCTCACATTGGTGAAAATCCCACCGATGACAATTTTCCCGTCCACCTGCATCGCCGTGCTCCAGACGCGGGCGTCCACGGTGGGATTGTAGGCGACGTCAAGCGTGCCGTCGGCATTGAGCCGGGCAATATGGGTGCGCACCGATCCATTGACGTTTGTGAAGATGCCCCCGGCGATGAGCCTCCCGTCCGCCTGAAACGCGATGCTGCTCACGTCGCCATCCAGAACGGGATTGAAAGCCGCGTCGATCGCGCCATCGAGATTGAGCCGCGCCATGTGTGGATGCAGAGTGCCACTCACGTTCGTGAAAGTTCCACCGATGACAATCTTCCCATCCACCTGGATGGCCATGCTGCTGATGTCGCCGTCAGGAACGGGAACGAAGCTGGAATCCAGCGAACCATCCGCTTTGAGCCGCGCGAAACTGTTGCGCAATGTCCCGCCCACCGCATTGAACCGTCCGCCGATCAGAATTTTTTGATCCGCCTGAATCGCCGTCGTGAGTACTGCGCCACCGTTACTGATCGAGACATTTGCATCGAAGCCGGGGTCGAGTGTGCCATCCGGATTGAAGCGCGCCAGATACTGACGCGTCGCTCCGCTAACGACATTGAACCAACCCGCGCAAACGATCTTCCCATCAGGCTGCACCGCCGTGCTGGCAACCGCATTGCCGACAGCGGGAGTAAAGCTGAAATCCAAATCACCCGGAGCAGCGTCTGCAAAGAGCACCGAGATGGCACCTGCGCAGAGCGCCATGAGCAACCGGAGCAATGATATCAAAAACTTCAATTTAGAATTCGGGAGAAGTCTGCTCAACCAGTGGGAGGTGTCACTTGAAAAACTCGAATCTCGGCACCGGACTCTCAAGAGTCGCCGCCACATAGGAGATGGAATTATCGCCGCCACAATATCCGCCATGATCGCGCGCTCCAGCGTGATCACAGTGTTGTCGGCGGGCTTGCCCCGGCTGGATGAACACCCTGACGGGAGGACACCCATCAGTGACGACGCAGAGTGCCGGCGCGGCGGTTCGAGGAATTCGTGTTCACCCGGATCGCCCGACCGCGTTTCCCGATTGCCGCTTTGTTACGCCGAATACGCCTCCATCCCCACACACGAGCACACGAGGTTGCGGTCGCCGAAGACCTTGTCCACGCGGGCAATGGCGGGCCAGAACTTAAAATCGCGCGGCCTCGCCGCTGGTGCGTTCGGCTCAAGGCCAGTTCAATTCTACAAAGTCCCCCGGCTTGAGCGTCGCTACTTTGGCGACGGTTTCGTCAGCCTTGGACCAAATCGTCGGCCAATCGTTAGTCGGCAACACCAGAATGGCGAGCTTTCTGCCGAGGACCTTTTGTTGGTATTTCACGCCCTGGTCCGTCGTGAGGAACACCTCAAATCGAGCTTCCGCCTCCCGCAGCAGAGCGCCGTTCTTCAACTGTCCCCAGCCCATCTCTTGTGCGGTGTTAACGGTTTGGTCGGGGAGAAACTTTCGCAACGGACGCGGGACGCAAGCATCCAGCAGGACCTTCATGCGACTTGCAGCGCTGTCTTGTGGGCGAATTCCAAAACGGCAACGGCTTGTTCACGCGTCACGTCGGGAAAACAATCCAGGTATTCGTTGAGGCTCAGGCCGCTTTCCAGATTGGTGAACAGGCTGTCCACCGGCACGCGCGTGCCTTGGAAGCAGGGTGCGCCGCTCAATCGTTCCGGGTCAACCCAGATGGGAACGTCCGGCGGAAAACTTGGTTTCGGCGCTGATTTCATCTGGCTTTACTTTATCAGCCGCAACGGAATTGTCACGCGCGGCAATTTTCCATGCCCACGCACGAGCACACGAGGTTGCGGTCGCCGAAGACGTTGTCCACACGGCTGACGGCAGGCCAGAACTTGAAATCGCGCAGACTCGGCACCGGATACGCCGCTTGCTCGCGGCTGGACGGACGATCCCACTTGTCGGCGCAGACCATGTCGGCAGGATGTGGCACGTTCTTGAGGACGTTGTTCTTCGCGTCGGCCTTGCCTGATCCCACGGCCTGTATCTCGGCGTGAATGGCGATCATCGCGTTGCAGAAGTGATCGAGTTCGACCTTCGGCTCGCTCCCGGCCGGCTCCACCATCAACGTGCCGGCCTCCAACTGCGCCCAGTCGGAGCCGGACGCATTGGCCGACATGCAGAGCCGTGGAAGTCCGAATGCCGAATTTCGAGTGTCGAATTGCAAAAGCCCTTCCTCAATCTTCGGCGGGATGCTGTCGCCCGCCTTCAGCACCCATTCATCGAACCACACCTTCAGCCCGTCCTTTCGCAACCGCTCCGCCAGCGGGCGCACCACCGCCTTGTCCTTCGCGCTGTGGCTGAGGAAGACATCGTAGGGGAAGGCAGGCTCGTTCATGGTTGAGCGTTGAAGGTTGAGGGTTGAGAGTTCAGCCAGTTTGTGGCCTGCCTTGTTCGCGAGCCTTGGCCAGAGCCAGGACTTTGGGTTGAGCGGCGAGGAATAGAGCTTGATTTTCCGGGATGTCGGGCACGCGGGCGCGGGCAAACACGGCGCGCAGTTGGTCGGCGGTCAGCGGTTCGCGGGTCAGCAGAAACCCAATATCGGCCAGGTCGTTTTCGTCTCCACGGCCCATCTTGGTGAGGATGAGGTCGAGCGTGGCGGGGCGGAAGACAGCGAGGTGCCGAAGCTCCAGCGGAATTCGGACGCGCCGGGTCAACCAGTCCGGGGTGAGAACGACCTCCAGCTCGCGGAACAAATGCGTGACGTAGAGTCCTTCCGATTCGAGATCGGTGTTGGCGCGATGCTGCGCTTCCCAGAAATCCAGATTCTCGGCTTCGGCGGCCAGCCACGCGAGCGGGAGGATGGCGTCCACATCCTGGGTGGCGGCGGAAGCGGCGGGACATGGGGCGTAGCCGAGAGCCAGCGCGGCGCGGCCGAACAGCGTGATTTCCGTCCGTGTGGTCAAGTGGCGGTCGAGGGTTTGGAGAATGTGCAGCGGGTTATTCATGGCGGCAGAGCCAGTCGGTTTTCGGTGGCCCGCCCCGCGCGGTTACGCCCGTGTGGCTGACGAGCCGGGTCCAGTGGGGCAAGGCCTCGGTGCGCTGGACCGGTCGAGGAGGCAGGTGCCGGCGCAAGCAGGCCCAAGGTTCGAGTGTGGGGGCGAAGCGTTCCGCCACCGCCGCGATGTGGAGCAGCACCGGTTCGCAACGTTCTCGCACGGCAAGGCGGCAAAGCTTGTCCGCATCCACGCGCGGAAAACTGAGCAACTGGGCCGCCGCGCGGAGGTTGTCCAGGTTGTACGGGTGCTGGCCAAGACAAAGAGCGATCCCGATTTCTTCATCGGAGATCGCCGGGTTGTCGGGCGGGAGCGATGGATCAAAGTCACGCTGGTAATGCGACGCGCCCCGCACCACCGCGACCTTCAGGAGCCACTCTGGCAAACGATCCACCGCACCACTGCTGCGACCTAATCGGATGGCCAAACCCGACACATGGGCTGGAGTTCCCAGCTTGCGGGCCAAGGTAGTCACTGGCGCTTGTTCCTTCAGTTCCATCGGGAGCAGTGTATCACAGCCGGCCTCCTGTTGACGCCGGGAAATTGCGCCAGGGAGCCGCACAAGAAAGGCAGAAGGAAGAATGCAGAATGATGAAGTGCGGAGAAGCGGCGCCTTCGTTCAGCGGGTTGTGAAAAGGCAAGTTGTCCCTCCCACACGTGCCCGCCTCCAACTGCGCCCAGTCCGAGCCGAACGCATTCGCCGACAGGCAGAGCCGCGGAAGTCCGAATGCCGAATTTCGAGTGTCGAATTGCAAAAGCCCTTCCTCAATCTTCGCCGGGATGCTGTCGCCCGCCTTCAGCACCCATTCATCGAACCACAACACCTTCAGCCCGTCCTTTCGCAACCGCTCCGCCAGCGGGCGCACCACCGCCTTGTCCTTCGCGCTGTGGCTGAGGAAGACATCGTAGGGGAAGGCAGGCTCGTTCATGGTTGAGCGCTGAGGGTTGAGAGTTCAGCCAGTTTGTGGCAAATGCCGATTGTCGCTCCAGCCAGGAACGCGCGGCAGTGTGTCTGGAGTGGGAATCCCACCCACAGGCCCATGTCCACCAGCCAGACCTCACCGGGGCGTGGGTTCATTTTGCATCGAGGATGTCCAACACTTCCTGCTCCACATCGCGCGAGGGCAGGACGTCAGCCAAGGCGTCCTCCACGCGCTGGCGCGTGATGAATAAAAGCAGTGCCAGACTTCGCGCAGCACGGGCTCTGGCTGATGCTTGATTTCCTCGATCAAGATTTCCTGCGTGCTCATGGCGGAAAAGTATCGCGCCCCGTGTGGAGTAGCAAGGCGGCAACCTTCTTGAGGATCCGAAAGGGGCGTCTTGCGTTGGTGCTTCGCTGGCGCGGGCGGCGTTCATGGTTCAGCGGGGCG
Organism: Pedosphaera sp.; assembly: GCA_009695275.1. GTDB lineage: Bacteria > Verrucomicrobiota > Verrucomicrobiia > Limisphaerales > F1-12-MAGs170 > F1-120-MAGs170. The sequence goes on along the minus strand of SIBF01000071.1, from coordinate 8,427 downwards.
CGAAAGCGCAAGTTGCGCCTTCCATTCGGGCCGGCCTTCCAACCTCGCACAACGCGCATCCGCGCACTGCCCCGGCGCGCGGCCTTCAGGCCGCTTCAGCGTCCGGGTGGACATGGACGAAACTATTGGCCTGCAGGCTTCCAAACGGTGAAGCGGCGTAAACGCCGCGCCCCGGCCCGTTTGCAATCGGGGGCAGTGTGCGGATGCGCCCCCCGCACCTCACTGCGCCTGTTCGCCGAAAGAAAAAGTCTCCAGCATTGGACAGCGAGTTGGGACTGTGAACCAGGGAGTCTGGCCGGGCAACAGTCTCCACACTGCGGCGGAGCCGCAAGCATACGAAGCGCGGAATTCATTCCGCAGCCGCGTGGAATGTCCAAATGAGCATGAGGATCTCGCTGGGGCAACTTGTTCCCCGCAGCGGTCACCATCGAGTGACTTGATCTTCGTGGCATGGCGTGCCACGACCCAATGACACCGGCCTTTCGGCTTCGCGGCGGAATAAATTCCGCACTCCCATCAAATCATTTCGGTTTAGCCTTTGCTCAACAGTGAAAGGTGCTTGGTGAAATGTTTGTCGAGCACCTCCACGTGGAGATCTGGATGCCGGTGAAGAGTTTCCAGGATGCCGTCTTTGAACCGGCGGCCTTTGGCGTCCAGCCCAACCGTCAGAACCGAGCCGAAGGTGACATGGAGCAATTGCCGTCCGACCACTTCATCGAGATACAAGGCTTCGTCCGCCGGACCATTCGAGAACGGACGCAAGGCTTCGATCTGCGCTGTCGTCGTCGAGATGTGGTAGCTCTTCCGGTCCGTGTCGAATCGTCCGCGGCAGTAGGCTGCGATCTCGGCAAAGGTATCGGGAGCGGTTCTGGCAAGGACTCGCAGGGCTTCGAGATAGCTCGTGCCGGCTGTCTTGACGTGCAGGAGTTCACCACAGATGCGGCCGATGATTGGGTAGGCGGAGAATTTATCCGAGCCGCTGTGGATGCTGATTTTGTAAGGGCCGCAGAACTTCGCGATGGCGACGTGCTGGATCAAGGATTTCTCGAACGCATCCAGGTCGCCCTTGAAATCGATGCCTTTCTCGAACTCACCGATGAAGCGCGGGGCGAGGCTGACAACATTCGGAACCTTGCGACGCTTCAACTCCAGACCGAAGAACAAATGCTCCAACGGAGAGGTGGGTGAATCGGTCTCATCCACCGACACTTCGATCTCGAATGGCCGGCCTGCGCTGGCGGCGGCAATCGCCTCGCCCATTCGCGCCGCGTGAGCCACGGCTCGGGCATACTTCACAGCGGCGCGAAAGAGAGACTCATGGGTGAACTTCAGCGGATGGCTTCCCACATCGAAAGTCTCATTCAAGTAACAGTCCTTCCAGCCGGAGCAAGGGTCGTTCCGTCCGGCAACGGTGAACGTTCCGTCCTTTTCAAGCGCCGCCACACTCGACTCGATTTCACTGGCCGACATCTGATCGGCGTGGTTGTTGACGAACTCGCTCGGATCGATGGTGAAGAAGCAGAATCCGGCGGCGGCAGTGCGTTGCGCGTCTTCGGGAGTCTTGAGATGATCCGCGTCCGCACCCCACGGCTGGGTGTAGCCGGCCTTCTGCAGCGCCTGGACGGCGGCGCTCATGACTTCTTCCGGCGTGCGCTGAGTGCGCGCCATTTCGCGGATGGATTGCTGGGCGAAGATTGGCGCGAAGTCGAACTTACGGGAAGCAGCCAGGTGGCCGGGCGTGGCGAGGCCAAGCCGATCTCCATAGCCAAACGATTTCTTCAAACCGAGGGTCGTGGGTTGCGGTACGTGCATGGGGGAAGACGCTTCCAAAGCCCGCGCAGTGCTGCAAGGAGTATTTGGACGGCGGGGCATCAGGGCGGAATCATGGAGACCCGGCCATCTCCATGATCCGCCATGCTTCGGAGGGCCGAGTTACACGAGGCCCACTCTGACCACCACGCCCATTCCAGTTGGGGACTCGTGTAACTCGTCCCTCCGAAGTTCGTGGTCCCGATGCGCGTTTTCGAGATCGTGGACGCTCTCCATGCCACGGTACAATACGTCTCTGCCTTAACCTTGCTGCTTCCCAGCGCGAAGCAAAATTGCTACACACACTTCCCAACAGGCATGAACATGAAAATACGCACTTCAGTTTACTTCCTTTCTCTACTGATGGTTTTGACCGCCACGGCCGCGGGGACGAAAACCAAACCGGTCAAGCACTCCTTTCTGGCAACGGGCGGGGAGACCCGCCTGATCTCCGAAGATGGCCAGGTGACCTGGCGCTACGACCTCTCAACCCGCGACGGCTGGGTGTTGAAGAACGAGAACATTCTGCTGGCTGTGAGCAAGGGAAAGGAATTCCCCGGTGGTGGCGTGGTGGAGGTTGATCAGCGTGGGCGAACACATTTCAAATGGACCGGATCGCAGGAGGAAGTGAACACGGTGCAGATGCTGGACAAGAACCGCCTGCTGGTGACGGAGGCCGGACCCAAGCCGCGCATTCTTGAGATCGACCGCGCGGGGAAGACTTTGATCGAAGTTCCGATCCAGTGCCAGTTGACCAATTTCCACATGCAATCCCGCATGACAAGAAAACTGGCCAATGGGAATTATCTCGTGCCACAACTCTTCGACAAGGTCGTCCGCGAATATGACGCGCAGGGCAGGATCGCGTGGGAGGCAAAAACACCCAACTGGCCTTTCACCGCCATCCGACTGCCGAATGGCAACACGCTCGTCGGCTGCACCTACGGCAATCTTGTCGTGGAGTTCAACCCGAAAGCAGAGATCGTGTGGCAGGTGAGCAACGACGACTTTCCCGAGAAGCCATTCAAGGATGCGTGCGGCGTCCAGCGTCTGCCCAACGGAAACACAATGGTGACCAGTTACGGTGCAAAACCCGGTGAGACGCGGCTCACTGAAATCACCCGCGACAAGAAGATCGTCTGGACTTACACCGACACTCGTCCCTCCAGCATCCACCATTTCCAAATCCTCAGCACAAACGGGAAGAAAGTGAAGAGGGCGGCGATGCGTTGATTCCCCCAGGATCAGGGCGTCGCCGCCGCCGGCTGCGATGCCTTGAGAATTTCATCCACCAGTTCGCCTGGTTTCCATTCGTTGCCGATAAAGATCTTTTGCACCCGCCGCTGGGTGTCGAGAACGGCGGTGCGCAACTTATGATCCCATTGATCATTGCGGACCACGATTGGAAGATTGAACTGCTCGGTGATGGCATCGATGTCGATCATTGCCCCCGTCACAAAACTCCACTTCTTTGGATCGTAGTCGTAACGCCGGGCGTAGTTCTTGAGGACGGATGGCGTATCGTGATGCGGATCGAACGATACTGAGAGCAGATGCCAGTTCGTCGGCCCGGTGGCGCGCGCAGCGAGCTGATTGTAAGCGAGGGAGAAATTGCGCGACATCAATGGGCAGAAATTGGGTATCGGGCAGCGCGTGAAAATAAAGGTCAACACCACTGCCCTGCCCTTGAAATCGGACAGCCGGATGGTGGATCCCAGTTCATTGGTGAACTGATAATCCGGCACCATGTCCCCCAGCTTCAGCTCCTCCACGTCACGAACAATTCGCACCGGGGGCCGCTCCTGAGCGGCTTCCGTCGCCGCCGGCGCGGTCTTCCCGATCTGGTCAATCCACGAGTCGTTCTCCGTGACGCTCAGGCGAAACTTGACGGCATCACCTTCCACGATGCCTGCCAGTTCGTTTGTGCTCTTCACGCTGAAGGGCATCGTCATGGCCGGCATGTAATCCGGCACTTCGCCATGCTTGATGGTGATGGAGCGTTCACTTATCTCGACCTTCCTTACTACTCCGGTCACCGAGTAAGTTTTCACCACACCTTCGGTTCCAGGCGAAGAGGACGCCGCAGGCGGGGCAGGTTTCGGACCACACCCCGCGAGAAGCAGTGATAAGCCTGTCAGTAGAGCGACACCGCGGCGAATTGGCCACGGATGGCACTGATAAGATGATGGCAGATCCAGTCCTATCCGTGAGCATCCGCGAAATCCGTGGTTGAGAACTCCAAGGAAGTGTCCCTGTAGTAATACCCAAGCGAGCTCTGAAATCCGTTTGAATGTCATAGGTGATTCATTAGGCGCGGCGGAACATAGCCAAATCTGATCATCGCGCACAACTTTTGATCAGCCTCGACAAGTCGCACTTCGCCTGACACCCTACTTACGTCCACAACATATAGATTGTCAGTTCAAGAGGCACCGTTCGATGCTGGCCGTCTTGTGAGGTGTAGAATGCGTAAGGAAGGTTGAAATGGGAGCCAGGAGACAGACCGTACGAAAGGGAGCCGCGACACTCGCTGCCGCCTTGACCACGCCGCTCTTGCTGACATCGGTCCTTCGTTGAAAAAACGATGCTCCGACCACAATTTCCACTGCTGAAAAAAGGAAGGGTGAGCATGTCTAAACAGAACTCTGCGTTTCAATCTGTCGGATTTCCTGCCTCTGAGCCTCCAGGCAGGCCGCGCAGTCCTCTGCACGTCGCGAACGTGGAAGGACGCACGTTCACTCCAGGACGGCGCGCACGGGGTGACACGCCCTGCCTCCGCCCAGCCAAGGGGCGCACGGCGCGATTTGAATCGTCGGGGAATCCCCCTGGAACAAAGGAGCGAGACAGTCTTTTCGCATGGCTCATGGGGCTGCTGATTGCAGCCTGCGTCCACACCGCAGCCGCCGAGATGAACGGCGAAACTCCGATTCTGGCCAATCTTTCCTTCGAACAGTTGTCCCAGATCCAGGTGACCTCAGTTTCCAAGCGGGAGGAAAAATTGTCAGAGGTGGCCGCGGCGGTGTATGTCATCACTGGCGAGGACATCCGGCGATCTGGCGTCACGAGCATTCCCGAGGCATTGCGCCTGGCACCTGGCATGCAGGTGGCGCGTGTGGGTTCGGCGAGCTGGGCGATAGATACGCGCGGCCAATTGAGTCCGTTCGCCGACCGGATGCTGGTGATGATGGATGGCCGGTCCGTTTACGATCCGTTCTTTTCCGGAGTTTATTGGGACACGCAGGATTATCTGCTCGCCGACATCGATCGCATCGAAGTCATCCGCGGCCCGGGCGTCACGATCTGGGGCGCGAACGCGGTGAACGGGGTGGTGAATGTGATTTCCAAATCCGCGCGAGATACGCAGGGCTGGCTGGTCACCAGCGGCGGCGGCACTGAGGAGCGGGGTTTCGGAGCAGCTCGCTACGGATTCAAACTCAGCGACAACGCATTTCTCCGGGTGTACGGGAAATACGACGCACACGATGATCTGCTCACCACGACTGGCGCGGACGCCGAAGATCACTGGAATGCGTGGCGCGGCGGCTTTCGTACTGATTGGGAACCTTCCATCCAAAACCAGTTTACTTTGCAGGGAGACTTCAACGTCAATTCCTATCAACACACCACTTTTTTTCCGACCGTCGTGCCGCCCTACGAGCGGCCTGTCTCCGGTCGTACACGGGCCGGGGGTGGCAATATGCTGGGCCGCTGGACGCACGCCTTTTCGGATGACTCCGAACTCGTCGTCCAGACTTACTGGGACCGGACCCATCGGGATGAACTCAGCTACAACAGCACCACCGACACGTTCGACTTGGACGCCAATCATCACTTCATGTTGGGCGACAGAAATACCGTGACCTGGGGCGCGGGCTACCGGGAAATCCATGACATGTTCCGCGACCAGGTTCCGGAGTTCATCGTCACGCCTGCGGCGGAGACTCTCAGGCTTTTCAGCCTGTTTCTGCAGGACGAACTCAAGCTGGTGCCTGATAAACTAAGTCTCACGGCGGGAGCGAAATTTGAGCACAACGATTTCAGCGGCTGGGAAATTGAGCCGACAGCGCGGTTGCTCTGGAAAGCCACGGAACGTCAGACGGTCTGGGCCGCGGTGACTCGCGCGGTGCGCTCACCCAATCGTTCGGACAATTCCTTGCACATTCAGTTTCAAGCCGTGCCGCCCGGAGCGCTGGGTTTCAACACCGTGCCAGCACTGTTTCAAGCGGCATGAGGCACTTCGGATGCCCAGGTCACGTCCGAACTGGAACTGGGATACCGCGCGGAATTGTGCCCGCGCGTTTCCCTGGACGTCGCCGCATTCTACAACGAATCGGAAAAACTCTTTTCCCTTTCCCCATTGAGTCCGATCCCCATGACGGGCGCTATCCCATACCTCTTGATCCCTGTCCGTAATGGCAATGAATCGAACGGTCGTGCCTATGGCACAGAGCTGACCACCAGCTGGCAGGCCACGGATTGGTGGCGGCTGCGGCTGACGTATAGCTTCATGAACATGAAATACACGGCACCGCCAGGAGTTCGCACTGACAATGCCGCTTACATCCCGCAGCAGTTTTCCCTGAACTCCGGTTGGAATCTGGGTAAACATTTCCAAGTGGACGCCTGGCTGCGGTGCGTGGACGAAGTCCGCGACGGCGGCATCCCCAGCTACGTCACCGCCGACTTGCGGCTGGCCTGGAAGCCCGGGCCGGCGTGGGAATTTTCAATCGTTGGCCAGAATCTTCTGGACCCTCGACACCCTGAATACGGCCGTGCGTTTATCGAGCACGGCCCGTTGACCGAAGTGCAACGCAGCGTCTATGGGAAGGTGACGTGGAAGTTCTGATTGTTTTGTGATGCTCAAATGGATCGTGACATGACTTCATCCGGCTGACTGAATGAAGAAAAACCAAAATCAGAGAACAGTTCGCGAAATCGCTGGCGCACCCGGTCCCCGGAACGGGGCGGGAGTTCTTATTGAAATTTGGATAAGGGCTATGCACCAGTTTCCCCTTTGCGCCAAAAGCGTCAACCGCCATTCGTTTCCTCCGGACGGAGCGCCGGTTTGCAACCGGCTTGGGATGGGAGATCGCGGAAAAGCCGGTTGCAAACCGGCGCTCCACTCCGAGTGAAAACTAGCGCATTGCCCCTATTTGCAGATGTTTTTTGAACTGACATGACGATTCACTTTGAACCCCTCTGGAGTGCTGTCAGTCGCACCTGCGGTTTTCTCACCAGTCTCATGCTGATGTTGGTGGTTTCATCCTCGCGCCTGGTTGCAGCGGCGCCGGCTGCACCCGAGGCGCCGGAATACAGCGTAAAAGCCTGATTCCTTGTCCCCTTCATTCATTACACGACCTGGCCCACCAACACCTTCGCTGCCGCGGATGAGCCTCTCATCATCGGCGTTTTGGGAACCAATCCTTTCGGGCAAACACTTCAACAAACCGCTCAAGCGCAAAAGAGCAGCCGTCCGCTGGTTGTGCGTGAAGTCAGCACACCGGAGGAAGTCGCAGGTTGCCATGTGGTTTTCATCAGCAAGGCGGAAGGCCAACGCGAAGCCCAGTGGCTCGCCACGCTCAAAGGCAACCCGGTGCTGACCGTGGGCGAATCCGGGCAAACGCTCTCACGAGGCGGAGTTCTGGAGTTCGTCCTCGACAAAAAACGCATCCGGTTCGACGCCAGTTCACAGGCCATCGCCCAGGCCAGATTGAAAATCAGCTCGCAGATGCTCGGCTCGGCACGCAAGGTTCACCAGCCACCAACCGGCCCGGGAAAATGACCATGCGCCGTTTGAAAAACATGTCGGTGCGTCAGCGGCTGGCCTGGCTGGTTCTGATCGCGAGCTTGCTGGCGCTGCTCTGCGTCATCGGGGCGGTGTTGGTTTACGAGGAAACAACGTCTCGACCCGCTGCCGAGGAACAGTTGCGAAGCGAGGCGGTGATCCTGCAGGAAGCGCTGCGAGCCACCCTGGAGTTTAACGATAATGACACCGCCCGCCGTTATCTGGAGACTCGACGGGTCATTCCTGAACTCGCGGTGGCCGCCTTGTACGAAAAGGACTGGAATGTAGGGCGGCTTTTCGCTGAATACCACCGACCGGACGTGAATGTGCAGACTCTTCCCACCATTCCGGCTCCGGCAGGGGCTTACTTTACCCCGCGCCAGCTCACACTGTGGCAACCGGTCCGAAAAGACGGAAAACTCATTGGCCACCTGGTTCTCATGCGCGACCTGCCGCCGTGGTACCGACGGTTGCCACAGTACTTCATCATGTTTGCCGCGGTGTCGGGCGCGCTGGTTCTGGTAGGCGTGACCATCCAACTGGGCGTGAACCGGCATTTCCTGCGCCCGCTGGTTTCGCTCGTCAACACCACCAGTCAGGTGATTCAGAAGAATGATTACAACGTACGCGCCGCAGTGCGCCGCGATGACGAGCTGGGGCGGCTTGCCCAGGCGTTCAACCAGATGCTAGCCCGGATCGATCATAGCCTGGCGGAAAACGGAGAGAGAAAAGTGCAATTGCGCTAGGTTTATCAAAGGGATTGGCACTGCACTGGCTTTCATTTCGAGCATGACAGACTGTTCAAACGACCCACTCCTTTTTCCTGACCTTGG
>SIBF01000070.1 GCA_009695275.1 Pedosphaera sp. | reverse complement strand
CGGCCAGAAATCTTGCTCCAGCGGATGCATGGCCGGGTAGCCGGGAATGACTGCACCGCAAAACTTCCATTCGCTTGGATGCTTGACCAGACCTTCTTTCCGCGCGTTGTCCAAGATGTAGAAGCAGACCTTGGCGAAAGCGTTGCGTTTGCGCTGTTCGGCTCTTAAGACGTGATCGTGCGCCTGATGCTGGAAGCGGTGCGGACGCAACTTGGGCGCGAGGTGTTCGCGTAAGAATTTAATTCCGTTCTTTTGATCGGTCTCTCGCCGCATTCCCATCCAGACCAGATGAATATGGTCCGGCATCAGGCAATAGGTGGGGCAGAAGATTCCCTCGCGCGCTGCGGCGTGAAGCATTATTTCGCGAAAGTGGGCGTGGAATGCGTCATTCAGCCACCCAGTGCCGCGCATGGCAATGGGCATGGTCAAATGAACGACTGCATCGGCTTGGTAGTATTCGCGCGGCAGCCGTTGGAGATAGAAACTCCGATTCGTGCCTGAGTCGCTGAGGTGATTTCCAGCTTCAGGTTGATCGAGTAGTTTCATTTGATTAGAGCGGACTCACGTCCGCTGCTACAGGTTAAAGAGCTTTGCCACCTTCGCCTTCCCCGCCGCATCCATCTTGATCAGCGGCGGCCACGGTCTTTTAACTGAAACCGTCCTCGCGCTCAGTCAAAACTCCAGTCAACGCAGCCAACGTCTCGTGCAATCCAGTTTCAACACGCGTGAGCCGTGGATGGAATCCCCATCACTTTTCCCCCACTTGTTGCATCCGCGCCTCTACTTCCACCTGCCAGTCATTCCCGCCTGTGCCGTCCAGTTTTTGCAGCCGTTCCCGTATTCCCGCGTCCACCCGTTCCGGCCAGTCCACTTCCAAACCCGCCAGCGCCTTGCGAAACTTCGCCTCCTCCTCCTCGGCGGCGGCCTCGGCATCCTGATAATACGTCACCGGCTCAAACTTCTTCTTCATATAGTCGCGATGAATCGCGGGGCTGTTTCCTTTCTTCCCTCCGGACTGAAGGAATACAACTCCACTCGGAGCAATGAAAAATCCACAGTCCCATTCCAAACAATGCGTACCAACTGGTTAGAGCGTAAGAACTCGTCAAAAACCGGTCATGCCGTCGCGTCGGCACGTTCTCGTATCTCCAATTTCGTCCGTGCCGACGGCTCCTGACATTCGCATGGGTCTCAATTCGAACGTGCCGACATATCGGCACGATCATATTTACGTCAATTCGTTGGTGCCAACGCGTCAGCACGTGCATGTTGGCCTCATTTCGTTCATGCCGACGTGTCGGCTCACACATAATTTGAGTAACTTCGACACTTCCGACGGCTCTGAATGAACGTCTTTACCCTGATCAATTCGATAGGAGCGCGGAATTCATTCCGCCGCGGTACAAGAACGGCCAAGGCGATAGGATGCCCATCAAGCACGAAGTCAACAAATGGTTGCAGCGACCAGGAGAAAGGGGCTGGAGCAAAATTGTAATGCACCATTGGACATTCCACGCGGCTGCGGAATGAATTTCGCGCCCCTGCTGCTTGGATTCGGTTTAGACCAACTCGATGCTTCCGACTTCTTGGGCATGAGGTTCAAGGATTGCTGCCGCCAGTTCAATGGCGGCGCAACAACCATGCGAGCAGCGTCAGTACCACGCTCACAATGATGCAGGTCGTCAGAGGGAAGTAGAATTTGAAGTTCGGACGCTCCACCGCGATGTCGCCCGGCAGCCGCCCCAGCCACGGAATCTTTGGACCAAGCCAGAGGAACGCACCCACGCCGGCCAGCAAAAGGCCCGCCACCATCAGCCATTTTCCGATCTCATTCATTTTCGTGGTGTCAATATAGCTGATTCGGCCGAGAAAGAATGTCCGAATCCTTCATGCTTTGATCAAACTCAAATCAGTTCTGGCTTCCGGCCAAAGATTGATTTTCTGGAATACCGGTGTGGATGCTCGGAATAGTGCTGACGTTTGAGCACCGCGCGCTAGAGTCACCCAATGATCAACTTGCTGTTCAGCGCTGCTCTTGGCTTGGCGTGCCTCTTCGCGGTTTACAACGCTCATTCGTAAATCCCAAGCGACTACCGGGGCAAGCCCTTCGCTGACGTTTACCACAAGGCCGGCCCACCCATCATCCCAGGCATTGTCCAGTGCGCACTCTATGATCTCGGTGGCGAAGGTATCACTTACCACGACACCGATTCGACCAACAATGGCAGTGGCAAGTTGAACCAGGAACCTGGCCATCAACGCGCCCATGCGGGTGAATACATCTGGCACTTTCGCAAGGACGAAGGCGTGGATCTCTCCTTCGTGAAAGACTCAGCCGACCTGAGCCACACCAATCTCGTCAGTCCGCACATCAACCAACTCTACATCGGCTGGACCGAGAACGGCAAGTGGTGCAACTACACGGTCAACGTGGCCCGCGCTGGAGCCTGCCGGATCAAGGCGTTTTAATCTTACCAGACCAACGCCGTCACATTTGACCTCAACGGGAAACCTGCCGCCACCTGCCGCCTGCCAGTGCCCACGGCGAATTACCACCAATGGAACCTGGCAACCATCGGCACGATTCATTTTCCCCAAGCTGGCCTGCAGCTCATCACCTTTCGCTACGGAAAAGGCAACAACTTTGCCTATTTCGAGCTTGAGCCGGTCGAGCCACTTCCGGCATCGAAGCCTTGAAGAGAAAGGTGGCCGGCGATTGGGCTCAGGCCGGCCGAGCCGAAGCCAAAGCGGCGCGCAGACGGTCCCCGTCTGCAGCGCATTTGGACTCTGGAGAGCGTGGGGTTGAGCGGACATTGCCATTGTCTCGTGGCTGCTGCGGGCGGGGACCGCCCGCGCGCCGATGCCAGGAAGCTTCGCAAAATGCGCAGACTTTCGGGTTATGTATTTAACCGCGCCCTGAGTTGGGATGTTGAGTGAACGTTGACTCAGCGCAGCCGCTCCATGTCGTCAGTTGTATGCTTCACCGGCTCTTTGCCTTGTTGCGAGTTCGGCGCTCGATTTCGTCATCGAGCCATTTTACTCGTGTGCTGACCCAATCCTTCATTTGCGCGATGTCCTGCTCAAACGACAGGCGATCCGGATAAGGCCCGTCGAGCGTGCGCCAGCGAAGTTCATTGCGCTTTGCCGCATCGCCGACTGTGTGGGTGTTTCCGTCGATCATGCGATGGATGTTCTCAACTGAGAATTGCTTTTCGCGAAGCTGTTGCCAGCGCGCCGAGAACTTTTTCCTGTAATCCGCATCGCCCAACAGCCGGTCGAACAAGTGGTTCGAGAGCCATGCACGGGTTCCCACAGCGCTCGCTTCCCAATTACGACCGAACGTCGCATCGTAATCCCACGGCGCAAAAAAGAAGCGCGGTGGCGGCGCGTTTGTCAAAGGTGCGTCGCGGCCGATGAGAAGATTTTTGTCGAACCCATCCATGTTGCTCGTGAGAAGCACGAGCAAGTGAAAATCAATGGTGTTGTCCAGGTCGAGACGCGTGGCAATGCCCTTGGCAGGATCGAAAAATTCCACATCCTTCGCGCTGCTGACGAAACGGTTGAACCGGTCCAGCGGTCCCCAGTAATCGCCCGTGAGCGGGTCCGGCTCGCGCTGCTCGTAACCGTCGTGCCCGAAACTATCAAAGTTTGCCGCATGATCCACGGCTTTGTAAATGCAGGCGTGATGCAGCGCGTTGCTCTCGTATCGTCGTAAGTCGAACATCGCACGATCCACGCGCTCCATGAGCAGATAGACGCCGTGATACTTCCCGTTGAAATTGACCTCGATGAACCGGCTGGCCGATGCAAACCGTGGGGCGTTCGTCACGGAAAAAGAACGAAACAAGTCGTAGGAAAGTTTGTGCCGCATGAGCGAGCGGTCCACAAACGCCGCGTTGAGCACCCAATGCGACCTCTCCCGCATCTCCAGCCAGCGCACTGGCATATCGAGAGATAGTCCAAAAGATGTCTTCGGATACCCTTGCGAACTCGCTCCATGAATTCGCACCACTCCCTTCAGCGCAGCCGCACTCCCCTGCTCCATCCCTTTAGGCAGGACCATTCTGACGGCACACGGAACTTTCCGCTCAGATACGATCTGCTCCTTCGCCTCCAGATAGATGACGGGCAGATTGGATGCAGCGGTTGTCAGGGCGATGCGCGCTGGCTTGCTGGAATCCGTCTCTGCTGCGGATGCCGCGAGACAAATCAGCGCGATGATGAGCAAAAGAACCTTCTTCATGAACCAGCACCTCTGTAATCGGCGGTGATAAGAATGCAAGCGTGGTATAGGCGCAGACTGCACGCCACGTGGCCGCGTCAAAAAGCAGACAAGCCAAATCCCGTCCTTGTTCGACCCTCACCAGGTATTTCAAGTTCTGGCCGACCACTCACAGGCCCAGATTGCACCGGCCATCCGCCTTCAATTGGCTCCCTGAGAGTTGGCCCCTCCAAGTTCCGCGCTTCTTGACTGGCACCGCGGGAATGCACAGGAACTCCGGGAGACCCGCTCGGCGAACGCCGACATCACCCTGGCGTCCAACGGGGGTGCTTTCCACAAAATCCGACAGAAGATCGCTTCCATCCGACAGGAAATCGCCTCAGTTGCCGGCATTTCGGGCAGATCAGCGGGTCGGAGTGCCACACTTTGAAGATCAGGTCGCGCCATTTCTTGGACGGCAGTTTGGCGGGCGGCGGCGGGGTGGGGAACCACGAAACACCATGTTCGGCCAAGCCGCACCCAAAGGAAACACCCGGTGACACCGCAGAGACGGGAAGGACACTGGGAGCGCCGGCCAGAAAACCTCTGCGCTCTTCCCGCCTCTGCGGTGAACCAGCGCGGTGAAAATAATTGGCGCGAGCTGCGTAGTTTTCGGCGAAGGTGGCGAAGTGGCGATGGGCGCATTGCCAGAGGGGCGACTTGCGTGGGTTGCGGGCGCGGTAAAGTTGCATGGGACCTGGGCGGCAGCAGTCCATGCATCCAACTTTCATCACGGTCCATCGCCCGCGTCGCGGTTTCCGCCAACCGTCTGCAGATTCCTGTCGTCGAGTGGGCGCTTCCTGTCGGCAGGCACCGATTCCCACCGTTCCAAAGGCTTTTCCTGTCGGCCGGCGGTAGATTCCTGTCAGCCGAACTATCATTCCTGTCGCCCAAACCGGGTTGGCCGACAGGCAGACTCATTTCTGCGACAGGAATCAGAATTGAGAGACCGGATCAAAATATACGGGTGCCGAGATTCTCCAAATCTTCGACGGCCAGACAGTGCGGTGTCCGAGCTTGAGACACTTTTCTGATCACAAAAGAGCCGAGGCTGGTGGCTGTTTTTCAAGACCGAGAAGAAGGTGTTCCTGGCATTTCATAAAGGGGTTGCTCCGGCCGATATTCGTCCTGTCCCCTGCCCTGCCCTGCCCGTGTCTCCGCCTCGTTGTGGTGCGAGATGGGAGGACCAGTCAAAATGGCGCTTGTGAGCAAGCTTGCTCGCGTCCTTCCGTGAAGCTACCAATGAGCACATGAAGAATCTCATGTGCGCAACGTTCCTATTACTTCTTGCCGCACCATTGCGTGGTGCCGATCTGAAAATTCCGATCAATGACACCACACACGCGACGCTGGACCGCGCGGAAAGGGCACTGCGCCGCGGAGCGTTTTCTGAGGCGATCGTCGCGACATCGAGTGTGATCGAGGCTGATCCGAAGAATGTTCGCGCGCTGGTGCTTCGCGGCCGGGCGAACGGGGAGACATTGCAACACGACAAGGCGGTTGCGGATTATGATGCGGCTCTCAAGCTGCAATCGCGAATGGCAGGCATTCATCAGTATCGCGGAGTCGAACAGTTCAAGCTCGCCAAAATCAACGAAGCGATCGCGGATTTCGACAAGGTTCTTGAACTTGATCCCAGCCAGGCGGCGCAGCACTGGCAGCGAGGAATCGCTCTTTACTATGCGGGACGGTTTGAGGACGGGCGCAAACAGTTTGAATTGCACCAAACGGTCAACCGAAACGATGTGGAGAACGCCACGTGGCATTTTCTTTGCACTGCCCGCAGCCAGGGAATTGAGAAGGCACGGACAACTCTCATTCCCATCGAAGGTGACGCCCGGGTGCCGATGAAACAGATTCACGCGCTTTTTGCCGGCAAGGCAACCGCTCAGGAGGTTTTAGCCGCAGCCGAGGCGGGCTCGCCCACGTCTGACGAGCTGAAGAACAGGCTCTTCTACGCACATTTGTATCTCGGACTGTATTACGCAGCCGGGGGAAACCAAAAGTTGACGGAAGACCACATCACCAAGGCGGCCGGGCCATACGGTCAGAATCATTACATGGGCGACGTGGCGCGAGTTCACGCCCAATTGCTGCGCAGCAAGACGGCCCCAAAGTAAGCGACCCGGGCAGCCGGTGGCACCAGGCCCTTCGAAAAAATCACGGAAGCCATTGCCAGCCTCTCGCAGACAGACTAAAAGGAATCTCAGTTCACCGAGCACATATCTTTATGAAAAGCCGAATCATCTCATTGACTCTCGCGACACTTACCACATTTGCCTGCCACCGCGCGTCGGCGCAGGCGAAGGTCGATTTTGCCAAGGACATCCTGCCGATCTTTGATCAGAGTTGCGTCAAATGCCACGGCCCTGAAAAGCAAAAGGGCAAATTTCGCCTCGACACGAAGGAAGCCGCCTTCAAGAAGGACAAGAATGATAACACCGTGATCATCGCCGGTGACGCCGCGAAGAGCGATCTCTATAGGCGCATCACTCTACCGAAGGGGCATGAAGACATCATGCCCAATGAAGGTGATCCATTGAGCAAGCCCCAGACAGATTTGGTTCGTGACTGGATTAATCAAGGAGCCGTGTGGCCCGATGGGGTTGTCAGCAAGGCCGCCTCAAACACCGCATCTTCGAAACCCAGGAACGAACCCGTGCTGCCGAAGGACTTCAAACCCGGCGACGCAGAAGCCAAGGCGATTGCAAAGATCGGCCAGGCCGGTGTCGATGTACGACCTATTGCCATGAGCGTGCCCTGGCGTGAGGCGAATTTCCGGCTCCAGGGAAGCAATGTCACCGACGCGGTGATTGCTCCCGTCAAGGACGTCACCAGCCTGGTTGAATTGAATCTAGCGAACACAAAAGTGACCGATGCCGGACTGCTGGCGATCAAAGCCCTGCCCCATCTCCAGCGCCTTCACCTCGAACTCACGGGTGTCACGGATGCCGGACTGGCGAATCTCAAAGGTTTGTCTAATCTCGTCTATCTGAACCTCTACGGCACCGCCGTTTCGGATGCGGGTATCGAGCATCTCGCGGGACTTCGCTATCTTCGCAACCTCTACGTGTGGCAGAGCAAAGTGACGGAGGAAGGGGCGGCGAAACTGAAGAAGGCGTTGCCGGAGCTCTCGGTTTCGACCGGTTGGGATTTGAAGAGTCTCGAAAAGAAGGAAGAGAAACCTGCTGAGAAACCTGCTGAGAAATCCGAGAAGAAAGAGGATAAGAAGGAAGATAAGAAGGAAGATAAGAAGGAAGATAAGAAAGAGGACAAAAAGTAAGGCAATGGTCTTGATGTCCCTTCGCACCATTTCCAATCCGGTGTTGCAGGTCGATTAGCCGGAACGATTCAATCGGAGCGCGGAATTTATTCCGCAGTGGCGTGGAATGTTCAACTGGGCTGGAGATTTCCACTGCACCTTGCTCTTCGCGTTGGTCACTTTCCAGTGACCTGGTTTTCGATTACCTAGCATGTCGTCAAGACCACAGACCTTGGTGTGTTCTTGGATCCACGCGGAATGAATTCCGCGCTCCTACCGCATGGATTCGGCTTAGTGGAGTTTGCAGGAGACCGTCGGTTGACTTCTGAGTTATGAGTGGGGCTCATCACTTCGACACCCAACGCTCATCCCCAGCAGTCAATGGCGCTCATGGTGTGCGGATGCGGTAGAATCGGGCCTGTAGGTTTGAAGGAACTTCCTGAACGACGCGAATGCGGTGCAAGGTGTCAGCGGAATCAATCTTCTGGATGCTCGTCCATTCTCCGCCGATGACATCGGTGAATTCGACGCGATAGCTCCTTCCCTGCATCGCATCGAAGGCGAGTTCAATCTGAGCTGCCCCGACACGTGCTACTTCGATTTGCAGCCGGCTCTGAGCGTCTCGTGGGTTTGTTCCGCTCAGAAACTCGGTCAGATTTGAGATGCCATCCCCGTCCATATCTGTCATCGCGTCGGATGGATTCTCTGGATTCAAACCATTCACCAACTCCCATGCATCAGGCATTCCATCCTCATCGCGGTCCAACGGATCCTCGCGACCAGGACTTGGGCGACCGGCGATCCAACTCGTAGGATTATTCCCCGACGAAGACGTCGGGAGCAAATGCAGCGACTGATTCGCCGCATCGGAGATTGCCGGCCAGGAGTCATCTCCATTTCTGTATTTCATGGCGAACAACTCGGTACCTGCCGCGGCCGACTTCATGACTACAGTCTCTCCATTGTCATCTAATCGGCCGCCGAAAGGCCCGACGATCGACACCTCACTTCCAAGCCCGTAGTGAGCGCGGAAAGCGGCGAAGTTGTCGGCAGTCGTGCCTGGAGCAATCACGATGAACGAATGCGGCGCGAGCTTCGTACCGGATGCAAACGTGAAATCGATGCCCTGTGTGAAAGTGACTCCTCCGACATCCAGCACTTGATCCGAAACATTCCGCAGCTCCACAAACTCGAATTCTCCCGAGCCGCCGGATTGATACATAAATTCAGAAACTTTCAGCCCTGCTGCCAGGTTCACGGTTGTGTCCGGCTCACCGGCCACAAATTCCAACGGTATCGACCAGCGGCTCGTCCGACTGATAACGTCCTTGAACTGAGCGCGAACCCGGTAGGTGTGGCCGACTTTGACGACGACGGAGGGCACTTCAATGTCGGGAGTGAAGGCGCTCAATTCACCGCTCTCCCAGTCGGCTTCGATCTCGTACTTCCGGGGTTTCGCAGGATCAAACGCCAGCGCCGTTGCAGGAGTGATCTCCGCAAGACGCCAGCGCATCGAAGCAAACGCATTCGCACCTGAGTATGCGGCAATGCGGAATCGAAGGCGATTGACCGGAAATGTGATTGTGCCGTCAAATGTCACCGTCGGCTGCATGGGTGCCGCGGAATCAAATGCCAGCTTGTCGAGTATGTTCGTGGCGCGAAAACCGACGTAGCTCTTCATTTGCGCAACCATGCCGTTGAAATTCTTCGTGGTGGCAGCCTGGTAAAAGCGACCCATTCCCGCTTTGCTCAAGTTCACAATTGAAGCGTTTGTCATGAGCGGGTTAAAATCCCACTGAGCACGATCCGCATCGAGAAAGGATGGTCCACCCGAAGGATCGCGAAGCACCGCCGCATATTCATCGATGAGACGATACGTTTGGTCTTCGTTGAACAAGAGATCACGCAACTCGCGGATTCGGTTGGCGTAATCAATCCGAAAGGCCGGACGCGTCGAAGACAACACGCGAGCCCGGAAGGGTTCATTGCCACCACCGTACATCGAATCGGCCCAGGTAAGATCAAGATCCCAGGAATGAACCGACCAATGCTGCGTGTCGGGATTCAGGTAGTAAAAGTAGTTCTTCCCCGCGCCTTCATCTATGTCGTAGTGGTGGATCGCCTCCACGATGGTGCGGTAATTATAATACCGTTGCAGATCGAGGTTCGTGCGCCACCAGGTATCCGTGGGCGGGCTGGCACTGGTGTAGGTCTGGATGAATTGATCCAGGTCGGAACGATTGCTGCCGGCGGTTGGACCTTGGTTGTTGAGCGAGCCGGTGCCGCCTTCCATCTTGTAAAGATTGCCATCGGGCAATTCATGTTCATCGAGAAAGCGCCCGTTCTCCTGCTCCACAGCAAGGTAGAGCCCCCAGAAATCCCCTCGGTACTGATTCGTCGGATTGGCCTCCTCGGCGTCATCAATCACCCGGAATTGAACAAAATGCGTCTTTGGAGATTCAACCCCTGCCAGGTTGAAAAGTGCGAATCCCACGGACTCAAACATCCCCTGTTCTCCCCGATGCCTGTAGTCTCCCTGTTGGATGCAGGAACCAAGATTCAGCTTGGTCCAGTCTGCTCTGTATCGACGTCCGTAATTATCCCGTGGCTTGAAGTCATGCCCGCGATTGAAGTCAAACTTCCACATGTTCTTCCCCATCGCGTAGCGCCAGACGCCGCCACGAGCGCGGTAGCCGATATGATCATACACCTTTCCCTCATAGATCAGCGTTCCTTTCCATTTGTAGAGATCGCCACCGTACTTCTCGATCCAGGTAGATCGCTCGACGGAAGTCTTCTTTGAGATCAGGTGATATACAGGAAACCGTCGCATGATGTTCGTTCCGTAGGTAACCACAGTCCGTCGCGCCGAATCAGTGCTTTCAGGCTGCATGGCCCCTTGCCACGCGGGCACGCCGTCATAGACGAAATATGCAAAGTTCGGCGCCGGATCATTTGCGTATGGCACCGTGATGCTTCCACCACCTGAACCCGTCGCGGAGATCCTGTATCGGATGAGCCGCCGATGAACCTGCACACCCGGGGGAAGCACCGCTGTGTACGTCCCATCGCCAGCCAATGAATCACCGCCGCCGCCTGAGTCATTCATCGGCAACAGCCGCCAGCTCGATTCATAAGCGGCATCCGTGAGTTCAACGTAATTGCCCGGCTCCACCACTTGATAGGCGAGAGTCACTGTCTTCACATTGTCCGGGCCCGTTACCTTTGCCATGATCCGGACAACTTCACCGGACCCAGGTTGTTCTGGCTGATGTTCCACCTGACGGATCTGGGGTGGTGCGTTCGTGGCGAACACGGAGTTTCTGGCTCCTGGAGTTGGTCCACGCCGCGCGGAGCCGATGTCCGCTCTCAACCGCACATCAATGAAACAGTCGCTGCTACCGCCGAGCGACACATTGTGAAGCTGAATGGCGAGAACGTTTACACCAGGTCGTAGATAGGCCTTTGGTGATGGGAGAATGTTTACCTCCTCCGACGCATCCTCGCGGGTGGTTGTTGCCGTCGCGTCGAAAGCAACTTCTCCAGCCGCCATCGCGCGATTCAGAATGTTCACACCATTGATCCAGGCTTTGAAGCCGTCGTCATACACAGCCTCCAGAGTGAGGCTGGAAATCTCCGCTGTGTCGGCGACTACAAATGTCTTCCGCAGAAATATCGAAGTGTAGCCATTGCGCATGTCCGCGAACGCAGTTCCCATCTGCACCGAGGGATCATATCCGATAGGAGCCGGGCCGCTTTCCCAAACTGCATCGTTGAATCCGACATCGCGCCACGCTGTCGTTGGAAGCGACGCCTCGCTCGTGCCTTTGCGGTACTTCCAAACGGAGCCTGCGGTGATCAGAGTCCTTGCGGCGCTCGTCACATCCCCGGGGACGGATGTCCGCCAGCTCCCGCCGAGCGAATTATCGAGCTCTGGATGAATCAGCTCGATCGAGTATCCCGGTGGCGAGCCGACGGTCGGCCATGGAAAACCGAGCTTATATTCAACTTGATCCATGATCTCGCCTCCCGCGTCGCGCAGGGAAATTTTGTCGCCGGTATCACTCAATCGTCCGCTCCAAGGTCCTATTCCAGTGATGCCAAACTTCACCTTCAATGCCGGCGGATTCTGCGCAACCACGACGTAAGCATCAGGAGCGATACTCACGCCTGCTGGAAAGTGAAAATCGATCCCTCCAGTAATCGACCAGTTCGAGAGATCGATGGAAGAAGCAGACAGATTGTAGAGTTCCACGAATTCGACCGGCTCCGTTTTAACATCGGGCGAGTAATGAATCTCGTTGATGAGGACAGAACTTGTCGCCACCGCACCGGTCACCCGTGGAAAGGTCAGAATGATCATGGAGGTCAGGAGCGAGAGAATGAAGTGATGCGGTCGCGTGGCTGACTCACAATCAATAGACGCCCTGCTTTCGGCATGGCTTGCACATTCAACCTCCTTCGAGGAACAGCAGGTGGTGCACGCCTCGACGATGTGTCGGCGTGAACCGCTTGGGGCCGGAGTTAGGAGGGCTGGCTTGCGGCAAGAACTATCGAAGCTTACAAGACTCATGACGTTTCAGGTTGAGCGATGGTTAAAGACTGGACACACTTCAGGCATTATTTCCAACTCTCCGAAACCAGCACGAATCGCACCGGAACCCTTGATTCCCACTCGAGTCAATGTCCAGCCAGGCCATTACAGCCGTGGCTCACTCGTCCGAATTTCAAAGCCGCTGGGATCTATCGTCCCGCAGGTCTAATCATTACTTATGGATGAGCGTCCTTACGAGCCATCTGATTTGGAACAAATCATCGCGGTGTACGGTGCCTCAATCCATTCGCTGGCCGCGCCCTTCTATACAGCAGAGCAGCTTGCTGCATGGGCTCCTCAGAATCCGGATGTCAACCGGTGGCAGCAGCGGCTTGCATCTCTCCACACGATCATCATGGAGCATGATGGGATCATCGCCGGTTTCGCTTCCTACCAGCTTGATGGATACCTCGATTTTCTCTTTACGCACCCGGCTTTCGCCCGCAAGGGTGTCGCAACACGTCTTTGTCGGCGTGTCGAAGCCGGGCTGAGCGCCGCCACCGTGTCGAGGGTCTTTACCAAGGCGAGTCTGGTTGCTCGATTATTCTTTGAGCGTCGTGGGTTTCTGGTGGATTTTGAAGAGCTGGTCGAGTGCGGAGGCGTTCAATTGCGACGTTACGAGATGCACAAACAAAGCCAAAAGTCGGAGTGACGTGGAATTTTCCTTCCGTCACCACGATGCGTCTGCTATTTAATTTTCATCATGCGAAGGTTTTTTACATTGAGCTGGCTGATGATTCTGTGCGGGTTGTTGTCTCCCCGCTTGATGGGCACTGATTACCAGCTCACCAATGGCGACGTTATATCAGGAAAAACTGTGACGTTTTCCGCCGAAGG
The DNA here is from genome assembly GCA_009695275.1 of Pedosphaera sp. Classification (GTDB taxonomy): domain Bacteria; phylum Verrucomicrobiota; class Verrucomicrobiia; order Limisphaerales; family F1-12-MAGs170; genus F1-120-MAGs170. Next base: position 9,547 of record SIBF01000070.1, on the reverse strand, counting down.
AGTTTTGTTTTCGCTCGATATCGGTGGCTTTTCGCCACAGATCCGCTGGGCCAAACTCTCGCAAGACGCGCTGAAGGAACTCAGCAAGGATCCCAAGGCCGCCGCGTTCGCGGACGCATTTATCGACACTCCGGCAGATACGAAGCGGGTCGAAAAAAAGGCAAAGCCCATTACCGTCAAACCCGTCGAGACCCGCCTGCCTCACTATGACAAGATTGGCTTTGCCGAAGCCTGGACGACCCCGGCCGCCTTGTTGATCTTCTTTGCCTTGTACGCGGCGAATCTCTACGCGGCCTACGAGATCGCGCGCTTCAGGCAACGACCCGCCGGACTGGTCTGCGGGATCTCCGCGATCCTCCCTGTTCTCGGTCCCCTGGTCTTTCTGTCCCTTCATACACTCGATGAGCACAGCCATGAAGCGCATGGTGACGAGGCAGGATATGAACCTCCTCCATTACCGGCAGCCCATGGCGCCAAGCAGGGTGGAGCAGCTCCAGCCGCTGCCGGGCTTGGTCTGGCAGCTTCAGCCAAATACGAATCCACCATCAGCGGGGCAATGACACCCGAAACTTTCAAGCGCGGCGATTTCACCTTCAACCGCCGGTTCGTGGAAACGAAGTTCTCCGGGTTTTTCCGCGTCGTGCCCACTGAAGCGGAGAAGGATCTGGTGCTTGTCGTTCGCACCAGCAAATCTGAATTCATAGGCAAGCGTGTCAGCCGGGTTTCCAGCACCGATATGCATCTGCAATTGCTTCGAGGAAATATCGAGCAATCTGTCCCTTACGAAGACGTCACAGAATTCCAAATCCGACATAAAGACGCCAAAGCATGAGTAGTTCAGACCAGCCGGTTACGCCTGCAAAGGCGGAACGTTATCGCACGATTCTTCTCTTCGGAGCACCCGGTGCCGGCAAGGGCACACAGGGCAAGATTCTCGGGACCATCCCCCAGTTCTACCACTGCGCTTGCGGCGACGTCTTCCGCAATTTGACCATCGAGAACGAACTCGGCCGGATATTTGTGGAGTATTCCAGTCGTGGCCAGCTCGTCCCGGATGAACATACCGTCCGGCTCTGGCGGCGGAATATCGATTCAATGTGCTCCGCAGGCAGATTCCACCCTGAGAGCGACACCCTCGTTCTGGACGGCATCCCCCGGAATGCGCACCAGGCCGAGATACTGCGCGACACTCTGGATGTGAGGGCAATTTTTTATCTCACCTGTCCGGACATGAACAAGCTCGTCGAGAGGCTTCAGCGCCGGGCTCTGCGCGAGAACCGTCTCGATGACGCCAATCTCGAAGTGATCCGTGCCCGCTTGGAAACCTACGAGCGCGACACCAAGCCCGTCCTCGACTTTTACGGACCGAGCCTCGTTCACGTCATTGACTCGACCAAAAAGCCGTTCGAAGTCCTCCAGGAAATCCTCAACATCATCGCCAAAGTTCGCTGAGACTCCGCGGCCGGGTAAACACGTCAGCGATCGTTCGCTCTTAGCTGACGGATTTGGAAGCGATCAAGTTCGGAGCCTGGAAGTTCAACCGTGACTCCTTTGAAAACCATTTTCTTCGGCACTGCTGAACTTGCCTGTGCCAGTCTGGCGGCTCTCGCGCGTGACAGTCAGTTCCAACTCGTTGCTGTCGTCACGCAGCCCGACAAGGCAAAGGGACGAGACCTCAAGATCCAGCCCACACCCGTCAAGGCGGAAGCCTTGAAGCTGGGACTGCCGGTTCTCCAACCTGTGAAGGCGCACGCTCTTGAATTTATCGCCGAACTCGCGCGGCTCCAACCCGACATCATCATCGTCGCTGCGTACGGCCAAATCCTACCTCAATCGATCCTTGACCTCCCTCGTCTCGGTTGCCTCAACGTCCACACCTCGCTCCTGCCGAATTACCGTGGCGCCGCACCCATTCAATGGGCCATCCTCAACGGCGATGCGGAATCAGGAGTAACCATCATGAAGATGGATGCCGGACTTGATACCGGAGACATCCTCACACAAAGCCGCACAACGATCACCGAAGCTGACAACGCACAAACCTTGCACGATCGATTGGCCGGGATGGGAGCCGAACTATTGATCGGCACCGTTCCACAGTTCGCCGAAGGAAAGATCATCGGGCAGCGCCAACCGGTGGAAGGGTTCAGCTACGCTCGAAAGATCTCCAAGGAAGATGGCCGGCTTGAGTGGTCGCAACCGGCGCGCACCCTTTGGAATCGTGTCCGCGGCCTCACGCCGTGGCCGGGAGCCTTCACTTTCCTGAGCGGCGAAAGCAGACAGACAATGCTAAAAATATGGGAAGCGGACGTCATCGAGGGCATTGGCGGATCGCACGGCGAAGTTCTGCGAGCGGACAAGGAAGGAATCATCGTCGCCTGCGGAGCAAGTGCGCTGCGGGTTCTTCAATTACAGCGCGAAGGTGGCCGTAGGTTGCGAGCTGGCGAATTCTTGATGGGCCATCCCGTCGCGCCAGGAACCCGGTTCAGCACTTGAACTCGGGCGCTATACTCGCGCGGATTCCAACCAGTCTTGGACGGCCCTCCTCTCCCAGGCCCCACTGCCGTTGAATTAAGGAACTTGCCCCGCGAAACCCGGCGGCTGCTCCCTCTCCTCCCGCTGCGGGAGGAGAGGGTTGGGGAGAGGAGGGCTGTCCAAACCTCAATAAATTCCCCTCTCCCCAACCCTCTCCCCGTCCGACGGGGAGAGGGAGAAATGGAATCGCTTCTTTCATCTTTCCTTAATTCAACGGCAGTGCTCCCCGGCCCTCTCCTCCCTCGGAGGAAGGAGATGGAGAAACTACCAACCACTTCGGGATGCGCTCTCCAGCAACAGCAACCACCGCCGCATAATACGCTCGAATTCATGGTGATCCTCTGGCAGAAGTAATGAAACCGACCGACTGGCTGCTCGGAACCGAATGAACACCGGCTCAAAACTCGGCCCCTACGAGATCACTCACCTTTTAGGTGAAGGTGGGATGGGCGCTGTTTATCGCGCCCGGGATACAAGGCTCGGACGCGACGTGGCGCTGAAAGTTCTACCCGCTGATTTCGCGGAAAACGCGGATCGATTGCGGCGTTTCGAGCAGGAAGCGAAGACCCTGGCCACCCTCAATCACCCGAACATCATGACGGTGTTCGACGTTGGCCAGCACCAGGGCCAGCCGTATCTCGTCAGTGAATTGCTCGAAGGACGAACCCTGCGTGAAGCGCTGGCTCAAGGCGGACTGACCACACGATTGGCCAGCGATTACGCTGTGCAAATCTCCCAGGGCCTGGCCGTGGCTCACGGCAAAGGTGTGGTCCACCGCGATCTCAAGCCCGATAATCTTTTCATCACGAATGATGGACGGGTGAAGATTCTGGATTTCGGTTTGGCGAAGCTTCTCCACAGGGAGGGTGAGGCTCCTGCCGAATCCAAATTTTCCTTAACGAAGACAGGTCAGGGTTCTGCGGGAGCCTCACCCTCCCGGCACGTGGACGAAGATGCGGCCACCTTGATGCAACCCGCCGGCGAATCCACCGAACCGGGCCGCGTCATGGGCACACCGAACTACATGGCTCCGGAACAAGTGCGTGGCGAATCGGTCGATCACCGCGCGGACATCTTCGCGTTTGGGTGCGTGCTCTACGAGATGTTGAGCGGACAGCGCCCGTTCAAGCGCGACACGAAGATCGAGACGATGAACGCGATCCTCAAAGATGAGCCGCCCGATCTCGCGGATGCCCAGCCCAACCTGCCACCTTCCCTGGCTCGGATTGTTCATCGGTGTTTGGAGAAGAATCCCGAGAACCGATTCCAGTCCGCCAAGGATTTGGCGTTCGCGCTTGAGTCAGTTCAAGCCGTGAAAACCGCATCGAAACAGCCCTCCAACGAGCGGGGCGGGGACGGCTCGTCCCCGAATGCAGTTCCGCCAGTCACAATCGAAATGGGGACGGGCCGTCCCCACCCCGTTGCTCATTCTGAACGCGGGACCGAGAGTCAGAACCGACTCACGTCGGCTGCTACGAAGTTTGGCTGGGTTATCGCGCTCCTGTTGCTCGCTGCCGGCGTCGGCTGGTGGTTGGTTCATCAATCGGCCAGGACGACGAGGCTAATCACACAGTCCTCGACCAACTCTCCAACGACTCCTCCCGCCGCGTCGGTCACAGCCGACCAAAAATCCATCGCCGTGCTGCCGTTCGTGAACATGAGCGCGGACAAGGCCGACGAATATCTCAGCGACGGCATGACGGAGGAATTGCTCAACGTGCTCGCCAAGGTGAAAGGACTGCGCGTGCCTGGGCGCAGTTCGTCTTTCGCCTTCAAGGGCAGGACCGAGCAGAACATCTTCCGCACCGTGGGCGAGCAGCTCAACGTGAGCGCCGTGCTGGAAGGCAGCGTGCGCAAGGCGGGGAATCAACTGCGCATCACCGCAAAGTTGATCAACGTCGCCGACGGGTTTCACGTTTGGTCGGAGACCTACGACCGCGACATGACGAACATCTTTGCGATCCAAAGCGATATCGCCGCGCGCGTGGCAGAGGCGCTCAAATTGCAACTGTTCGGAGCGGTGGCAGCACAGAAGAAGCCCACGGAAAACATCGAGGCCTACCAACTGTATCTGCAAGGCCGCCAGTTGTGGAATCGGCGCACCAGCGAAAGCATCAAACAGGCGGTCGACTATTTCAACCAGGCCATCGTCAAAGACCCGGGCTATGCGCTGGCGTATGCGGGATTGGCGGACTGTTATGCGGTGCTGCCAAATTATTCCGGGTTTCCGCAACGGGAAGCCGTCCCCAAGGGCCGTGCTGCGGCGCTGAAGGCGATCGAGCTGGACAGCAGTCTCGCGGAACCGCACGCCACTCTGGGCAGTTTCAAAGCCAACTTTGATTGGGACTTGCCGGGGGCCGAGGCGGAGTTCCGGCAGGCGATCGCGTTGAACCCGAACTACGCCACCGCCCATCACTGGCTGGCGGTCGGTGTCTTCGCTCAACTGCGCCGGTTTGACGAAGCACTCGCCGAACTCAAGACGGCGCGGGAACTCGATCCCCTCTCTCCGATTATCAATAACGACATGGGGGAATTCCTGAGCTTGGTCGGGAAACCCGATCTGGGCATCCAGGTCCTCCAGAAGCAAATCACCATCGACCCTTCGTTTCTCGTGTCGCGGGCGATTCTCGGCGCCGTTTATTACAGCGCTGGAAGGTTGCCTGAAGCCGTCACCGAACTTGAAACCATGCACCGCCTGGATGGCGGCGGCGCTTACCGTTTGGATTATCTCGGTTTCATTTACGCGCGCGTGGGCCGGACCAACGAGGCGCGCGCCATTCTGGTTCAACTTCAGGAACTCCAGCGGAAGGGACTCGATCATCGCGTCGGCATTGCACAGGTTCAGCATGGATTGGGCGATGATCAAGGTGCCCTGACCTCGTTGGAACTGGCTTTTGAGGAAAAAGCGGGTTCGTTGTTCACCTTCAATTGGCGGGCTTGGTGGAAAGATCTCCGCCCGCATCCGCGTGCCCAAGCCATCCTCAAGCGCATGAACCTGGTTAAATGAGCGCCAACACCGAACAACGCAAGCTGGCCGCCATCATGTTCACGGACATGGTGGGCTACAGCGCACTGGACCCCAGCGCGCTGAGAAACTGGGCTCTGCCGCGCTTCATCGATCTGCTCTTCGGAAAGGACCGGTCCTGAAAATGATCGGCAACTCACTCACTCATTACCGGATCACCGCCAAGCTGGGCGAAGGCGGCATGGGCGAAGTGTATCGCGCCACCGACACCAAGCTCGGCCGAGACGTGGCCATCAAAGTTCTTCCCGCCGATTTCGCGGAAAACGCGGATCGGTTGCGGCGTTTCGAGCAGGAGGCGAAAGTCCTGGCCACGCTGAACCACCCAAACATCATGACTGTGTTCGATGTGGGGGAGCATGAAGGACAGTCCTATCTCGTCAGTGAATTGCTCGAAGGGCAGACGTTGCGTGAGGTGCTCGATGGCGCATCCAACAGGGTATTGCCGGTGCGCAAGGCCACCGACTACGCGCTCCAGATCGCGCAAGGCCTCGCCGCCGCCCACGGCAAGGGCGTCATCCACCGCGACCTCAAGCCGGATAATATTTTCGTCACCAAAGACGGGCGGGTGAAGATTTTGGATTTTGGTTTGGCGAAGCTCGGGACAAATCCGAAATCTGAACAATCGAAATCCGCAGTCAATTCCGACGCGCCGACCGTCATGCAGGCGCAAACAGAACCGGGTGCGGTGATGGGCACGCCTGGCTACATGTCCCCCGAACAAGTCAAAGGCATCCCGGTGGACCACCGCTCCGACATCTTCAGCTTCGGCGTGATCCTTTACGAGCTGCTCAGCGGACGTCGCGCCTTTCGACGCGACACCGCTGTCGAGACCATGCGCGCCATACTGAAAGAGGAGCCGATCGACCTGGAAGAATCTATCCCCTCCGCCTTGCGTCAGATCGTCCACCACTGCCTGGAGAAGGATCCCGAGCACCGCTTCCAATCCGCGCGCGATCTTTCCTTCTCCTTGTCGGCCCTGTCGCCGAGCAGCGGCGGCTCAGGGAGCGGTCGCACGCCCGTGCTCCCCGCTCGCTCGTCTTGGGGCAAGCCAGCGCTCGCCGCCACCGCCGCCCTGGCACTCCTCGCGGCCGGACTGGTCGCTGGACGCCTGCTCTTTCCGACACCCAAGGTGGCAGCGTGGTCCGGTGTCATGCTCGGTGGGCCGGAGCTCGCTCTCGATCCACGCCCATCACCCGACGGCAGCCTGGTCGCATTCCAAGCGTTCGACCGCGGCTTAAATCAAGTCGCCGTGATGAAGCCTGAAACCGGCAACTGGTCGGTCCTGACGCACACTCGGGAACACGGCAGTATCGACACAATCGCCTGGTCCGCCGACGGGGCGTCGATCTATTACGACCGGAAGACGGGGGATTCGCGAGGGATCTATCGCGTGCCGGTTCTGGGGGGTGACGAACATCTGGTGCTCGACGGCGCGGCGAAACCCCAACCCCTTCCCGATGGCACGCTGCTCGCCGTCAAACTTAACCGGGAACGTGCGGGTCAAGTGTTTCGCTATTGGCCGGAAAGCGGCCGGGTGGAAGACTTTCCAGTCATAACGGACATAGATTTTGGCGGACGCCTACGGGTAGATCCGATCGGAAAACACGCAGTCATTTGAGGAACGCAGGCAGGGCAAACCAACCAGGCGCCGACCTTGATGCTGGTGACCCTGGGCAACAGTGCGGCACGCCCTCTGGTGCAGCGCGGATCTAATTTCGACTTTGGAACGTTTAGTCACGATGGCCAGAGCATTCTCGCCACGGAGTTGTCGGGTTCGCTGACGCGCATCGTGTCCATTCCCGTCAACGGTGGCACCCCACAGATCTTGTTTACTGTCGCCAATTTGGTCTGGTACCTGGATTCCGGCCGCGACGGCAGCGTGTATATGAGCCTCACGGACCGGCCCTCGGAGTTGGTGCGCCGACCGCTTTCCGGCGGGGAGGTGGAACATATTGCCAGTTTTCCTCAGCAATCCGAGTCCGACACAATCACGGTGCTACCTGACGGCCGAACCGTGCTTAGCGCTGTAACCAGTGGACGCCCCCGTCTGGTCCTGGTCGAAAAAGGAAAGGAGCCGGTTCGCCTGGTGTCCACGGCCGAGGAGACCTCGACGCCTGCGGCCGCTGCCGGTACGAATGAGGTCGCCTTTGTCATTGGGCCCGCACCGCATCAGACCATCGCGATCGCCGAGGTGGCTTCCGGCCGCATCGCACGAAGAATTCCGCTGAACAAGGGCGAGATCCAGTCGCTGGCTTCCTCGCCCGACGGCGCCACCCTGTATGCCGCGGCTGGCGGCTCCGTCTGGGCGATTCCATTGACCGGTGAGCTCCGCAATATCCGCGCAGGCGACAGCGTGACCGTGGACCCCTCCGGCCGTCACTTGGTCATTGGCATCTACGAAGGCTCGAAGTTCAAGCTGTTCCGCGTGCCCACGGATTCTGGCGGAGACGGCGGCCCCGAGCAGGAAATCATGATCAGCTCTACCAAGCCCCTCATGAGCTACCCCCTGTCCCCCAACGCCCTCAACTCAGAGGGCAGCCTCCTGCACCCGCTGAGTCCCGTTGACTCCTGGTTCAACGCCATCGGACTCGTCAACACCGCCACGGGCAAGCTCACCTTCGTCCGTTGCGACGACATCAGCGACTACCACTCCATGGCCTGGTTGCCGGACGGGCGAATCATGGCGCTCCATATCGGCCTTCGCTCCACGCTGTGGCGATTTCAGCCGCAGAAGTAACTGGTGATAAGAAGTTGCTTTTTCGCGCTGCGCGGTTCATTTCACGCATAACCCATGAAGTCTGAATTATGAATCCCTCACCCAAAACATCTGATCTGACCCGCCGTGACTTTCTTTTCTCAACCGTGGGCGCGACGCTTTTGCTTCCAACGATTTCAACCCTGGTGGCCAGGGCGACCTCCGCCAATGACAAGATCCAGCTCGGGGTCATTGGCATCGGCCCGCGCTGCCGCTATGTCCTGGGGGGGATGCTCAAGTCCGCCGACATGCGCTGCGTGGCCATCGCGGATGTTCAAGCATCCCGCCGCGATGCAGGCAAAGCCCTGGTCGATGGGTTCTATAAGGACACGCATTGCAAACTGCATCGCGACTTCCGTGAATTGCTCGCTCGCAAGGATATTGATGCCGTCCTGATTGCCACTGGAGATCGATGGCACTCGGCGGCCTCCATCCTCGCTGCTCAAGCGGGCAAGGATGTCTACAGTGAGAAACCCTGCGGGATCACGATCGATGCCTGCCAACAACTGGCCGCGACGATGCATCGAGAGAAACGGATTTTCCAGGCGGGCACACAACGCAGAAGCGTGCCCAACTTTCAGATTGCGGTGGAATTGGCCCGGAGCGGCAAGCTCGGCAAGGTTCACACGATGCACGCTTCGATTTATGTTCCAGTCCTCGAGAACTCATGGTTGCCCGCGCAGCCGCTACCGAAACCCGAAGTGTGCGATTGGAACATGTGGCTGGGACCGGCCCCGTGGCGGCCGTTTAACCAGAAATACGTGGATGGCGGCTGGCGACGTCAGTGGGATTTTGACTCCGGTGGCGCGTTGCTGGATTGGGGAGCGCACACCCTCGATCTTTGCCAATGGGCCAACAACTCGGACGATACGATGCCGGTTGAATACGAACCGGCCGATCAGAATATCGTGTGCCGCTACGCGAATGGAGTGAAGTTGGTGTTGGATTTTCTGAAACAACCGTTTGGTGATCGGTCGCCTCATTACATCACTCGATTGGGGACGTGCCCGGTGCGATTTATCGGTGATGAAGGATGGGTTGAGACAGGGGATTCTGGGGAAATTGTCGTCGAGCCCACCTCGATCAAACCATGCCTATCCGGTTGTTACCCTCAATGATCGAGGGTATGATGCCTGAACCATGTTCATGGACATTCATCAACGCGACGATCTTCCGTTCCCGCACTCCCTTCCAGATTTCCAGCGACTTTTCCCGAACGACGAAGCCTGCGC
>SIBF01000069.1 GCA_009695275.1 Pedosphaera sp. | reverse complement strand
GCAAAACCACGCGTCCACTCCGGAAAAGTCCGACAAACGCGCGATCCCGGTCGCTTTGATCCCTCACCAGCACTCAAACCATCGTTCGCGAGAAATTTTCCTCCAAAATTTCCGACCAACAAGTCCACTATGAATTTTGCAGGCTAAGCAGAAGGCGGAGGTCGTGGCGGATATTCTCGCGAGCATCAAAGAACGGAAGGTTTAAAGTTATGTCCACTCCAGCACACCTTATCCAACTCAAACCAGGCGAAGGCCCGGCCTTCTCGGCGGTCGGTGATGTCTATCGATTCCTCGCCACCGGTGAACAAACCGGCGGCGCCTATGCCCTGAGCGAAGCCCGTGTGCTGCCCGGCGGTGGCCCACCGCCCCACATCCACCATCGGGAAGATGAGGCGTTCTTCGTGCTGGAAGGAGAGATCACTTTCATGCTGGGCGACAGGAAGGTCGTGCCAAGCCGGGTTCATTCATCCAGGGGCCGCGCGGGATTCCGCACGCCTTCAAAAACGAGAGCCAGGCGCCGGCACGCATGTTGATTTTAGTGACACCGCCAGGCTTCGAGAAGTTCATGGAAGAGTTTGCGGACCCGGTGCCGTCCTTTGACTCACCGCCCGTTCCAGTGACGCCCGCCGACATCCAGAAGCTTCTGGTTGTCGCGCCAAAATTCGGCATTGAGATTCTCCCGCCTTCGCATTGAGTGTCGGTGCGCCCCAGTGGCAGTCCGCAAGGCGCGAAGCCGAAGGCGGAGGTCATCGCGGAGATTTTGGCGAGCATCGAAGATGCGGCGTGCGTGAGGAAGCTTGTTTTCTGCGGCACCTTTCCGGAATGTTGCACGCAAGAAGATGAAAGAGCCTTTCCCATTCCGCCCCCGCCTCCTGGAAACTCTGAGAAACTATTCGAGCCGGGACTTTGCAGCGGATCTTGGCGCGGGAGCAACTGTGGGAATTGTCGCGCTTTCCCTGGCGATGGCGCTCGGGATTGCTTCCAACTCGACACCTGCCGCCGGCATTTACACCGCCATGTTGCGGGTTTTCTGATTTCGGCGCTTGGTGGCTCCAAGGTTCAGATTGGAGGGCCGACTGCGGCGTTCATTCCCGTCGTGGTCAGTGTTGGCGCGGCTTACGGACCGGCCAACCTGATTATTTGCACCATGCTGGCGGGATTGATTCTTATCGGCATGGGCCTGGCCCGGATGGGAAACATGATCAAGTTCATTCCATTTCCCGTGACTGCGGGGTTCACTGCGGGCATCGCCGTGGTTATTTTCAGCACGCAGGTGAAGGACTTCTTTGGCATCCAGATGGAGAAGAACCCGGGCGAATTTGTCGAACGTGTCAGGCTCCTGGCAGAACACGCCGGCACGGCCAATTGGAAGAGCGCGTTGCTGGCGGCTGGTTCGCTCGCGTTGATACGGTTCTGGCCGGCCAATCTTGGACGTCGATTCCCTTCTTCCATCGTTGCTGTCGTTCTGGGAACAGTGACGGTTGCCGTGTTCGGACTGGAGGTCCAAACCATTGGCAGCCGCTACGGGATTGACGCCATTCCTCAGAGTTTGCCGATGCCCCATTGGCCGGAGTTCAAGTTTGGCGATTTGAGCAACCTGATCCGCCCCGCCTTTACGATCGCCATGCTCGGGGCGATTGAATCGTTGCTCTGCGCGGTGGTGGCCGATGGAATGATCGGTGACCGGCATGATTCGAACACCGAACTGATGGCTCAAGGTGTTGCGAACATGGGAAGCGCTTTTTTTGGAGGGTTGCCAGCCACCGGTGCCATTGCTCGCACGGCGACGAATATTCGAAGCGGCGGACGATCTCCTGTCGCCGGCATTGTGCATGCCGTGACGTTGCTTGGCGTTATTCTCACGGCTGCGCCTTTGGCCCGATACATTCCGCTCGCCACGCTCAGTGCCGTGCTGGTGAATGTCGCGCTGAACATGGGGGAATGGCACAACTTTGCCCGGCTGCGCCGCTGGCCACGCAGCGATGGCGCGGTCTTTGGCGCTACGTTCCTGTTGACGGTGCTTTTCGATATCACTGTCGCGGTTGAAGTGGGAATGGTTTTGGCCGCGTTCCTGTTTATCCGGCGCATCGCCGAGACAACCCAAATCCAGGGGATGAAGGACAATGTCTATGACGAAGGTCCAATCGGTGAGGCCGACGCCAAGGCTGCCAGCCACGTTCCCACGGGAGTGATCATCTACAATCTGTTTGGCGCCTTTCTGTTTGGCACCGCGGACAAACTGGAAATGGCTCTGGAGCGCAGCCGGCAGGAGCCCGAGGTGCTGATACTCCGCATGAGACAGGTGTTGGCGATGGATGCGACTGGCCTGGAGTCGCTGGAAGATCTGGCGCAACGCCTGCGCCATCGAGGGAAGCACGTGATACTATGCGGACCTCATTCGCAACCGCTGATGGCGATGCATCGGCACGGTTTCATCGAGTGGCTTGGTGAAGAGAACGTCTGCGCGGACGTGGAAGGTTCCCTGAAACGGGCCGAAGAACTGATCACAAAGAAGGAGTTGAGACGATCAAACCATGGCGACGTGGAACATTAAGCCATCGGTCTTCCCAGGCATTCCATCCTTTGATTGTCCGTCGAGTTGACCGACTTGAGGTGAGTCGTTAGTTAAGAGGCGGATGTCGTTATTCGGAAAGGGAAAATCAGAAGAGCAGCTCCAGCCGGGGCCGTTCGGTCACTACTGTTTGCAGGAGTTGATCAATAGCGGAGGCGCGGCGGATATATGGCTCGCCACCAACTCAAGCGGCGAACATTTCGCCCTGAGGCACCTGCGGGCCAGCTCTTTTTTTGATTTCACCGCCCGCAAGCGATTTCTGCGCGGGTGCGAAGTGCTGTCGCAGATCCACCATCACGAGTTCGTCATCAGCTACGTCGAACACGGGAAGATCAATGGCGCGCATTTTCTGGCGATGGAATACGTCGAGGGCGCCAATTTGAAACAACTCATGGCACAGGCAGATCCTGTGCTCATCGAATATCTCGGCAACATTTTGATCGACGCGGCTGAGGCGCTTGAACACGTGCATGACAGCGGTTTCATGCATCTGGATTTCAAGCCGGAGAATATCCTGGTGACTCGCAATGGCAGCGTTCGGCTCGTCGATTTCGACCTGGCACAGCCGAAACCGGAGCAACCTCAAAAGACTTCCGACAATCCTGGAACGCCCGCGTACATGGCACCGGAGCAATTGTTGCGGCAGCCCTTTGATCATCGGGTGGATATCTTTGCGTTTGGAGTAACCGCCTACGAACTGTTGACGGGTGCAAAACCGTTTCCCGGTACATCACCACAAGAAATCCTGAGGCGGGAGCTGGATCGCAGCATTGATTTCCAGCCGCCCCGGCAGATCAATCCGGACATTCCGCCGGCGCTGGAGCGCATCGTCCTCAAGTGCATCGAGCGTGAGATGGACAAACGCTACCCATTCATGAGCGTGTTGGTGATAGAACTGAAGGCTGCGCTTTATGTGTGAAGGGTGTCTTCGGTGAGCGTCGCTGACTATTTACCAGATTGCCGTCGCTGCCAGTAATCGAAGTGAGCCAGCGCCACCACGACAAGCGAATGTCGAATCTTCCCAGCGGCGATCAGTGACGGAATTTCCGAAGCTGGAACCAGCCGCGTGATGATGTCCTCGCCGTGATCGAATTCCGTGACGTGGCGCAAGTGACAATCCTTAACCAGCACCGTGTAGCACGTATTGCTCTGAATCGCGGGGTTTGGAAAGATCTCTCCCAGGAGGAAGGGTTCCTCGCCTTCGTAACCGGTTTCCTCGCGCAATTCGCGCACTCCAGCGGTTAGGGGTGAAGCATCTTCGGCGTCAATCATGCCTCCGGGTATCTCGAGTTCGACCGTTTCGGAGCCGTGACGGTATTGCTCCACCATCACCACTTGATCGTCCGGCGTCAGTGCGACGACATTGACCCAGTTCGCGCAATCGATGACGTAGAACTCGTGCTCCGCCCCGGTGCGTGGTGAAACTTTGCGATCCGTCCGCACCTGGAAGATCCGGAAATCACCGGCGGGCTGGGAACCGAGCTTGGGCCATGGACGAATCATTCAAGCCTATCTGCTTCGTCACCGAAGCTGGATTTTTGAGGAGCGCGGGGTTTAGCCCGCTTCAAGCTGCGAGAACCGACGGGTGCTAAAGCGGCGTTAACGCCGCGCTCCCACAAGGATTGTCGCACCGCGCGTTTCATAGCCCACGATCTTTCGCAGCCCAGCCCTGACGCATCAGGCCGAGCAGATGAGTCATGGCTTGTTCGTATGTTTGACATCGTTCAACGGCGAGCTGGCGGGCGCGTTTGTCGAGCATTGCCGCCATTTCCTCCGACTTCGCCGAAGGACAACCCATGCCTGTCAATGCTTGCGCGAGCACGGCCAGATCCATGAAAGAGTGTTGACCCCGCCACCTCAGGCCGCTGCTGATGCGGACACGATGCGGATGCTCTCGACATTCATGCGTTTTGTCGGGCGGCTCTTCTCGCCTCCGCCACCGGAGGTCGTCGCGGTATCCCCAATGCGGCCCAGGACATCGTCCCCCTTGGTCAGTTGACCGAACGCCGTGTACTGGCGGTCCAGAAACTTGGCGTCGCCGAGGCAGACGAAGAATTGGCAGCCTGCCGAGTCAGGGTTCTGTGAACGGGCCATTGAGATGACACCTCGCACATGAGTGCGATCGTTGAACTCCGCCTTGATCTTGTAACCGGGATCGCCGGTGCCCCAGGAGTGTTCCGCGCCCGCATCCTTCGTCAATGGATCACCGCCCTGAATCATGAAACCCTTCATAACTCGGTGAAAGGCAGTGCCGTCATAGAATCCTTGTTTGGCGAGCTTCTTGAAATTCTCGACCGTCTTCGGGGCGACATCAGGCCAGAAGGAGATGACCATCTCGCCTTCGGACGTCTTGATTACTGCGACTTCGGTGTCGGGTGTGTTCACTGGATGATCGATTTGACAGGTTTGGTTACTTGGATTTCAGGGAATCCGCCGGGACTACCTTGATGCTCTCCACGCCCATCCGTTTGTCCGGACGATCCGGGGGATGGGTCTTGGTGGTGGCGATTTTCTCGAGCACATCATCCCCTTGGATCAACTTGCCGAACGTCGTGTACTTATGGTCCAAAAATTTCGGTTCGCCATGGCAGATAAAGAACTGGCTGCCGGCGGAATCAGGATCCTGCGACCGCGCCATTGAGAGCACACCGCGCACGTGGGATTTGTCGTTAAACTCGGCTTTGATCTTGTAACCCGGATCGCCGGTGCCCCATGCGCTTTCTTTGCTCGCGTCTTTGGTGAGCGGATCGCCCCCCTGGACCATGAATCCCTTGATGACCCGATGAAAAGCAGTCCCGTCATAGAATCCCTTTCGCGCGAGTTTCTTGAAATTATCAACCGTGTTTGGCGCCACATCCGGCCAGAACTCGACGACCATGTCGCCTTCGGTGGTCTTGATGACGGCTACTTCCTTGGCTGCAGCAGCAGCCGGGGCAGGGGAGGTGGCGGCAGCGGGAGCGGCTTTCTTGTCATCTTTTTTATCAGCGTCGGCGGCGCGTGTGGCCACCATCGTGAACAGCAGGGACATCAACAATGCAAAGGTAATCTTCATAGCGCGGCGGAATATGTGACACGTTTTCCGCGAAGTCACGCGAAGAAATTGGCTCTTTGGCTTGAGCCGTTTCAGCATTGAAGTCGCTCCGATAATCCGACAAGCTTCGAGCACATCCCGAACACCGCTGTGCATACGCGAAATCTAAAACCCCCATCATCTCTATGAAACACTCGAGCACCTTGAGCACCTTGATTCGCCGCGACTCCAACGATCACCCGCCGAATGCATCCATCCATCACCTGGGCCGGAGAGGTTTCCTCAAACTTGCCGGAGCAGTTGCCGCAGCCTCGGTCTTGAGGCCCGGTGACGTTTGGGGTGCGCCCAAACTCGATCCCCTGCCTCCCGGCATCAAGATCTCGTTGCAAATCTCCGGCACCGCCAGCGATGAGGATCTCCAGTTCGCCCAGCAGCTCGGTGTGCAATACGTCAACATTCCCACCGGCGGCGACAAGGCGACGCTCGATAACTTCGTTCGCTTGAAGGAGCGCGTGGAAGCTGCCGGATTGAAGGTCTGGAACATCGGCAACAGCAATGTCCACAACATGCACGAGGTGACATTGAACCTTCCAGGCCGCCACCAGAAGATCGAGGAGTACAAAACCTACCTGCGGAACCTGGCGAAAGCGGGAATCTTCTACACGACCTACGCCCACATGGGCAACGGCATCTGGAGCAGCGCCCGTGAAATGACGCGCGGCAACGCTTCCGCGCGAGCCTTCGACATGGACAAGAATCCGAAAGGCCATTGGGGAACCAATGTGTTCGAAGGGCCGCTCTCGCATGGCCGCAAGTTCAGCAAGGAAGAGCTGTGGGAGAATTACACCTACTTCATCAAACAGGTCGTGCCATTGGCCGAAGAGTTGGGCATGCGCATCGGCATTCATCCGGATGATCCGCCGGTGCCCGAGCTGGCCGGAGTGCCACGCTGCATCTTCGGTAACTTTGATGGTTATGTGCGCGCTCTGAAAATTGCCAACAGCCCGAACATCGGCGTGTGTCTCTGCGCGGGCACTTGGATGGAAGGGGGCAAGTTCATGGGCAAGGATGTGTTCGAGGCCGCGCGTGCTTTCGCGAAGATGGGCAAGCTGTGGAAGATTCACTTCCGGAATGTCAGCGGGCCCATCCCACACTTCGTCGAGACGTTCGTCGATAACGGCTACACCGACATGCTGAAGCTGATGAAGACGCTTCACGAAGTGGATTTCCGCGGCGCTGTGATCGCCGATCACGTGCCGACGATGGTCGGCGGGGCGCGGACCGGCTGGGCCTACAGCATCGGATACATGAAAGCACTGCTCAGGGCGGTCAGTGCGGGGAAGGGGTGAGTGCCATCAATGCGCCGATGCCCAATACAAGGAGCGCGGAATTTATTCCGCTTCGGCTTTTGAACCGGGGAAAGTGCATGGAACTTGTCGGCGGAGCTCGGGCGAGCCACGCTGAAGCGGAATAAATTCCGCGCTCCGAAGAATTGTCGCGGCCCGTGACCATTGGAACCGAGCGTGGACTCCTTGCTGGTCTGTGCTACTCCCGTTCGATGATCTCAACGATGCTGTCCGTGTCGATCATCACCCATTCCGACGCACCGAAGAAGAAGATCGTATGATAATCTTCCGGGGCTCCGATGCTTCCAGGTTTGGCGAACATGTATTGCGCGCCGTTATTCAGGCGTACCGCAAAGGGTCGGAATGGCGTCTGTTCAGCAACGATCTTGATCTCCCCGGCTTTCATCGTGGCAAAGTTACTTCCGCCCTCCGATGTCGTCAGCTAAAGTTCAAAAACCAATCGTTCGGCTTTGGCGCCGCTCACCTTGCCTGTAACTTCTCCGCCGCAGAGATCTCTTCCCACGATGGCGCGCGCCAGAATTGCAGACCGCTAGAACCCAACGAAACCAAAGTGTTTCCATCCTCTATGAATCTTACTTTTCCCCGGTAGCCTGTTTCAGATTTTAGCGTGAGCAACAGGTGAGCACGCGCGGGGTCGTGGATTTTGACCAGACCTTCCCCTGCTCCAGAAGCGAGCCGGCTCGCATCAGCATTGAACGCTGCCGAAGAACAACTGTTTAACCCCCGACCGATTATGGTTTCTTGTTGCGTTTTGAGATCCCAACTTTTCAGTCGAGCATCGGCACCGGCAGTTGCCACGGTCCGGCCATCTGGAAAAAACGAGACCTCAGATATGCTTCCTCGATGCGCTTTCCAGACTACTGCATCCTTTTGGCCCGGATCCGTGAAAACCGCCATGCGACCATCCCCGTAGCTGACTGCGAAACTCTTGCCGTCCTCGGCCAAGTGGATACTTAGATAAGTGCCGGATGAGCTTATAGGCTGGCTTAACCTGCCCCGTTCCTGAAAAGAGTCCGTATCCCACAGAACTAACTGAGAGCGGTCACACGATGCCAAGACTTTTCCGTTACGGGAAAACTTCACGCTTCCCACGGGAAAGTTGCCAACGCGTAGAGTTTTCACGGGGTGCCCGCTCATTGTATCCAGAACGACGACACTGCCTGATTTGGTAGTGCACGCGCTCTTGGTGCCATCTGAGGAAATAGCGATCTGAACCGTGTTCGAGATTGATTCCGGAACCGACCATCGCGCTCTTTCGCGAAAACTCGGAATTTCGACGACCCTGCCGATCCGATTGGTCGTCAACTCGAACATCCATCGGCCATTTGGACTCAGCGTGGAAATTTGCAAGTCAGGCGAGTCGGGTAGAAAATCCACTTCACGTGGCTTTGCATGTGTGCTCCATACCTTCACGGTTCCGTCCTTCGCGCCGGTCACCAGCCAGCGCCCATCCGGAGAGTAAGCCAGCGAGTGGACTTCGTCGCGGCTGCCTTTCAGGGAAAGAAGTTCCTTTGCGTTGTCCGAATTCCAGATACGGACGCTGTGATCGATTGCGCCACAAGCAAAGGTTGCTCCGTCTGGCGAGAAAGTGATCGAAGTGAAGCCTGCTACTAATTGGTCTACAACGGCCAGTTCTTTCGTCAGGTCAGTGCTTCGGACGTGAATTGTTCCATCTCCACATGCGGAAACGATTTTTCGTCCATCAGGAGAAACTGCAACGCTGTGGACCATTCCGGATCGGTTTACCCAAGTGTTAATCAACCGACCGGTGGCCACCTCCCAGAGTCCCACGCTGGAATCGTTCGAGCTGGACACCAGTTTGGTGCCGTCTGGAAAGAATGCCAACGAGGTGACGCCTTCTCGGTGGGCAACCATCGTCCAACGTTCCTTCTTCATCGCGATGTCGAACACTCTCAACGAGCCGGAGGTGTCGCCAACGCCCACGAGCTTGCTGTCCGCGGAAAACGCCAAAGCACGGCTTACTAATTGGCGGTGTCGTCCCGGAAATCTGACCACCTCGGTCCGAGTTGAAACTTCCATGATTCTAATCTCATCGTGAAGAGTCCCGAAGCCCACGAGCTTCCCATCTGGCGAGAAGGCAACTGAACCGGCTGCATCTTCCGCGAGCGGAGGTGACAAAAGCTTTCGCGCCTGAAAGTCCCACAGCAAAACCTTGGAACCAACCGGATCCCCTGAATCCGACACGTCGGCGGTCGCCAGCAATCTGCCGTCTGGCGAAAAAGCAACGCCCGTGACTCGTTCGTAATGCGTGCCCAGCGTGAACTCTTCGTCGCTCTGGCACTGCTGCCACAAGTAGCGCCATTCCCAGCCTCTGAAGTCCTGTCGGCCGGGCTTTGGTCGGTGTTGATCGAGCAAATCCGAGGCGACACCGACATTACCCGCCACCAGCTCGGTTTGCGCGAGATTCATGTGAGCCGCATAAAGACTGGCTTCGGCGGACGTGCGCTCACGCTCCGCGATTTCCGATTTCTCTCCCGCGAGTTTCTCTGCTTCTCCTGCCCGGGAAGCTTCGCGAAAAGCACGATCGGCCTCTGCTTGCGCATGGATTTCGGCCTTCCTTGCCCGCACCGCCTGCCACGCGCTTATGCTCACCCCGAGAACAAGCGCGAACGCGAGTGTGATTGCTGCGGCGAACGCAAGTTTGTTCCGCTGAAACGCCTTTTGAAAACGATAGGCCGTGCTGGGCGGGCGGGCGAGCACCGGCTGATTGTTCAGATGGCGTTTGAGATCGGCCGCTAGCCCGTTGGCGGTTTCGTAACGGCGCGTGCGATCTTTCTCCAGACACTTCATCACGATCCAATCCACGTCGCCGCGCAGCATGGCCGCCAGTTTCGCGGGGTCGGCGCTGCGGCGCTTGGCGGTGGTGGTGCGTTCGTCACCGATGAGACTGTCGAGGCGTGTCGAAGGGCGGACGGGTTCCTTCTCGCGAATGGTACGCCGCATTTCGTCGAGGCCGGACATCATGAGTTCCTTGCCATCGAATGGGGTCCGGCCCACGAGCAATTCGTAGAGCAGCACGCCCAGCGCATAGATGTCGCTGCGTGTGTCGATATCCAGGCTCGTCATGTCTGCCTGCTCGGGACTCATATAGGCGGGCGTGCCGATGAATTGCTGGAATTGAGTGTAGATGGTCTTGTCCGTCAGTTCGCCCTGCGTGGCCTTGGCGATGCCGAAGTCGATGACCTTGGGGACGGGCGCGCCATCGTTGACGGTGACGAGGATGTTCGATGGCTTGATGTCGCGGTGGATGATCCCCTTCTGGTGCGCGTGCTGGATGGCGTGGCAGACTTTGATGAACAGATCGAGGCGGTCGGTCGTGGAGAGATGGTTCTCGTCACAATACTGAGTGATCGCGACGCCGCGGACGAGTTCCATGACGAAGTATGGCCGGCCGGTGTCGGTCGCGCCGCCATCGAGCACCTTGGCGATATTCGGATGATCCATCAGCGCCAACGCCTGTCTCTCGGCCTCGAACCGCGCGACGACGTGCTTGGTGTCCATGCCGAGTTTGATGATCTTGAGGGCGACGCGGCGCTTCACCGGCTCGCGTTGCTCGGCCACATAGACCGAGCCAAAGCCGCCTTCGCCGATTTTTTCGAGGATCTTGTAGCGGCCAATCAAGGCGCCCGGGCCTTCGGAGATCGTAGTCTGACTGATGACGGTCGGGGGACCGTCAATGGCGGGGTCTTCCAGAAAGGAGTCGCGCCGATGATTCTCCAGCAGCGCTTCGACTCGTGAGCGGAGCGGAGCGTCCTGCTGGCAGGCACCTTCGAGATACGCCGCGCGGGCTTCGGGCAACTCGATTTCGACGGCGCGCAGGAAGATTTCGCGTGCCCGTTTATCCTGTTTGATCTGGTCCGGTTTCATAGTTTCTGATGATACATGCGGCTGGGCCGGGAAAACCCGCCAACTTTTTACAAATAATTTGCTGACCACCACCCGGAATCGAGAGATGGGAGCGCGGAATTCATTCCGCGTCTATGTCCGAACCACTCGCAGTGCAGGGTGTCACGGCTACATACTGAGGAGACCGTGGGATAGGCTACGAATGATGGCGAGCGCCACGGATGCAGATGCGAGGCGCGAACGCGGGAAGATGCCCGGAGCGGCCTCTGACCAAGTAAGCAACGAAGCAGATGTGTCTGTGCCGCCGTCAAGATTTGTAGCCTATCCCACGGTCTCCTCAGTAATGCTCGCCTGGGAACGCTGGCATCCTTGCCGGCGAGTTCCGGTTTCACGCGCCGGCAAGATGCCAGCGCTCCCAGGCACAGCTCAGTGATCACCAATCCCTGAGCTTGATGCAGCCCTGAGGCAGGCATGGTGGCGTGCCGTCCAGTTGAGAGCCGATCTGAATGGTGGCCATTGTGAAGTAAGCAGCATCGGAATGAAAATTTGAGGCTCGATTAGAAACCCCACGCGGCTGCGGAATGAATTCCGCGCTCCTATCTTATGTATCTTGGCTCGGCCCACTGCCGGTCCCTATCGTTCTCGTCGGATCGCTTCCCTCAGCCAGGCTTTGGCGAAAGTCCAGAGGCGCTCGGCATTGCGGTGCGAAATGCCGAGGGCTTCGGCGGCTTCGGTCATGTTCATTCCAACGAAGTATCGAAGCTTCACAAGGCGTGCCCCGTCCGGATCCACTTCAGCTAAATGATCCAGCACATCATGCAGCGCCAGCAGCTCTGTCTCCGGGACGCGCAGTTGGATTTGTGACTCGATCAATACCTCGGGTGAATCCAAGCTGGAGGAAGCCCGCGCCAGCCGCTTGCGGGCGCGGTCAATGAGGATGCGGCGCATGGCCTCGGCGGCGGCGCCAAAGAAGTGCGCGCGGTTTTGCCAGGCGATCTGTTGGTCGCCGCCGAGGCGCAGCCAGGCTTCGTGAACGAGGGCGGTGGCTTGCAGTGTTTGCCCCGGCTTCTCGCGAGCCATCATGCCGGAGGCTATCCCCCTCAATTCATCATAAACGAGCGGGAGCAGTTCCTCGGCGGCGTTGGGATCGCCTTGCTGGGCGCGAGCCAGAATTTGGGTGACATCGGCCACTTAAAGGAGATCGAGTCCGTTCACAGACGCAAGAATATCTTCCGCTTGTAAAGGAAGTGCGCGAGCCAGAAGGTGATTCCAAGAATGGTGGTTGTGATCAGCACAGGGCCGTAAGCGCCGAAGGATTCATTGATCGGTCCGCCAACCAGACGGTTCGCGAGTTGGGGAAGGTCCAGAAGGTTATGCGCGAGATAAATCGTGAGAGGGTTGAGGCCGATCCACAGGAAAGGTGTCGCCCATTTCCGGAAATTCCAGACCTCAATGATTTGATGGAATGCGGCAAAAAACAGGCAGGCGAACCCGGCTGCCACGAGCACATAGGAGGAAGTCCATAATTTCTTGATCACTAGAAATTGGATTCCCCAAATGAATCCCAGCGCGATTCCAGCGAAGCCGGCGACGACGAGCCACTGCACTTTGCGCCGCTCGTCCAGAGAGCGGTTCTTCATGAGGAGTCCCGCAAGGACTCCCAGGAGGCAGGTGCCAATCGCCGGCAGCGTGCTCAACAACCCTTCCGGATCATGGTCACCGTCCCATTTGCGAAATGGGAGATACATTTTGTCCACGTAGTTCGCCAGGTTCTTGCCTTCCGCGAAATTTCCCATTCCCACATCCGGCACTGGAACGAAGGACATCAACGCCCAGTAACCGACGAGTATGGACACGGTGGCGATGATGAGGCCACGAAGTCGGAACGTGCAAAACAGCAGCCCGGCAAAGAGATATGCCAGCCCGATTCTTTGCAAAACTCCAAGCAGCCGGACTTGATCGAGTCCTTTGCTCAGCCCGCCGTAGTAGAAAATTCCGAGCGCCCAAAGGAGCAGGCCGCGCGTGATGACGCGTTGATAGGCGACGGCCCGGCCATGCTGGGTAATGGTCCGGCTCAACGAGAAGACCAGCGACATCCCGACGATAAACACGAAGAGCGGAAAGATCAGGTCGTAGAACGCCACGCCGTCCCAATCCTTGTGCGTCAGTTGTTGAGTGAGGAGATTGACGAGTGGCGCATGGCTCACTTTGTGGAGCGCATGAACAATGTCCTCCGCGCCCACGATCCAGAACATGTCAAAGCCGCGCAAGGCATCGAGGGACAGTAATCTTGGACTGTAAGCTGCATCCTTCGCGGCGGAGAATGAGGGCGACAAACCGGTATCGTCTGGTGAGGTGGACATGGGCGGAGAATGTCAAGTGACGCTGCCAGCGTCAACGCGGACGTGCATTGCTCAGTGCGCCGTGGATAGGTCCGCGTTCAGCGAGACCATTCCGCGCGCAGGCGGTTCATCATTTCGGCCTTGATCGGTTCGTCAGCCACCACCACTCGATAGCGAAGCACGAGCGGTTTCCCGGCTTTGATTGTGACTGCCGCCGGCGCAGTGATGCATGGGTTGAGCATCCGGATGTCGCGATGGTTGTGCCAGAGTGAAGGTGGGTTCGACGGATGGTCCAACACCGCCACGCTCGCTGTTTTGCCGTCCGGCATTCTGAGGGTGTAGCCATACCAAGGTGCGGATGGCCAATCTGACGACGGCTCGGTGTGTTTAGGATTCAGCAACTTCACGATGCCGTCCGGCCCGAAAGCTTCAACCTCGCCCGCCTTGCGCGTCCTCACGCAGAACCCGCTGAAAGCCCACTGAGCAAGCCTGATGTCTGATCGGGCTTCGAGGTGATAATTCAAGTCGAGAATGTTCGCTGATCCGGATTGGGTAATCTTTGTTTCGAGGCTTTCCTTCAGCAGGATCGTTTCATCTGCCATCCACGCATTCTGGGCGCGGAAACCGGCCTTCTCCTTGCCTGCTCGCAATTGGCTGATCTTCTGGTTCACGATCTTGCGTCCTGTCTTTGGTGCGTGTTCGCCCCAGCCCCAGAAGTCCGCATCCTTCTTTCCATGCATCTCCACCCAGGCGAGGAAGACTCCGCGATGATGCAGGTGGTCCGAAGGCGCTTCATCCGTCATCACGAAGCCCGAAGGCGTCGTCAATGGATGAAAATAGCAGCCGCTCTCCACCGTCAACGTACTGCCAGTCGGACGTTCCAACTGATAGCGCAGGATCGGAGTCCCAGTCTGGTTGTGAACCACAATAGCGTTCTCTTCGTGCTGGATCTTGAACGAATCCGCGCCGGTCACATGCTGACCTGGCAGCGCAAAAGTGAGAAGCCACGCGGCCGCCACAGATGCTGTTCTGCGAAAGGATGAATCGGAAAACGTCAGGTTCATGTTGTTGATGAGTTAAATTCCAAGGCCGGCTTATAGCGAGGATCACGAGAACGCTACGTTGTCTGTTCCCCGCCACGGAGCAGGCTGCGCAATCGATTCAATCCCAAATGTCGTTCACGAAAGCGACGGAACTTGAGGTTCCAGGTTTTGCCGGTGTCGCCAAATTGTTCGAAATGCAGTTGGGGCAGTGAACGGACCCTACTTCAAGAGCTTCTGACATTCAGCCTGGAGCTTCTTCAAATTGGCGGCGGACTTGGCTTCGATGTAGCAGCGGATCAACGGCTCGGTGCCGCTGGCTCTGAACGCCACCCACTCGCGATTCGGCAGCAGGAATTTGAATCCGTCGGTGGTGATGAATTTCTCGACCTTGAACGCTCCAATCCGATCCAGTCCGCCGGCGAGCTTGCGGAGCAGGGCTTCCTTGCTTTCCGGCGGGATGGCCACATTGATCCGCGTGGTGTGGAATTCGCCCGTTTGCTTCTCGATCGTTTTGAGGATCTGGCCGAGAGTCTTTTTTTCCACGGCGACCAGTTCCGCCATGAGCAGGCAGGCAAGAATACCATCCTTCTCGGGCACGTGCCCCTTGACGCTCAGGCCTCCGGATTCCTCGCCGCCGACAATGATCGGTTCGCTTTCCATCAGGGCGCCGATGTACTTGAAGCCGACCGGTGTCTCGTGGACTTTCACGCCCAGCATTTCGGCGACGGCATCGACTTGATGACTCGTTGGCACTGTGCGAACCACAGCGCCGGTCCAGCCGCGATTCTTTTTCAAGTGATAGAGAACCAGGGCGAGAATTTGGTTTGGCGTCAGCCAGGTTCCATCCTTGTCCACGATGCCGAATCGATCAGCATCGCCATCGAGTCCCAGGCCGAGCATGGCCTTGCGCTTCAGAATGCAGGCGCGCACGTCCGCCATGCCTTCCTCGTTCGGCTCCGGATGATGTCCGCCGAACAGCGGGTCGGGCACATCATTGAAAAGAGTCAGCTTTGCTCCAGCTCCGGCGAGCAGCGTGTCCAGGTATCCACGCCCCGTGCCATACATCATTTGCACCGCGATCTTGAGCTTGCCGCGCTTGATTGCCGCGAAGTCCACAAGCTTCCGCAGTTGCTTGAAGTACTCCGGCCGGGGATCGATCGACTTGCACTTGAAGGTGCCAACCACCGCGCTTTTGAAGGTCCAGTTCTCCGCGATCCTCCGGGCGATGTTTGCTTCGATCTGCTTCGTAACCTCGGGCGGCGCGGCGGCGCCGTTGCCCGGGGAAAATTTCAGCCCCTGATATTCGGCAGGGTTATGGCTGGCAGTCATGTTAATCCCGCCGATTGCCTTCCGCTGGCGGATGGTGTGGGCGATGACCGGTGTGGGTGCGTCGCGCTGGCACATCAAGGGAATCAGACCGTTCGCCGCGAGCACCTCGGCGGCGGCGAGGGTGAATTCGTGCCCAAGAAACCGGGTGTCGTGACCGAGGATGACGACGGGCTTGCGACCGTGGATTGCGGAAGAGGAGCTGGACAGTTCCGCCTTCAGGTAATCCGCAATTCCCTGGCTCGCGAGCCTGACGTTCTCGAAAGTGAAATCGCGGGCAATCAAGCCGCGCCAACCGGAGGTGCCGAATTTAATCATGCGTGTAAGAGTTGAGTGTCAAACGGAACGGGAAACCGAGGTTCTGCTGATGGGTTGATGTAGTCCTGGATTTTCAGCCGTCACGCCTTTGCTGGCGTGGCTTCTCAGCTCTTCCAGTCGAAGGCCCGCTTCTTCACAGCGTAGATGTAGCCCACGAAAAGAATGCCAAGAAAAGAGACCATCGAACCGTAAATCAGCGCGGCATTGTCCCGGAGCATATCACGATAAACCACGGCCCAAGGGTAGAGAAAGACCACTTCGATGTCGAAAAGGATGAAGAGCATCGCCACAAGATAAAACTTCACCGACATTCGCGTGCCGCCATCGCCCTGGGGCAGCATTCCACATTCGTAAGGCGTGTCCTTGATTTTGCTGCGCTTTCCGACTTTCCCGAGCAACGCCGACGCCACGAGCATCCCCACGGAAAATCCAACGGCTACCAGTGCGAGTATCAAGACCGGAACGTATTGCGAAAACTGATCCATGCTGCGGAAGCTAAAAATGGGTCATGGCTTTGGCAAGTGGAAAGCAAGGCGGGGAGGCAGCTTGGAGAATTTCTTGTTCGCGTCTCATTTACTGCCCGGACAGCGGGATGGACTACAAATCCTGGCGGCGGCGCAGGCGCATCTGCATCTGCGGCGCTCGCCATCATCTGTAGCCTATCCCGCCGTCCGGGTAGTAGAGCGCAATTCCCGGATGTGGCGGCTTGACGACCGGTTGGGTGGAGCCCTTTGATTCAGGATGACCAAACGGCAGATCATCGAACGGGTTCGCGAGGAGTTGCTTCTTCAGTTCGAGCGCTCGAAGAAGGCCTCGGAGATGGCCCGCGAGTATGCGACCGACGAGGAAAGCCGGGCTCGCAGCAAATACGACACGCAGGGATTGGAGGCTTCCTACCTCGCCGCTGGTCAGGCAGAACGGGCCGAAGATCTGGCGGCCACCATCGCCACGTTCAACGCGGCTCCATTCCCTCCTTTCACCGCGCAGGATGCGATCACCGAGGGAGCTTTGGTGGAAGTGCTTCTCGATGGCGAACGCTCATGGTTCCTCCTCTCGCCTTGCGCGGGTGGGATGACGATCGAGTTTACAGGGGGAGAAGTCACCCTCCTCGGACCCGCCGCACCGCTCCGCAAGAAACTTCTGGGACTCAAGGCAGGAGCCATTCTGAAGGATCCGAAATTGACCATTCGTTCAGTGGCGTGAGCGGACATTGTTCGAGCCTGACTTGGCAGGGACGATGCAATCGAAACGAAAGGGGAGCACAGCCGCCCCGGCTGTAGTTCGGTGCGCCCTCGCGCCGGACACGAGTGCGTAGAAACACACCAGATGGTTCGGATGGTCGTGCGTTCCGAGCTTGCCGCGAGGGCGCGGCACGCTGCACCCGAGGCGGGCGCGCTCCCCATCTGCACTACATTGTTCCGGCTGATCAACACCGCATCCGCCCCATCTGCGATCAATTCCCCGGAGCTTTCAATTCGCGTTCATCCGCTCCACAATGGCGAAACCTCGCGCGCAGACGGCGAGAAATTTGGACTGCGGTGGCAGAGTGCAACGGCGACACCGCTTTTTGGGAGTCGTCCGGTTTCTGAAAGCGGCGTGGCGCTTCGCTTCCCGCCGCACTCCATGGGAGCTCTCTCTCTGCGCTCCTTGCGTTCTCTTGCGGCTAAAAGCCTTGGCTCCTTGATCTGTGTCAATCCGGTTCTGATCGCGCCCGCGAATCACCCGTCCTCCGAAGCTCTGCGGAGGGTGGACGCGAATGACACGAACAGTCCAGACCTGTCCCCATGAACCACCGGCTTCAGCGCAGAGTTTTGGAGGACGCAGAGGAAAGCCCCGGATCAAATCCGTGCAATCGAAACGAAAGGGGAGCACAGCCGCCCCGGCTGTAGTTCGGTGCGCCCTCGCGCCGAACACGAGTGCGTAGAAACACACCAAATGGTTCGGATGGTCGTGCGTTCCGAGCGTGCCGCGAGGGCGTGGCACGCTGCACCCGAGGCGGGCGCGCTCCCCATTCGCGCTACATTGTTCCGATTTACTTCCTGCCGCGAAGACCGTTCCAGACGGTCTGGAATCGTAGAATCTTGTACTCCTGGGTGTCTGAAGGGCGGAAGCCTGAGGTTTGAATTCCCTCGCCGATGCCACGCATGTGAGCGGCTCCCCACGGCACGACGATGATGTCAGATTTGCGCAGTTCCTCCTCGATCTCTTTCAGGAGATGCGCATTGCGCTTGTCGAGCAGATCCTCCCAAATTTCCCTGGTGAGTTCGGGATCCTTCGATTTTTCCATGAGCTTCAGAATCACATCGAGACTCAAACCCTCGGCATGGATGCGCGTCATCAGTTTCAAAATCTCGATGGATCTCGCGGAGAATTGCTCGATATCGACATCGGCCATCCGCGGCCTTCCACGAGCGGGCGTGAATTCCTCTTTTTGTTCGGTCAAACCGAGCGACTTGGCCACGCGCCCGTAACTGAGCTTCTCCTGGAGCAGGTTTTTCCTGTCCGTGACCCCTTCCATCAGGATGACGGAATTGGTCGGGAACGAGCTTGTGATCTGTTTGTAGAAGTCCGGCTCCCCGATGTGCATCATGGGAATCAATTGAATCGTCTTGCCGTCGTCGCGCACGTACTTCACCGCTCGCATCACCAGACTGTCCGTGCGCAACGAAAGAAAACCTCCGCTGAAATGTTCGACCGCCAGGGAGCCGCAGAACGCCAGATAGCACAAAACTCCAGGCAGCAGGATGAAGAGATTCACAGCAACGAACCCGGCTGAATTCAGCCAGCCAAAGGCGCGGTCGCCCAACTGATCTTCCCGGACCAATGGCCATCGAATGCTGAGCGTGCCCCGGAGCCACACAAGAATGCACAGGCTCAGCAGCACTTCGCACCAGGAGAGCGCCCAGGCGATCTTCTGGAGCTGGTCATAATGAAAAATGGAGAACGGAATCGCCGCAAGCATGGCCGCCGGGCCAAACAGCGCGAGCGGCAGAAAGTAACGCTTGGGAATCATCGGCGTGACCCCTGTCAGCACGTAGAGAAAGAGCCCGGTGAACAGTGCGAAGAAGGCAAGCATCCCTCGGATTGGCGCGAGGATGTAAAGTCCCGCAAACAGGATCAGACTGTCGTCCAGCAGCGAGACCCCGGCATCAACCAGAAGCAAGGCGAGGCAGATGTTCAGCAGCGTGGTGAGTAGCTTCTTCAAAATTCGGATTGAGCCAGGTGCTGACTCATTGTCATCTGGCCGGATTTTGTTGCAGCGACTGTGCCTGGCGGGCTCTGAAGAGGGCTCGCATTCCCGGTTGGAAATCCGGCTGCAACCGCAAAGTGGCGTTGAACTCTGAGATCGCTTCGGCATGTCTGCCGAGCGTCATGTAGGCGGTGCCCAGATTGTAATGCGCATCCACATAGTCCGACTGAAGCTGGGCCGCTTTCGAGAAATGAAGGACCGCCTCGTCCACTCTGCCCAATTGAGCCAGCGCAACGCCGAGATTGTTGTGGGCGGATGAGTGATCCGGATTGATTTTGAGCGCGGCGTTCAGTTCTTCGATGGCTTCTTCCAGCTTGCCTTGATTCTTGAGCAGGTTGCCCAGGTTGTTGTGCGCCTCGGCGTAGTCTGGGAACACGCGCAACGCCTCGCGATACGCTCGAATGGCGTCGTCGGTCCGGCCCATTTTGGCGAGTGTGAACGCGAGATTGTAATGCGTGTCCTCGGAATCCGGATCCAACTTGAGCGATGCTTGAAACGCCTCGACGGCATTGGACAGTTTCTGCTCCGCGATCATTTCGGTACCTTTGATGAAAAGCCGGACGGCGCGGTCCTTGTCGGCCTCCGGCAAGGCACCAGTCGCAGAATCGGAGCGATTGGTTCCATCGGTTGCGGCAGCCCGGTTGGTGGATGCCGCCCCGTTTGAGTTCAATACCTGGCTCGCCTTGCGTTGAAATGATCCGAGGCACAACGCAATGATTACGGCGGCGAACGCGAGAATGATCAGCCAGTTGGACATCGTCGAGCCGCGCGAGTGAACGAGGCGGAACGTACAAGAAATCAGGGAGGCGTTTCTGGGGCGGCTCGAAGAAATGATCATGTTGCGGTCACACAGTAACTAACTGCTCCAGTCTTTCAACCATTCGGTTGAGTTTCGAGTTTCCGTGTGCCTTTCCCCGGCATCCTCCAAAATTCCGTGGTCACGTTCCCCGTGCCCTCTCTGGGTTCTTGGTCTCGATGCTAAAGTTTGAAGAATCCAAAAAATGGAGCCTCCCCATGAACCCCCCCGCCTCGGAGGGCCGAGTTACACGAGGCCCACTCTGACCACCACGTCCCATTCCAGTGGGGATTCGTGTTCCAGATGGGGACTCGTGTAACTCGTCCTTCCGAGGTTCATGGCCTCAACTCACGTCTGATTTTTGGAGGTAGCCCCTTTCCATGAACCGGAAGATTGTAGCGCCGACTTTCCAGTCGGCGCGTCTCGCCTGTTGGAAAACCAGCGCTCCGAAATCGAACGGGTTCATGGCCTCGATTCACGTCGGATTTTCGGAGGTGTTCCTTCCCCATGAACCCAGGGGGGCTGGCTGTCCTTTGAGGTCTGATCCACGGATTTTACAGATGCACACGGATGAAGTGGAATCCAAATTCTGGGGAGCACGCGCCTCTGGCGTGTGGTTTTCGGCGTCGCGCCGAAAACTGCGTGTCGCCAATTTCTTCCTGCCGGAAACTCAAAATGGAGTGTGGAACGAGAGTTCGGGCGCGACGCCCGAACTTGCACGCGAGACGCGTGCGCTCCCCAGTCAGCATTCGGAGCCTTCAATTCGCGTTCAGTTATTGGAGGTTCCCCTTTTACACGAAACTCCCACACCCTCCGATGTTCCGAGATGTCGGCGGAATAAATTCCGCGTTCCCATCGAATTATTTCAACTTACCGCTGGAACCAATGCCCGTGCGGATCCTTGGGGACAGGCTTGCTCTCGGGATGGATCAGGTAGGCCGTATTGTGGGATGTGGCCCAGGCTTTGATGAGGTTTTCGCGTGGAAAGGTTTTGCGCATTTCAAAGAGGCTTCCCGGATCGTTGATGATGGGATTTCCCGATGCGTCGAAACCAACGCACACCACGATATGACCGTCCGTCCGTTCCTTGGGAATTCCCTTGAGCGCGGAGTAAGAGATCGACAGAACGACCGGGATGCCCCCGGCAATCCAATCCTCGATTTCTGAAACGCCGCCCAGACGCGTGACGTAGCCCCGCATGCCGGGTTGTGAACCGGCGAACGCTGTGTTGAACGGCCAGTTTCCCGTGCCGGGCCAGTTTGGATCGAAGACGGCCTTGGCGGTTGAAGGAACGCTGCTGTTGAGCTCGGAACGATGCAGAACATTGCCCCAGTGACTCAAAACCATCGACACACCAGTGGGACTGCACCATGCCTTGCCATCGGGATAGGACAATTGTGAACGCTGCGGAACGTCGATGAGCCGTCCCCACGCGGTCTTGTTGGGAGGAAGCGCCAGCGGCTCGGACTTGGTGTTGGCGAAGGAAATCCCGATGAACTTGACCCGCGGAATCCCGCCATCCTTTGAGCCTGAGAATGTCAACCGCACTTCCACTTCGGCGCCAGGCCGTGCCAGAAGAAGTGTGTCGGTAAGCACCTCGCCGTCCGCGTCCAGTTGATCTTTAACGCTCCCGCGAAGGGGATTTTTGCCGTCACTCGCCCAGCGTCCCAGCGTGTAAAACTTCGTCGAATGATCGGGGAAAATCCCACGAACATCGATCGTTAGCAGCGATTCTGGACTTTGCCCGGTGTTCCACGAAACGATCAATTCGTTCCAATCCACTTCCGGAGAAAGTCGTGGCGAAGTCATCACCATTCCCCCGGCAGTTTGTGAGCGGCTGAAGTTTGAGAAATTGGTAATGCCAATGAACTGCCTGCCGTGATGCTCGCCAGCGTTCCCTGCGAGACAAAAAAGCGTGACGAGCATGAGGAAGAGCATCGATGCGGCGAATTTGCGGACCAACAGGAGCGCGGAATTTATTCCGCGTGGATGCTGCATGCATGTGGTTAAAGGGAACGATGCAGTTCGGATCGGGGAGCACACGCGCCTCGCGTGTCGTGGTGGGCGCCCCGCCCACCACAGATCAAACGTGAGAGGATCATCTGTCAGTGAGCTGTTTCGAGGTATGGTTTCGTCGTCGAGGCGCCGACGAATGCACGCGGGGGCGCGTGCGCTCCCCATCTCGATGGAACGGACCGGACTTAGCCGAATCCATGCATCAGGAGCGCGGAAATGACAGGCTTTCGGATAAATGTAAGGGGCTATGCACCAGGTTCCCCTTCGCGCCAAAAGCGTCAACCGCCATTCGTTTCCTTCGGACGGAGCGCCGGTTTGCAACCGGCTTGGGATGGGAGATCGCAGAAAAGCCGGTTGCAAACCGGCGCTCCACTCTGAGGGGAAACTAGTGCATAGCCCATTAAATGTATAAATGTATTCACCGCGCCGTCTGGATACAGGGGTAGGGAACACCTCCAAAAACGGTTCTTGGAAGTTTAGCGTTGGGATTTTCATTGGGGAACGGGGTAGAGGTTGAGGCCGCCGAGATGGAAGAAGATGTCGGTCTTGAATCGTTCCGGGTTACGATACCCATAGGCTTTTTTCACCAGGCTTTGAATCTTGTTG
>SIBF01000068.1 GCA_009695275.1 Pedosphaera sp. | reverse complement strand
TGTATTTCACGTCGGCGAGCCCCGCCGCTCTCAACGTGGCAGTGTCCGCCTGGTTAAACCATCGCTCAAAATCGTGCGAGCTGCCTCCTCCAGCGATGAGTGTTCGGATTGGTTTTGAGTCAGCAGCGTTCGCCGAATTGCCAGAGAGGTCGGCCGTTAGCAGGCCGAGCAGCGTGATCAGTTGGAATGTCTTCATGTGCGATGGGGGACTATGTTGATCGGTTGGTGTCAAAAATAAAAGAGTTTCTCAATTCGCCTTGGCGCCGCGGGTTTCGTCGCTCAACTCGGCGGTGATGGCGACAAAGGTCGGAGCGACGGCGTTGTCGAAGCTCTCGATACTGATGCGCTCGATGCGCTCACGACGGGCCACGGGCTTGCTAAACCACCGCACTTGGCCGTAGCGCACGAGTCCAGGCGCTTCCTTTGAGCCTGGGACCTCAGCGCGGCCGTTGTAGTCGGCAAATTCCTGTCCATTTTTCAGGATCAGATCTTCCGTCTTGCCGTCCGCATAATGCAGCGTGACCTTGGCTACGGGAATATTCTTGTAACGATCGCCACCCCACGGATACGCCCAGGCGCCGACACCGCCCAGGAAATGCAATTTGTCAGCCTTAACGCCGACCTTAAGTTCCACCCTCTTCGGCAGTGTCTTCGCAAATCCATCGCCGCCTTTGAGCACGATCACATTGTTCCCGTTGGCGCTCCGGCTCGGATGCACAACCTCGAACGGAACATTGTCCACTTTCGTCAGACCGAATTTGGTGAATCGGACGGATTCGTTTACAGACTCTTGGCTCACATAAATGCCACGCGTGCTATTGGCGGTGAACGCAGAGCTGAGGTCCAGAATTCGAAAGCGATTCTCATCGGCGCACAAGTAACCGATCAAGTCGCGGAGACCTTCCGCTCCGAGCGCTTCAAAACCCTCGGGCATTAAGGAGAGCCCGGTGGAGCGGCGAGTCTTGATGTTGTCCTGCCGAATCTCGAAATCACCGTTGATATTCCGGAGCGTTAGAGTGCTCGTGTTCTCACGGGCAATGGTCCCATCGAACGCCTGGTCGTCTTTGGTTTCAATGCTGACCGAGACATAGTTGGGTTCCACCAATCGATTCGGATCCAAAATGTGAACGAGCAAATCCGCCGATCCGTGCGCCCCCATGCCGGTCAGGTCCGGCGCGACGTCACGGCCTTCGCCCTTGAACTTGTGGCAATTGGCGCAGTTTAGAGTGAACACTTTTTTGCCGTTCTCAATCAGGCCCGCATGTTCGACTGCCGGCAAGAATTTCGAAATCAAAGCATCCTTCTCCTTGAGCTGCGGCCCTCGGATCTCATCGACAAGCGCCACTGCGCGCTCGGCAACCGTTTTGTCGGTGTGGGTCCGAAGCCGGTGAACCGAAGCAGGGCCAAGAAACGCCAAGCTGACCTTCCGGTCCTTAACGCCGTCGAGGAGCGCCGCGGACCAATCCGTCCGTTTGACGATCTGCGCGAAAGCGGGTTCAAGCAAATCGCGGGTGAGTTTCGGGTACGCCGCGACAAGTTGCACTCCGACGGAGGAATCCGGTGTGTTGCCGAGCGCTTCGATCACTCGTCGCTGCAATGTGGTCGAGCTGCTGGAGCCTAGAATCTTCGCGACGCCTGGAACAATCGCAGGATCGAGTTGTCGGATACCCAGAAGATTGACGGCCACTTGTCCACGCTGATCATCGGAGAGAGCCGCGTTGTCAAGCTGCGCAGCGAGGCTGGCGATGCGCGGTTTAAGGTCGGGAGTCAAGGTGCCATTTTTATCCCAGCGGACAATCAGCGGAAGCGCTGCGCCAGCAACGCTGTCGTTTGCGGTTAGCAACGATTTGAAGGCAGCTTGCAATTCCGGCGACCAGAACGGAACGACTTCGGCTTTCAACGCCGCCGCCAAACTTTCCAAGCCGGCCTGCTTCAACCCATCCCGGCTGCCTGGCTTCGCAGCAATCAATGCGACGAACTGCGCCGTTAATCGGGCGTCTTGCTTTTGGCCAATTTGCCGACCGAGCTGCGTGACGAAGCTGCCCATATCGGCCGCTGCGTTGGCCGCAAACGCAGACTCCACGAACGGCAGCGGTTCCTTGGCGGCCACTCCGATCGCGGCTGACTGCGACCATTTATCACCAAGCGTTGGATACACCTCGACGATCATTCGGGCAATGGTCTCGTTCACTGGAAAAGATCCGAGAGCGATCAGAGCCTGCAGCCGGACGCGGGGATTAGAGTCTTTTACTTGAGCCATCGCAGCCCGGAACCGGTCATCGCTCGCGCTGGATAAGTCCGACTCAGCGATCGTGCGCAGGGCATTCTTGCGGACGGCGGGATCGGCGTCTCGAGCGGCGGTGGCGACCTGGGATGGCGACAGTCTTCCGCGATTATTAAGCAGCCATAGGGCCTGGATCCGCGCCACGGGCGAAGCAGTAGCGGCGAACAGCTTCTGCAAAGGAGCGGTCGTTGAGTCGTCGCTCTCATTCAAGAGACGGTGCGCAGTCATTCGCACCCAGCCGTTCGGGTGCTCGAGCGCGTTGACGAGCTCCGCAGGCTTGCGCGGATCCAGAGACGCCGGCGGCAGTTTAACGGCTTGCTTATGTTGCACGCGCCAGATGCGGCCGAAGTGATGGTCCCGATCCGGCCGGACAGCGGCATTTCCAGCACCGTGCTTGGGACCGCGCGTGTCGTTGTGGATCGCAGCCTGGTTATAAAAATCCAAAATATAGAGCGCACCGTCCGGGCCGACCCGCTGATGAATGGGACGAAACCAGAGGTCTGTGCCGGCGATAAACTCGGTCTCTTCGCGGCCCTCTTCCTTGCTGGCGACATAGGTCACACCATTCGGTTTGATGAAATCCTGATGAACGAGGCTGACGGTCGGTTCCGAGACAAAATGGGTGCCGTTATATTTCTCGGGCCACGCGCCACCATTGTAAATGCAACAACCGGCCGCGGCTGTGAAGCCACCAACGACATCGATTTGCACGTAAGCCGGCCGTGTATGATGCACCGCCGGGAAAAGCCGGGTATGATCCTGAATACCGAGTCTGGCACCGACCCCCAGGAGGCTGCCTCGCGCGAGGATCTTCTCTGGCATGACGACATGCAGTGCGTGATCGCCGCAAGTCGGTGTCGTGTAATAAAGCTCCCCGTCCCATCCAAAATCGAAGCCCCAAGTGTTGCACGCCGTGGAAGCCAAGACTTCGAACGCCGTGCCGTCGGGCTTGAACCGGTAGATGGCCGAGTTGTGTTTGCCGAAGCTGATTTGGCCGTCGCCGGATTTCGGATCCCCGCCGCTGTAGCCGACGGCTCCATAAACCCATCCATCCATCCCCCAGCGCAAATTATTGAGGACGGCATGGGTATCGAATGTACCGAACCCGGTGAAAAGTTTCTCCACCTTGTCCGCCTTTCCGTCGCCATCGGTGTCGCGCAGCCGGAGGATATCCGGCGCCTGGGTCACGATCACGCCGTCTTTGTAGAAGACCAAACTCGTGACGAGTTCGAGCCCTTCATAAAATACCGTTTTTTTATCCATGACGCCGTCGCCATCGGTATCTTCGAGATAGGAGATGCGATCGCGAGCGGGCCGATTTTCCTTTTCCTGCTGGTAGGCCGTGGGGTTTTCTTCGCGCCACAGGGCGACCATGCCATCGTTCCGGTGGATGCGTCGACCATTGGGATATTCCAGCGTTTCGGCAACCCAAAGGCGTCCCTTGTGGTCCCAGTCAAGTGAGATGGCCTTCTCGATGAGCGGTT
This sequence comes from Pedosphaera sp., assembly GCA_009695275.1. Classification (GTDB taxonomy): domain Bacteria; phylum Verrucomicrobiota; class Verrucomicrobiia; order Limisphaerales; family F1-12-MAGs170; genus F1-120-MAGs170. The sequence goes on along the minus strand of SIBF01000068.1, from coordinate 18,846 downwards.
CGGAAGCCACCAGGCTGATATTGAAGTCGGGATGAACGACTAACTTTTGCACTGCCTTCTCCGGCACGGTCGGACCACCTTCCGGGTATTTCAAACTGGCGAGTTCTTCCTTGGTGCAAAACATATCGACGTTCTTGCGCTTCCCAGCCCAAGCAATGCCTCGGAGCAAGATGGTTTGGTAATGCGGTGTCTGAAACGACTTGAACTCGTGGCCTGGGAGACTGACGAAAGCCCGATAAGGCTCCTTACTTCCTTCCCATGATTTCTCGTAAGTCCAAAGCTGCGGAGCGATCACGAAGACGCTTTGGAACGATGTGGCGAGGATTTTCGCGTCGGGCGCCATGTCCAAGTCATAATAAATCTCATCCTTCCAATCGAAGTTCGAGATCCCTTTCGTGACGGGATGCTCTGGCTCCATGAAGTACAGGCCCACCTCGCCTTCATACCACTTCGTCCGCTTGTTCTCCCAAATCCAAGCTCCACCCTGAACTTTCTTGGCCCACGCGTTTTGATCTCCGCTGACCACTCCGTCGTGAACCACGACCAGTCCGCCGCCGCGCCTGAGAAACTTCTCGAATTGGTTTCGCTCCTCGCCGGCAATCTTCATGCCGTCAGCGGCAAAAATGACGATGACGTCCGTCTTCTCCAATTGTTGTGGCGTGGGAAAATGCATCGCCCCATCCACCTGAGCGCCCCGTTCGGTCAACAGCTTGGTCCAATCCGCTAGAAAGCGAGGGTGATCATGCTGCCCCGGACCGTGGGTCTTAGCGCCGGCGCGAATAAAGACTCGAAGCGGCTGGTCGTTTTGACCGTGCAAACCAATCAAGGAGGAAAAAAGCAGAATCAAAGTAAGAAGGTTCGCTTTCATAACTTTTAGCTTGTGTGAGATCAGCATAATCGAAGATCGCGACTTGCCAACTTTCTTTTGCGCGAGCGCTCCGGAAAGAGACCTCGGCCGAGTTCAGCCGGGACTCCATGCCTGCCAGGGTGAGAACGGCAGCACCGTCCCACGGAAGACATTGCTCTCCGCGCGGCCAATCAATAGATTCACTCGCTCCGAGGCAAATGCCGATCGACAGAAATATTGAACTGACTCATGCAACAGAATTCTTTGCTGGCTCAACCGATGGGCGATCCGAAGATCTGGCCGTTGGATCCGAACATCACCTTTCTCAATCACGGTTCGTTTGGGAGCTGCCCGCGCCCCGTTCTCGATTTTCAGCACGCAATGCAACGCCGCATCGAGCGGCAACCAGTTCAGTTCTTCGTTCGTGAACTGGAAGAGTTGCTCGATCGGGCCCGAGGCGAATTGGCCGACTTCCTGGGAGCGCAAACAGAGGACCTCGTTCCAGTCCCAAACGCCACGGCCGGGGTCAATACCGTATTGCGTTCCCTGCCACTGCAACCTGGCGACGAACTCCTCGTCACAAATCACGAATACAATGCCTGTCGGAACGCTCTCGACTTTGTGGCTGAACGCTCGGGCGCTCGCGTGGTTGCGGTCGAGATTCCATTTCCCTTTCATGCACCCAGCCAGATCATCGATGCAGTGATGAGCCGGGTGACCGCTCGCACGCGGCTGGCGCTTTTGGATCATGTGACAAGCCAGACGGGGGTGGTGTTTCCTGTGCATCGGTTGGTGAGCGGACTGGCCGAACGAGGCGTCGATACGCTCATCGATGGAGCGCACGCCCCAGGAATGATCCGGCTCGATTTGCAGCAGCTCGGCGCCGCTTACTACACGGGCAACTGTCATAAATGGCTCTGTGCGCCGAAAGGAGCCGGATTTCTTTACGTCCGCCGCGACCGGCAAAAGCTCATTCGGCCCTTGGCAATCAGCCACGGTGCCAACTCGCGCAGGGCCGATCGTTCGCGATTTGTCATCGAGTTCGGTTGGAGTGGAACGTGGGATCCCTCAGCTTTTTTGAGTGTGCCGGAAGCGTTGCGATTTGTTGGATCGCTTCTGCCGGGTGGATGGACAGCGATCATGGAGCGGAACCGGGCGTTGGCCTTGGCAGGAAGGAATATCCTTTGCCGAGCGCTGAAGATCGATTCGCCATGTCCAGATGAATTCATCGGCTCGATGGCCTCCGTTCCGATCCACGATGCTTCGGGCGAACCGGTTTCATCCTCGCCTCTTTATGCTGACGCGCTCCAGGACCAGCTCCGGGCAGAACACGGCATTGAAGTGCCGATCATACCGTGGCCAACGGCTCCGAAACGATTGCTCCGCATTTCCGCTCAGCTTTACAATTCGCTCGGTCAATATCAGCACCTGGCCGAAGCGTTGACAGCCCGACAGGAATCAATAGACGAACTTGTTCGGGGTTGTTGATGACGGCAAGCGCAGGGAGCGCTCCTGCTGAACCCTGTTCTCTGACTTCGGCGAGAGGCGCAGTGAAGGCCAAGGGCTTCACTCCCGTTAAGTGTTCTCCCAGACATCTAGGCAGACCGATGGCCGCGTGATCGCTTCACTCCTTTTCGATTTGCCTCGAGGTCGGGAAATGCGTGCTCGACTTGCCGCAGAAATAAGCGGGTCAATCTCGGTCCGCTGCGTTTGGAAACGTGGCGGAGACGTAAGACAGACCGAGCGCGTAGGCTCTACACCTTTAGCCGGTAGAACTGGATTGCGTTACCTGACCACAGCTTTCGTTGATGGGTCGCCGATCGTGCAGCCACGATTTGGGTCAGCGCCTCCACCCAGCCTCTCAAGGGGCTGCCCAATAGGCAGACGGGCCAATCGCCACCAAAGAAAACGCGGTCAGGACCGAAGGCGTCCAGACAGTGATTGACCACCGGTGCGAGGTCTTCGGAGCGCCATTCTCCCGGCGGCACAAAGGCCACGATCCCGCTGATTTTGCACCAGACGTTGGGGCGTTTGGCCAATTCATCAACACCACGTTTCCACTCCTCGGCTGTACAACCACGTTTCAGTCCGGGACCTAACTTTGGATTGAAAGCCTTGGGATCGCCGTTGCCGCAATGGTCGAGGACGAAAGAGGTGTTGGGGCAATGCTCGGCGAGTTTAGCCGCGTCGAGCAATTCCGTGGGGCGCATAGTGAGCTCGAAGTTCAAGCCGCGCTCTCCGAGTGCGCGAACGCCCTCCATGAACTTTGCCTTTAAACAGTGTCCTGGGGGCGTGGATTCGACGTGCAAGACTTGCCGCAGGCCTTTGATGCAGCCGGTGCCCGAGTAACGCTTCACATACGCGGAGAAGTCTGAGGCGTCCGGCCGCCCGCCGATGGTGGCGCCAATCATGGGAGTGTTTTTCGCCAAGCATTGGGCCATGACTGCGTCGGCCTCTTTGATGTGGTCGGTGGTTGCCACATCAACCTCCATGTAAATGGACCGGACGTTGAGACCAGCGATTGCTTTGGCGTAATCGTCATTTGTGTAGCTGCGGCGGAGAATCTCCGGCGCTCCTTGGAGCCAAGGCGGCTGAACTTGCGTCAGGTCCCAGAGGTGCTGATGAGTGTCAATGATCAGGTCGCGCGGAGCGCCAGGTTGCAGGCTGGCACATGACGTGGCGGCCGAAGCAAGAGCTGCGCTCCCGGCGGATTGGAGGAATTGTCGGCGGTTCATAGGATGCGGATGGATATAGGGCTTTGGCATACCAAGCAAAAAGATGGGAGGAGGAAGCTCTGGGATCAAGAAAACAATGCTAGCGCATGCACGAATCTGTCACCGACTTGGTGAACGCGCGGGAATGGCTTAGCCGAACTTCCGCGTCAGCCGGTCTTTATGGTAAGCCTGGCGGTGCGCCGCATCCATTTTGTCGAAGTCCGGTGCGCCACCGGGACTGACGGGCCAGGCGCCTGTCTCAGAGGTCACTTGCGTCGGCGCGGCGCTGAGGGCGCTGTCTTTCTCTGCTTGGCCGGACGAAGGTTTCCCGTCCACAGAAGGAATGCCGGGCATTGTGATTGTTGAACGCTTGGACACGGTGCCGTCATAGCTCATGGAGCGATCAGTCAGCTCAAGATCTTTTTCCAGCGGTAATTTCGGTTGGATGTTGTGCCCTTGCAGAATGCCGTGGTAAGCGCGCACGGCTTCTTCAGGGGAGAGTTTTCCGTCCGTGATGAGGCGAAGCATTTCAATGAAGGCCAGTTGGTGCTCCGCGTTGTTGATCTTGCGTCCGAAAAGGGCGACACGAGCGCCATATTTCTGCGCGTCGTGGATTAATTTGAACGCATCGTACGTCGTTCCAGCGCCGCCGCCGAGAATCCCCACGACCAAGTTTGGATCATATTGGGCCAACTCCTCCATCGCTCGCGGGCCATGATAGACAATCTTCAAGAAGAGCGGCCGACCCGTTTCGGTCACGCCGGCCAGGGTTCGAACAATCTTATCGTTGATGAATTCCCCAAGCTTCTCAGGCGGGATTCCGTGAGTGACGTTCGGGTCAAAGACTTCAAGGAAGTAATGGAATTTCTTTCGCTCCGCTTCCTCGCGAAATTCTTTGAACCAATCAAGCGTTTGGCGGTCCTGGTCGAGGTCATTGACGAATGTGCAGGAATACAAGCCGAGATTGGCGCCCGGAAAGTCGGCGCTGCTGCGATCACACTCGATCTGTCCGCATTGGATGTGGTCGATGGTGGCCGAGCGAAAAGGTTGAGCAGGATCGCGCGTGTAGCAGCCGTGCCGGATTGCCCAAACGTCCGTCGTGTCGTTGGCGCGTGCAGCGGGTGTGACGTGGGAGGTGCGGAAAAGACCTTCCTTCAGGCTGAGCTGCTCGTTGACATACGCGGACATGAGCATGATATCCACGAGCCCTTGCTGAACAATTTCGCGAATGATGTCGAGAAACTCTGGCAAATTGCGGTAACCAAACTCATCGCGCGACCAGACCTCAGGCGAGAATCGGGCGGGCCGTTCGCCCCGTGCGGAAAGGTAAGACCGCGGTCCTGGCGCCCGCACGCCGAAAGCCATGTCGGCGTCTTTCGCGTCCGCAAGAATGAAGGCGCGAGAGGAAAGGTTGGCGCGTATCTCCGCTAGCTTGGTGTCGAGCGATTTCATCGGACGGCGTCTGATGGGCGATGAACTGACCGCGATGCGTTGCGGAATCTCTGGCAGCTCATTTGGACTTCGGTCATTCGGGCTTCTGTCGTCATTGGAAATGGGTCACAAGTATTTTTCCGCAACTTCATTCTCGGCACGATTAAGATTACGATGAGGACGTTCCGCTGCTAGGGCTTCACGCCTCCCATGATCTGATTTGTGATCGCCTGGACCAACGCTTCGGCTTCGGCATCCGGGGTGATGGGAGGACTGCCGTTACCGTTTCCGCTCGCTGGCGATGCGCAAGTCACGCCGGGGCGCCACTCGGCGTTATCGCAGAGCTCACATTCTTTCAGGCCGATTCGCGGGTCAGGAATGCCGAGCGTTTGCTTGATCTTCAACAGATCCTGGAGGTGCGTGTTGGAAAATGTTTTCAAGGGCGTTCCCAGTTGCGAGGCCACCACCACGGTGCGGCAATACGCTTCGATGATTTCCATCTTGAAGTAGGCGTCCTCAACGTTGACGTGGCTCCATGCAACCACACCGTGATTGGCCATGAGCACGGTGTTGTGATGCTCGACCAGATCGGCGACCAGCGCCCCCATCTCCGGCGTGCCGGGCGTGCGGTACGGCGCAATGGGCACCTTGCCGATAAACACTTCGATCTCGGGAATCATGCACGTGGGCGGTTCGACACCCGCAACGGCGAAGGCCGTCGCATGCGGCGGATGACAATGCACCGTGGCCACTGCCTTGGGCTGCCGCTTCATGATCTGGAGGTGCATCAAGATCTCGCTCGTCCGCTTTTTGACGCCGGCAAGCTGGTTGCCCTCGAGGTCCACGAGGCACATGTCCGCGGGTTTCATGTAGCCTTTCGAAATGAGAGTCGGCGTGCAGAGCGCCACGTCATCACCGACGCGAATGGCCATGTTGCCGCCGTTGCCGTCCACGTAAGCCCGGTGCCACAGCCGCCGGCCCATTTCGCAAATCTGTTCTTTGAGAGCGTGAATTTCCGGGGAGTTGAAGAACACTTCAATCTCGGGCTTAGAACTCTTGGATGTTATGGCCTTTGATGCCGCGGAAGGCTTGCTTGACCCGGCGGCGCTGGATTTGTAAGCGCCGTTACCTTCCAGATCGCGTAGCATGTCGCGAGCAGACGGGGTGAGGATGGCATCTGCCGGAAGAGATTTCGCATCACCACCTTTGCGGAGGAGTTCTTCGATGTCTTTGGCGCTAATGACGGTTTTCATTTGGTAAACGGAGAATAAAAAATTTCGTCCACGAGCGCCGCGTTAATGGCGTCGATGGGGGTTGGTTCGGCAAACGGCTGGGCTGCCTCGCGGCCTTCCACAAAGCCGATGGTCTGCCCGACGCCTGCGCCGAGGCTGTCATAAACCACTGGGCTGGCCTCATTGCTAATGCCCGCAGGGGTCTGAGATCCAGATTGGAAATGGCCGCGCGTGAACGGGCTCACAATCAGCCAGCGCGCTCCGATCAGGGCAGGCACGGTCTTGCTGAGAGTCACTCGGCCTATGACGCTTCCGAGTCTCACGAACGGCTCCGCTGATGCATGATGCTTGGTGCGCGATGCGGGGTGCTCATACCGGAACTCCAGGTTCTTTTTCATCCACGATCCCGACGATAAGCCATCGGGCGGGACTTTTCGGGTCCTTCACCGCCTTGCGGGCCGCTGCGCCATCCGACGAAATGATCACACGCTGATGCATGCCAGCGCCGTGGGAATCGATGGCCACTTGCGGGGCGCCCTCCGGGTCACCCGCATTATTGATCGGCTGGCAGATGACAAGGCGCCAGCCCTCGAAGCTTGGATGCTTGCGAGTAGCGGTTAGATTGCCTTCGACGCGCGCGAGTAACATGGTTTTGGTCGTGACGTGGTTACATGAGGCTCATCAGCCCGCACGATCAGGATCGGATTTCGTCAATAGATTCTGAGATTGTCCACCATTACACAGCGCCGCACACGGCAGAATGTTTTGGGATTCGTCACGCCTTCGCCGGTCGGCGTCGCAATCGAGTAACTGAGGTAGCCCTCGCCCCCGAGGCCCAAGCCTGCCATGGACGCGCCATTTTTCACAAACAGCGTGGTATCGAGCGCGCGGGCCATGGCGGTCATGTGCTCGACATCGTGCGAATGGATGATCGCGGTGTGCTTGTAATTATGCTCGGCGATCTTTGCGGCTTGGATGCCTTCCTCGACGCTTTTGACGCGCACGATGGGGATGAAGGGCATCATCTGCTCTTCCTTGACGAAGATGTCATCCTTGCCGGTTTCGGCGAAGAGAAGTTGGGTTTTATCCGGGACGCTCAGGCCGGCGGCCTTTGCCAGCACGGTCGCATCTTTCCCGATAAGATTTTTGTTCACGACCGGTTCAGGGCAGCCGGCACCCTGGCCTTCCTTAAGCGTGAAAGCTTCCCTGGTGAGCCAGTCGAGCTGCGTCGAGTTGAGGCGGACCGCGCCGTGATTTTCCAACTCGGCCATGAATTTGTCGGCGATATTGTCGAGCACGAACACTTCCTTCTCGCCGATGCAAAGCAAGTTGTTGTCGTACGCCGCGCCGCTGATGACGCAACGGGCAGCGCGCTTCATGCAAGCGGTGTCGTCCACGAGGACAGGCGGATTGCCAGGTCCGGCGCAGATCGCGCGCTTGCCGGTTTGCATGGCGGCCTTGACCACTCCGGGACCGCCCGTTACGCAGAGCAGGCGGACGACCTCGTGACTACACATTTCTTTGAACGAGTCGAAGGTCGGCTGCTCGATAATACAGACGAGGTTTTCGATGCCGGTCTCGCGCTGGATGGCTCGGTTGAACTCGCGGACGGCGAGCGCGGCGCATTTGGCGGCGGCGGGATGCGCATTGAAGACAACGGCGTTTCCAGCCGCGACAATGTTGACGATATTGCCGCTCAGAGTCGGGATCGAATGCGTGGAAGGGGTGACGGCGCCAATGACGCCGAAAGGTGTGTACTCTTCGAGCGTGATCCCGTGGTCGCCACTCCGCGCGTCGGGACGCAGCCATTCGACACCGGGGACGAGCTTGATGATTTTTAATTTCTCGATCTTGTGATCGAGTCGGCCAATCTTGGTTTCTTCGAGCTCGATACGGCCCCACTCGAGGGCGTTGGCGTCAGTCAATGTCTTAACAATTTCGACAACCTTCGCACGAGCTGCCACTCCTTTGACTTGCAATTGAAGGAAAGCGGCCTGTGCTGCTTCGCAGGCTTCGTTAGCTGACGGAAAAACGCCGTACTGGCCTTTGGCGCCGGCCGACGCTTTGCCGACACAACCGCACGCTTGGTCCGTTGGGGCAGGAGTTGACGTGGGAGTGGAGGCGGCGTTCGCAGCGGGCACGCGGCCCAAGCGACCGAGCACTTCCTGAACTACATCACGGATTAAGGCTTCGTTGACAGCACTCATATTCTTTTTGGATCACGAACCGGCCGGAATTGGCACGGGAGCAGCCGGCGTGAGGAGACTCACTAGTTTTGTGGCGGCGAGAGAGAACAAAGCCTCCTCACATCGGCTGCTACAGGTTTTCAGGCTTTCGTGTTCATTCGTTGTCTCGTCGTCGTAAACTGCTCTTTATGGAAAATCGCTGGCGTCGCGGACGCGCTCCGATCATGTCTTGGCGTTGTAAACTTGTTTTCCCAGCACATCCACCGTATCGACAATTCCGATGACCACCGCATCAACGGGGGCTTCCTTAAGGTTGGGGGCTAGGCGTGCGGAGCTACCCTGGCAAAAGAGAACCATTTCACCGATGCCTGCGCCGAGACCGTCCACGGCGACGATCGTGTTCATCCCAGGGCGAAAGCGGGAGGGGTCCTTTTCGTCCACCAATTGAGGCCGCAGCAACAAGAGCTTCCGTCCTTCCATGGACGGATCCTTCTTGGTCGCGACGACCGACCCTTCGACTTTAGCCAGGAACATGAATTTCCTTTGCTTGTGGATGCTTCCGTCAGAACACGGTCCGATCTTCGATCAAAGCGAAGTAATCAAGACCGCGGACTCACGTCCGCAGCTACATTACTTGCCTTGTGCTTTCTTCGGCAGCACGGTTTCGACATCCGAGTGCGGCCGGGCGATGACGTGGACGCTGACTAGCTCGCCCTTGATCGCCTTAACGGCCTGAGCGCCCGCGTCAGTGGCCGCTTTGACAGCCGCCACGTCTCCAACGACGACAGCAGTGCAGAGCGCGTTGCCGACTTGAATCATGGGGCCGACGAGTTCCACGTTAGCGGCTTTCAGCATGGCATCCGCGCCCTCGACGAGCGCGACGAGGCCGCGTGTTTCGATCATTCCAATAGCTTGATGAGGCATAATTGATTTCCTGTGAGTTACTGTTTTAGTGGGGTTGTAATTCCTGTTGCCGAAGATGTTCGTCTTCAGGTTTTTGAGTTGGGTGAGCTTCTAGAAACCGTCGCACTTCACGAGCCACGACCAATTCTTCGTTGGTGGGGATCACCATTACCTTCACTCGAGATCCGGGGGCGCTGATGATTCCTTCCTGGGCTTTAGTCCCGCTGTTAGCGGCGGGATCAAGCACGATGCCGAGTTGATCGAGATTGTTGCAAATCGCCTGGCGCAGTTCAGATCGATTCTCTCCGATGCCAGCGGTGAAGACAAGGGCGTCGGCTCCGTTCAGTTCCAGATAAAAGGCCCCAATCCAATGGCGAGCCTGATGGATGAAAACTTCCAATGCCAATCTGGCTTTTTGATTTCCCTGCGTGGCCTGGGCTTGAATATCGCGGATATCGTTGTAGCCGCCGGAGAGCCCTTTTAAGCCCGACTCTTTGCACATCAAACGCTCAGCTTCGTCCAGGGTCAGTCCGGAGGATCGCATTAAAAATGGAATCGCAAACGCATCTAAATCGCCGACGCGGTTATTGTGCGGCAGACCTGATTGAGGGCTCATCCCCAAGCTGTTGCCCGTGGCGAGTCCGTTCAAGATGCCGGTAATGGAAGAGCTGCCACCCAGGTGACATGAAATGACGCGCAGGTTTGGTTGGAGCACCGGTGTCTCATCTCCATCGACATAGAGCCGACGCGTCCGTTCCGCGACGTCCTCGCGGCCCAGAAGTTCTGCTGAGCGCTCGGCGATAAATTTATGACTCGCTCCGTGAAAACCCCAGCGGCGTACTCCTGCTTCGTACCACGCCTCGGGCACCGCATACCGCATCGCGGCCTCGGGTGCCCATTGGTAAAACGCGGTCTCAAAAAGTCCGACCAACGGCGTGCGGGGCATCCGCTGGGTGAAAAGCCGGATACCCGTGATGTAAGGCGGATTGTGGGCGGGCGCCATGGAGTTGCATGCTTCCATGGCTTTGACGGTCTGTTCATCAAGTCGCACACAGCCATTAACGCCCTTTGCCATGATGGTCTTGAATCCAACGGCTGAGAGATCGCTCTCGGTTTGAACCCAGCCGCCATTTTTCAACTCAGCCAGGCACGCATCGATTGTCTGGGCATAATCTGTGACGCGCTCGAAGCCGCCCCGTGCCAGCAATCGCTCCTGATCGCCAGCAAAATCAAACAGGCGGTACTTGAGCGAAGTCGAGCCGAGATTGGCGACGAGTATCTTCATTTCAAGCGGTTTGACGGAGTGAGGGAGCTCTTGGAAATTGGGGAGAGCAGAGCACCCTCGCTCGGATTCTCCATTGCCCCAGTTTTTATTGCAGCCACTTGCCTAGGACCGAAAGCCCGTCGTGTGGGCGGGGGATTACTTGGACGCTGATCACCTGGCCGACTTGTGCGGCGGCGGCGGCCCCGGCATCGGTGGCGGCTTTGACGGCCGCGACGTCACCGCGGAAAAAAGCGGTCACGTAGCCGCTGCCAACTTTTTCCCAGCCGACCAGAGTCACGTTCGCCGATTTGAGGGCGGCGTCGCTGGCTTCGAGGAGAGTGCAGAGGCCCTTTGTTTCAATCATTCCGACTGCTTGTTGCGCCATAATTAGTTGAGAGTTGATGGTTAAGAGTTGAGGGATTGGCTTCTTACTTAGCCGCCGGTTTGGCCGGTGCGGCTTGGGGTTGGAAAAACACATTCAACAAGTCATCGTGGGGCCGGGCCAAGATGTGGGAGCTGACCAGCTCGCCGACTTTGCTGGCGGCTTTCGATCCCGCGTCCACTGCGGCTTTGACGCTGCCGACATCGCCGCGAACGAGCACGGTGATCAAACCGCCGCCGATCTGGATGGTTCGCACCAAAGTCACGTTCGCCGCCTTGACCATGGCGTCGCTGGCTTCCACGCTGCCGATGTAGCCTCGGGTCTCAATCATTCCTAATGCTTCACTCATTTTGTTTCTCCTGTTTGATTTTGGATTGTGTTTACTTGATTAATTCACACGGCGTATCGGGTTGCAGGTTGCACGCATTGCCTTCGTCGGTGTCGATATGCACCTCCAGCTTGAAGCTCTTATCGACCCTGACGAGGAGCTTATCCAAAGTCAAAGCACACGGGCCTCCGATCTTTAGCTTCATGTCCTCGCCGGGTTTTACGCCATAAAAAGCTGCATCGTCCGGATGCATGTGGACATGTCGCAAGGCGCGAATAATTCCTTGAGGCATTTCAAAGAAGCCGGCTGGGCCCATTAGCATGGCGCCTGTTGTCCCTTCGATGTTGCCGGAAGGACGCAGTGGAATCTCAAATCCGAGCGCGATGGCATCGGTGTAGGCCAGCTCGACCTGATTCAAAGTTCGGCATGGGCCCAAGATGCGAAGGTTGGAAATCACCCGGCTGCGTGGGCCGATCAAGGTCACCGTTTCATTAGCCGCAAATTGGCCTTCTTGATAGAGCGACTTAAAATGTGTCAGCTTATGCCCTTTTCCAAAAAGAATTTCAACCGCCTCGGGGGTCAAATGACAGTGTCGCGCACTCACGTTGACAACGAGCGGGTGCGGCGCGGAGGCGGCGCGAGGCAGAGAGCGTCCCAGACGCTGATAAACGCCTTGGCGCACCCAGTGTTCGACCTCGGCTCGGTGAGGCATTGGTTTAGTTACAACCATAAGCGAGTCGCGTTTTCGCCCGAATATGAATGATTGTCAAACAAAATATTGCAAAAGATTCCAATATCTATCATATTCACGCTCACATGCAGGCTGAGGAACGCCAACATAGGATCGAAGAATACCTCCAAAAGGTGGAGTTTGCATCGCTCGAAGAGCTTGCGCTACATGTAGATGCTTCAACATCGACGGTTCGCCGCGATCTCACGATTCTTGAAGTTGCCGGAACTTTGAAACGGACGCATGGCGGAGCGCGCATTGTTAACCCTCGTTCGGATGAGTTTACTTTCTCAGCGCGAGACACCCATCAACTCGGCGAGAAAGAGGCCATTGGGCGAACGTGTGCTGCCCTGATCCGTCCGAATCAAAGCGTCATCATCGATGCTGGCACGACAGCGTACCATGCGGCTCGGCATCTCGAAGACAAGATGCCGCAAATCATTACGAACTCCTTGCCTGTGGCGAATTATTTTGCTTCTGCGAACCGGGTGGAAGTCGTCATTTCGGGCGGCGTCATTTACCCCCGACTGGGCGTGTTGGTAGGGCCTTTGGCTGTTGAGGCGTTCTCCAAAATTCATGCGGATGTCGCGATCATGAGCGGCGGCGGCATTACTTTGGACGGAGTGACCAACTCGCATGGGCTGCTGATTGATATCCAACGTGCGATGATCCATGCAGCCCAGAAGGTGATCTTGTGCCTGGATCACACCAAGTTCGGGCGTCGATCCGTTTCCTCCATGTGTGATTTGGAAAGCATTGACATCATTGTCACCGATGGCGCGGCTCCCGGCGATTTAGTGGAGGCGTTGCGCGGGAGAGGGCTTGAAGTGTTGGTGGCGTCGGTGACTTAAAAGGTTCGCACACCGCTCAAGCCAACTTCTCGCGACTGAACTCGAACTCCCCAAGAAATCTGAAATTGTTGCGGACCCCGATTTTCGGTTTCGCTACTCAATTCCTTGCACCCCGCAATGGTTGAAAAGAAATCACGGCGCAACGGGGACGGCTTCAATTTTGTATTCGTTGCGTTCGCCAACGGACGCGAGTGGAACATTTGGCAACATCGCTATCGAAGCCCGAGGCATCCGCCGCTCGCGCGTCAGCTTTCCTTAAACGGAGATCGAGACCATTGGTGAGATATTCTGAACAAACTTGCCTTGGGAAAGGTTCTGCCTAAGATGCGTGCTCAACTTGACGCGATTTCCGAAAAATTTCGCTTGTTTAAAGCATGATTCGATCTTTTGCCTATACGACACAAGGGCGTTTGCACAGTAAGGACATTGAAACCTTTCTGATGCCGACGCTGCTGGCGGACACCAATTTGTTCCTCTGGGTGGATCTGGAAAATCCGTCTCCTGAAGAGACGAAATTTTTACTTGAAGATGTGTTTCGTTTTCATCCGCTGTCGATCGAAGATTGCGTGAAAGTGAGTTCTTCGCCGAAGGTGGAGGAATACGTTCCGAAGGAGGATGACCGGTTTCCGCCGTACTTGTTCATCGTCATTCATGCGGTCGATTACAACCGCAAGGACGGCGTGTTTGCCACGAGTGAGTTGAATTTCTTTCTGGGGAAGAATTTTCTTGTCACTTACCACGATGTCCCGCTGCGGAGTGTTTCCTCGACAGAAGAGAGCTGTCTGAAAAGCACGGCGCATATTGCTCGGGCTCCGGACCGGGTGGCGCACGGTTTGTTAGACTCGATCGTCGAGAACTACAAACCGGCCTTGGAGGAACTTTCATTGGAAATTGCCGAGCTCGAGAATCAAGCGTTACAGGATCCAAGCAAGGAAACGCTGAATAAAATCCTTCAAATTAAGAAAGAGGTGCTTCATCTGCGGCAGATCATTGGACCGCAGAGGGAGGTGTTGGCGCGGTTTGCGCGCGGCGAATTTAAGCTGATTCGCCCCCATTTGGTGCCTTATTACCGGAATGTGTACGACGGGCTTTTTCACATTTCGGAGCTGGCTCAGAATTACACCGATTCTTTAACGGGGATTCTGCAAGTTTACTTGAACATGTCATCGAACCAGACTGGGGAGGTGGTCAAGTTGCTCACTATAATTACGGTTATCACCACGCCATGGATGATGATAGGCACCTGGTACGGCATGAATTTCAAACATATGCCCGAGTTAGATTGGGAGCATGCCTACTCATTGGTCGCGGCCGTCACGGCGGTGTCCACTGCGGTGACGTATTGGTATTTCAAACGGCGCGGTTGGTTGAAGGACTAAGCCATGGCTCCTGCCAAATCCAGCTTTCTCGACAAGGTCTTAGGCCGCATTGGACGGTTGGACGCACACGGCCTGCAAACGGTGGTGCAGCGGCTGGCTCGCGAGCGCACTTTCCTGGAAACCTTGTTTAATACGATCGAAGACGGGGTGTTGGTCGTGGACGAAACAGGCCGCATTCTTTATTACAATCAGGCAGTGACTCAACTGCTCGGGGTGCAGGGCCAGCCCGCGGAAGGTCAGCACATCTCGCGATTTTTGCCGGAACTCAGTTGGGGTAAATTGGCCGGTCTGGACAGTGCTGGCGGCCAGAAAGTAGTTCGCCACGAATTCGAAATCTCATTCCCGCGACGGCGCTTGCTCCGCCTCTATGCGGCACCTCTGGACGGAGAGGCCAGCGGCAGTTCGGGCATGGCCTTGATCTTGCACGATGCCACAGAAGCCCGCCAACAGACATTCGAAGCTATCGAGCGCGAGCGAGTGCAAGCCTTGACTTTGCTCGCGGCCAGCGTGGCTCACGAGATCGGCAATCCGCTGAACGCATTGACCATCCACTTGCAATTGATGGAAAGAGAGATGAAGAAGCTCCGGCGGGCGACCGGTGGATGGGACCGGGGCGGGGCATCTCTCGCTCACCGACGCGACGCCGAGTTGTGGTCGGCGCGCAACGAGACGGGAGAAAGTGTAGGCAAGCTGGAGAGTTTTCTCTCGGTCGCCAAAGACGAGATCACGCGGCTCGATTACATTATTACCCAGTTTCTCCAAGCGATCAGGCCGACGGCACCGCAGCTCAAAATGGCCTCTCTAAACGAGGTGGTTTTAGAAACACTCGAACTGCTGCGGCCAGAATTCGAAAATCGAGGTCAAACCATCCAGGAAAAGCTCGCTCCTCCGTTGCCCAACGCTCCCCTGGACGCAGCCCAAATGAAACAAGTCCTCGTGAACTTGGCTAAAAATGCAATGCAAGCAATGAGCAAAGGAGGCACATTGACTGTCCAAACCGGCGCTGCATTGGATGAAGTATGGGTGAGCATCTCGGATACAGGCCGCGGTATTCCGACGGATCAGTTGAATCGGATCTTTGAGCCCTTCTTCACGACGAAGAAGAAAGGCTCGGGCTTAGGGCTGATGATTGTACAACGGATTGTTCGTGAGCACGGTGGGCGAATCGAGCTGGATAGTCGCGTGGGGCGTGGCACCACGTTTCGTATTTGGCTGCCAATGCGAGAGCGGCAAACGCATTTGTTGGAGGCACGCCTCCATGATTAAACCGATGGTGCTGGTAGTGGATGATGAGAAGCCGACCCGGGAAGGACTCAGGGCAGCCCTGGAGGAGCGCTACGATGTTTATCTTGCGGACGATGTGCCTTCGGCGATCGAGTTGTTAGAAAAAGAGCGTTTTGATGTGTTACTGACCGATTTCCGGCTTCCGACTGATGACGGCATGAAATTGATCATGCGCGCCAAGTCGCTTCCCAAGCCCCCGATTTGCATTCTCATGACTGCTTATGGCTCGGAGGAGGTAGCTGTTGATGCCATGAAACGAGGGGCCGATGATTATATTGCCAAGGGTCGGCTCCAGATTGACGAACTGGAAATGCGCATTGCCCGCGGCCTCCGGCATCAGAAGCTGGAGACGGAGAACGAGTCACTCAAGCAGCAGCTCGATAAGAAATTTGGGATCGAGAATATCATCGGCGAATCGCTGCCGATGCAAAGAGTGTTCGAAATGGTCCGGCAGGTGGCTCCGACTCGTGTGACTGTGCTGATTCAGGGTGAGAGTGGGACAGGCAAGGAGCTGATTGCCAAAGCCATTCACCAGCTCAGCCCTCGCTCGCGCCATCGGTTAGTCACAGTCCACTGCGCCGCCTTATCCCCTACGTTGCTAGAGAGTGAACTGTTCGGTCACGAAAGAGGTGCCTTTACCGGAGCGCATGAAAGACGCATCGGACGATTCGAAGAAGCGCAGGGCGGCACTTTATTCCTAGACGAGATCGGAGAGATCGACACCGCGACTCAGGTCAAGCTGCTCCGTTTCCTCGGTGAGAGGACCTTCGAGCGCGTGGGCTCCAACAAGACGTTGACTGCTGACTTGCGGCTCATCGCGGCCACGAACAAAAGCCTCGAGGAAGCAGTGAAAGCGGGAACGTTCCGCGAGGATTTGTTTTTTCGGCTGCGAGTGGTTGAACTGTGGCTGCCTCCTCTGCGGGAGCGGGTCGGCGACATCCCGTTGCTGGCCCAGAATTTCTTGAAAGAATTTGCTCGCGAGCACGGAAAAGGGGTGAGCGGCTTTACACCTGAAGCTGTCGAAGCTTTGATGGATTACCATTGGCCGGGGAATGTTCGAGAGCTACAAGGCGAGGTGGAGCGCGCAGTGGTTTTCTCTCAGAAACCTAAAATCGAGCTGAACGATTTGTCGTCGAATGTTAAGGCCGGCAACGGTCTGGTGCCGGAGACGGGCTCCAAGATGCTTCTGGGGCCAACGGACTTGACCGTCCAGGAGGCGGAGAAGCAGTTGATCATCCACGCTTTAAAAGAGGCCAAAGGCAAGCGGACCGTGGCGGCTAAAAAGCTTGGAATCAGCCGACGCACACTGCATAGAAAGTTACACGTTTATCATTTAGAAGGATTTTGAAATATGCCCGGAATACAGGACTGGATTCATAAACTGGAAGAAGGCGAAGGAACGCACTACATCAAGCTGGCGGTGATGATGCTCGGCTTGCTGGGCTTGACGGTCGTCTATGACATTCGCGAGTTCAAAAACTTTTCCACCCAGGAAGCGATGGACACCGCCCAATTGGCGCGAAATATTTCTCAGGGAAAGGGCTACACCACCGATTTCATACGGCCATTAAGCATTCATCTGTTGCAGAAGCATCGTGGGGAGGGTGTGCCGGTGCTTCGCGATGATCACCTGGACATTGCAAATCCACCCGTCTATCCGATCGTTTTGGCCGGCTTGATGAAGGCATTTCCATTCAGGTACGACATCCAAAGGGGACCGCGTTTTTGGCGTTACCAACCGGAGTTGTTGATCGCCTTCTTTAATCAAGCGTTGTTTTTTCTGGCTGCCTTTTTGGTCTTTCGGCTAGCTCGTCGGTTGTTTGATGTGCCGGTGGCTTGGGTTTCTGCGCTCATCTTCGTGGGCTCGGATCTGTTTTGGCGTTTCAGCGTTTCCGGCCTTTCCACGATGCTATTGGTCAATATCTTTTTAGGAGTTGCCTGGTGTTTGGTAGCGCTGGAACAAAATCATCGTGAGGAAAAACGGACCGGTCTGTGGTTTATCCTGATGGCCGTTTTCACAGGTGCGTTGGTGGGAGTTGGTGCACTGACCCGGTACTCTTTCGCCGCGATGATTGTTCCGGTGATCGGATTTTTTGCGATCTTCTTTGCGAAACGCCGGATTGTCCTTTGTCTCGCGGCGTTGGCGGCCTGCGTTCTTATCATGTCGCCCTGGCTGGCGCGGAATTACCGAGCGAGCGGCACGCTCTTTGGAACGGCCGGTTATGCCGCTTATTTCGAAACCGATCCTTTTCCAGGAAATTGTTTGGAACGGTTTCTGGACGATAAGTTCGAGCAGGAATTAGCTCGAACCGAATTCCGTCAGTTCATCCGAAAGCTAACGGTCAACGCAGGGCAAATCATCCAGAACGATCTGCCGAAGTTGGGTGGAAGCTGGGTGTCCGCGTTCTTTTTGGCTAGCTTGCTGATTCCATTCCGCAGCATCGCGCTGACTCGTATCCGAGTGTTTTTGCTCTTGTGCCTGCCGGTGTTGATCGTGGTGCAAGCCACCGGAAAAACCTACCTGAGCACCAACTCACCGGAGATTAATTCGGAGAATATGTTGGTCCTGATGGCTCCGCTGGTGTTTGTCTTTGGGGTCGCGATGTATTTCATCCTACTCGACCAAATCAGTTTGCCCTTCCCTCAATTGCGTTCAGTTGTCACGGGCGTTTTTTGGGTCTTCACTTGTGCGCCGCTGATTTTCACGTTGTTGCCTCCTCCTTCTTTTCCCATTGCCTATCCGCCTTACTGGCCGCCGGGGATCCAAGACATTTCAAAGTGGATGAAAAAAGAGGAATTGATGATGAGTGACATGCCGTGGGCGGTGGCTTGGTATGGAGATCGAAAATGCGTTTGGGTTACCGTGGATGCGCCATTTGATCCGAAGGCAAAAGTTAAGAGCGACTTCTTCACGATTTATGACTATCAAAAACCTATCCTAGGCCTTTATCTCACGACTTTGACAACCGATGCTCGGTTCTTCTCTCAGATGCTTAGGGACAAAGATTACGCTTGGGGTCGGTTCATGTTGGAATGCTTGCTTCGGACGAATGTGCCAGCGGGTTTCCCACTGAAGTCGGCTCCTCGCGGGTTCCTCCAAAACGGCCAGCTCTTTTTGTCTGACCATGAGCGATGGAAAACTCCCTCGAATTAGCTTGTTCAGCAAATCACGGCTTTTTGTTTCACAACCGGAAGTTGCGTTGTTTGAGCCAAGTAAGCCCCAGCTCCAAATGGTGGGCGACGTTTTCGAAAATGACTGGGAGGGGTTCTTTGACTGTCCGTCGCAGCAGCGCTTGAAGTCCGGTTGGGATGAGG
>SIBF01000067.1 GCA_009695275.1 Pedosphaera sp. | reverse complement strand
GGTCATCTCCCTTCGTCGGACAAAACCCCACGAAGTGCAAAATTTGAGTTGAGCCAACTGCCTCGATAATCATTTCATACGAAAGGGCGTGGCGTAGTTTGAGACTACTGCCACGCCTTTTTTCTTTTGCGCGAGATTGATAGTGGGACCTTCGTTTCCTTCCGAATTGCTGCGCTGAATTCATATGTTGGATCAACTTAAGCGCACTTGGCCTACGCTTTTCGAATCTCTTTTTCCCGTTGCGTTTGAAAAAGGATGACAATCGCTCAGTGGCGTGAGATAAACAGCGCCATCGCTGGTCAACCGAGATCCTCCTTAAATCACGCGGTTCGATGCAGCCCTTAACACCATACTTTTTGATAAACAGAGTCGATGCGAAGATCCAAGAATAGCCGTTGCCCTTCCGCGATCCCTGTTGACCGGTTTTCCTCAGCATCCGATGTCAAACTCCAGCGCCAATCCGATCTTGATCCTGGGCTGATAGTGACTGCGAACCCACCGCGGCATTCAAGGCTTCGCTCCCTGCTCGCTACACCCGCCGCGATCAAGTCATTCAGACAGGCTGCAAGTTGGGTCGTTGTCATGGTGGGAACTCTCATTTCTTTCGCACTGCCCGGTTGCGTTTCCTCTTCGCGTTCGATGGCTTCTATCGAGATGGTGGAACCGCAGATCAACCATGGTCTGTTAACTACGGAAACGAAAGATGACGGACTGCAGCAGATGGTCGCAACTCTGGAGAAGTCGGCAAGCTCGCCGGCGGCAAAGGCTGACTCCGTGCAGACCGATCGTGTCGCGCCTCCGTTCATTGCGGAGGCTTTGACGGCGGCTTCTCTGCCCAGCGTAGCCCAGCCACAGAACGAGTCTTCAAATGTTGTCAGAGCCGTTCGAGTCGTCCCTTCAGATGCTAGCAAACTCATCAGGCTGCCTCGATTGAGTTCGACAGAGCTGACCGACATGTTATCCGCGTTGGGGCTAAAACTTGAGGCCGAAATGGGATACAAACCGGCCAGCAGTTCGGAGTTCAGCGCCCTTCCATCTCTGCCGAGCGGACTCACGGAAGGGTCTGCATTGTCGAAAGCAACTCCACAGGGGCTGGCTCTCGTGCGGTTTGGTCATCGCCGTTTCTTATCTCAGCCGGCTCAATTGTGGGTGCAAGGCGTATTGATCCATTCGGATTCCAATGCCATTGAGGTGAACCCCGACTTGGACTTGGTTTCATCGCTTGTGGCAGGAATGATCACCTCCTCGGACGAGATGAGAAAGAATCTTCGAGCCGAAGATATTTCTCATCGGCTGATTCGCCTCAGTTATATTGACGTGGCTGGTGCCATGATTGCGCTGAAAGGCTTCGGAGTGCGGACCGCCGAGGATCTTTCCATGGTCGAGATGCCAATTGAGTTCGCAAACTTGCCGATGGTCGCGCCGATGCCCGCGCCGGACAAAGAGCAAACGGCTCTCATCGGAGGAGCGGAGCGGAGTGACAAAGGGGCGTTTGAATCGTCTGTGACTCCCTCTGTGGCCACGCCATTGCCTGCCATTGTCAATGCCGCTCCCGGCTCACAACTGCTCGTCTTTTTTCATCCGGCTCATCCCGAGCAGTTCGGCCGTGTGAAGCAATTGCTGGACGATTTTATCGATCGCGCGGACCGGCAGATTTTTGTTGAAGGTATGGTTTTGGAAATCAGCGAGGAAGGATTGTCGGAGCTAGGAATCGAATGGGAATTCCGCGAAGCAAGCTTAGAAACCATCGTAGGCTCGCTAGCCTCGGCCGGGGCGGCACCAAGCACATTTCACTTCAATTTCGATGACTTGAAAAACTTCGATAAGAATTGGGTCGCGCGCCTGAAGGCTTTAGTCCGAGATGGAAAAGCGGAAGTTCTCTCACGTCCCAGTGTGCTGACATTGAACAACCGTCAGGCGACGATTCGGGTGGGCACGGATATCCCGATCGCCACGAGCCTCGCGCAGGGGGCTGGTGATAGCGGCAACAAAATCGCTTTTGATTTCAAGTATCTAGCGACAGGTATATCGCTCAACATCATGCCGCGCTCTAATGAGAACGGCGATCAGGTGAGCTTGCTCGTGGACACAATTGTTTCCTCAGTGGTGCCCGGGGCGGACTTGGAAGTGAGATCGTCGAGCGGGGAAGTCTTAGCTTCCGCGCCCACGATGGCGACTCGCCGCATTCAAACCTATGCCCGCATTGACAATAATACTCCGTTCATTATAGGCGGTTTGGTCAGCAAGGAATTTTCCATTATTCGTGATAAGGTTCCGCTCCTCGGCGATATCCCTTACCTGGGAGCCTTGTTTCGAACCAAGCGGAGCTCGACCAAGAAGCGCGAAGTGATCGTCGTTTTAACGCCTCATGTCTTGGCGGCGGAACGAGGAAACACGCTTGGACAATATCTCCCCAAGGATGAGGACCGGTTTGATGAGTTCGGCAACAAACTCTTCCGTGACACTTACCGGATACGCTCCCAGGACATATTCGATTTGAAATTCATCACCGATAACCCCCGATTGCAGCACTTCCAATCGGTAGCTCAACGCGCCATCGAACAAGATTTTCGGCTGGCATCCACGGAACCTTACAGCCAGTTCGCGGACGGGCGTATTCCCGGAGAGAATATCTTAGTGCATCGCATGGCGTGGGAAGTAGTCCGCCGACTTTCCTCGGAAGCAGGTAAACCGGATTTCAAGTGGCTCGACAGCCATGTCAATCCTCAGCGACTGATCGCTTTTGAAAGCCAGCAAGCGGGTGGTTTCAATGTGCAATTCTTCGAGCGCATCTTAACCAGGCTAGGAGACTCAAAGGACTATGAGTCGTTCTTCACCAAGAATCAAGGAAAGGCTCTTGTTCTGACGTTTCATTCCACCCCTTCCGAGATATCGCCCGGACAAAAGGTGGCGATGCCCACGCCTGAGATCAGCCTTGTGAGCTGTCCGGACCAGAAAGCGTGGAGTCGGTTGCTCTGGGATTTGAATCAGCCCGACGAAAAAGGAGCGCCCAGGCATTCTGTGATTGTTCATGACAAGCTTGATTTAGTTCGATTGCAACGAGTGCTCATCCTTAAACAAATCCTCGCTTTGAATGGTGGCGAATCGAAAATGGCTCTCAAGAATTTCAGCTTAGGCAAGGTCTTGTTGATGCCCGAGGCTAAGAAGGATCAATTCCATTTAATCGATGCCGATGCAGCACAGTATTTCTTTGAAATCGAGAAATATTATGAAGCAACCCTCCAGGTGATTAATGACACTCTCCAGAAGATGGAAGAAACCGTGAGCAATTCTGAGGTTGGATCGATTCCATCGAATTCGAGCAAGATCCAGAAGCGCTCCCGGTAAACCTCACGCTTACCCCCGGCAAGACGATGTTCGTGAACCTGCTTAAGAAACTGCTCTGGCCGATGGTGACGTTGATCGTGATTCTGGTCCTCGGCCTACCCTACCTGCTGGAGCGGAGCGCAGACGCCAAGAAAGGGTCTGAGGTGATTCTCTCGGGTTTAGTTTGGATTGGGTTCCTGGTGACTTTGGCCTGGTTCACAGTGCGCCTGATCGAAGTCGTCGTCTGGAGGTTGCTGGAGCGCCGCCTTCAAACCAATATTCCACGTCTGCTCAAGGATATTGTTGCCGCCACGGTTTTCTTAATCGCAGGCATATTGATTGTCTCTGTCGTTTTTAAGCAGTCCATCGCAGGTATTTGGGCCACATCAGGGGTTGTCAGCTTGGTCGTAGGCTTCGCGCTCAAGAACATGATCGCCGATGTGTTCTGTGGGATTGCTCTGAATGTGGATCGTCCCTTCAAGATCGGGCAATGGATCCGATTGCATCCGCGAGGCACTGAAGCGGTGGAAGGATTGGTCCTGGAAATCAGTTGGAGATCGACGCGAATGCGCACGATGTCCAATACGCTGCTTGTGGTTCCCAACAGTGAGATCAGTTCCATGCTCTTGACCAATTACAGCGAGCCTGAAACCAAGTGCCGATTTGACGTGACGTTTTCCCTCGATTTCGAGGTCCCTACGGAAAGGGCTTTACGAGTTCTCCTCGCCGGAGTGAAAGGCGCGGCATCACCGCTGGAGGTCCCCGTGCCAGTCATCGCAGCCAATAAGGTGAATGATCGCGGCGTGGAATACGTGGTCAGATATTGGATAAAACCTGCCGAGGTGAACCCTGAGGTAGCGCGTCATCAAGTCATCACGAGCATCCTGAATCATCTCCATCAAGCCGGCATTTCGCTGGCTTACCAGAAGCACGACATGTTTTTTGCGCAGATGCCTTCCCGCCAGTTGGACCGGCGCATCGATCGGTCCGCGCTGCTCAAGCGAGTGGAGATTTTCTCAGCCCTAACGACGGAGGAAATGACCACGCTGGCCGGTCACATGAAAGAGCGACGCTTTCGAATGGCCGAGGCTATCGTCAGCCAAGGGGACGCCGGGGACTCGATGTATATCCTGGTTGAAGGGCTTTTGGAGGTTCGATCCAACGTTGATAACGGCCAGAGACAAATCAAGGTTCACGTCATCCAGCCGGGCGAGTTTTTCGGAGAAATGTCTCTGCTCACAGGCGAACCACGTTCGGCCACAGTGGTGGGTTCGACAGACGCCATCGTTTACGAGATAGGCAAGGAAGACTTGAACTTGCTTTTGCAAAGCCGGCCCGAGATCGCCGTTCTGATCTCGCAAATTATTGCCGAACGCAGATGTGAGCTGAGAGAGAAAGGGAAAATCACACCCCAGGAACGCGTGGTCTTGCACCAATCGGTTGCCGACCAGATTCTCGACAAGATGAAAACTGTCTTCAGTACCCTGCGCGACACTCTATCCTTTCGCAACCGGAGCGCACCGAGCCACACTGAACTGAAGAAGTAACTTGAGAGCGGCGAGCCCGGAGATCCGTGATTCCCATTCACGGCGTTGGGCCTTCGAATCGATGTCTGAAAAACAAAAGCCGGACTCTCGTCCGGCCCTTCGCAACCAACTTCTGCGGGAAGTTCTATTACTTCGATCGATAGAATTTTCCTGCCCCAGCGAATGCGACATCGGCAGGGCTCTTAGCGCCGGCCACGTCCGTCCAAGGTCCAGTCACGCTATCCGCCGATTGGAGCGTTCCAGTGAAGGTCACACGCAGTCCTGAGGCGATACGTGCCGCAACAATCTTGACTGGTCCAGCCACAACGGGCGATCCAGCCGCGTATTTCACGGTGTTGAGAAGCAGCGTCTTTCCTGACTCGGTGAACCAACGGAGTTCTGGGTTCCAATTGGCAGTCAAGGAGGCTACCTGCCCAGTGAACAAGCCGATGCGCTTATTGGGGCAGACGCTGCCATCCACTAGCTTGTCACCCTTTTCATAGACGAAAAGGCAGGGGAATTCGCCGTTTTCGCGAGCGCTGGCGATGACGTCAGCATCGGCCGTTGGCTTTCCATAGTTCAAGCTATAGGGCGGGTTGTACACTTTCACCTTGCCGGTCAATCCGGTGGCAATGGGATGCGTCGGCTTCTTGATATACAAGGAGTCAAAGGCAAGCTTCAGATCGTCGGGCTGGGTGTCTTCGGTACGGCCCGTGTTTCCGAAGAACGAGAATTCATTGGAAAAGTCGTCCGGATGGGATGTCCATTCGGCATTGTCCCACATGAAAGCCTCCCAGGAAATGATCGGTATATTCGTATCCCGGTAGATAAATTTTGAAACTGCTGGTTCGCCGATCGGTTCGAGGACGGAGGTCGATCCAAGACTTTCCGAGATCATGATCAGATCCTGACCGACTGCGGCGGCTCGCATAGCATCTCCGCCCGCGGGGCCACTTGCCGTGAACGGCTTGACCGTGTAGCCAGCCGCACGAAGGAGCGCGACCACACTCGAGTCGTCGGTGCCAGACAAATCCTCATTGGCACATACAAACAGGATTTTTCCTGGAGTCAGCTTGTCGGCGTCATAGCCGAAGATGATTTCACCCGTGCCGCCGTGGGAAAGCCGTCCGTTCGAGTTGATGAACAACTCGTGATTGTCGGTGTCAGTCCGCCAAACCTGAGCGGCCTTGTCCGCCGGAGTGAGGGTGTCAAGGTAAGCTGCGTTCAAGTCTTTGTAGCGTTGGCGGTTCGCCCAGAAGTACTGAATTTCCAAGTCTTGCGAACGCGTCTTGTCGCCGTTAGTCCCCGGTCCTTTCTTGTCGTCGTCGTCCATCCCGATGTTAAAGCCCATGATATAGCCGTTGCGAAGCTTGTTGCCGGCCACCGGGTCTTCGAACATGTTTTTCTTGAACCGAACCTCCATTTTCCAACCTCCTGCGGCGGCCTTGCCGAACCCGAACACGTTGCCGTTTGTGCCGTAAGTCCAATCCACTCCGCTGGCCCAGGACTGACCGACTTTCGCTTTTGCACTGTCATCCCAGCCTGAGAAGCGGCCTTCGAAATTCACGTAGTTGTGACCGCCGAACGCGTCCTTCGAGCTGTCCGTGTTGTTGTCCAACCGGTCGTTCAACGCGTCCACTATGATTTCGATGGCGTCATCCTTCCAGAAGGCCGCGTTGAGATCATCACTGTTGACGACGTCGTCCTTCGCATCGACCCCCACATACAAGTAGTCGTCGTCGTGGGCCAGATAGTAGGTGAAGCTCGAATCATTGGCTCCGGACCAGATCCGGTCTCCGGGGAAATCCAAGATCCAAGCGCTCACACCTGGAGTGACGGTGACACCGGTGAAGCCGCCATATTCGGCGGATGAAATAGTGCTATCGAGCTTGATGGACCCATTGGACACTTTCGGTACCACGAGCGTGGTGCTGTTGAGAGCAGACCAAGGTCCTGCAACGGTCCCATCAAAGGTGGAGATGTCGAATGCCTGGCCGTGAGCGAACTGCGGCAACAATACCGAAGCGAGGACAATCGGGAGATATGGATTCATTTTCATAACAATTGGCGATCAGTTTTTTTGAGAACAGGCAATAGGTAACCAAAACACCTTCTCTGGAGTCAATTCCTAAAGCAATAAATATGCGCGCGAACTCGGTGTTATCTGAATGAAAATGCCGTCGGGCTTTCATTGCCCCAATCGGGCGGGATGCGTCAACGTAATCGCGCGGGCATCCGTCGGAGCGGAGTGCGATGAGATCGTGCCATCCGGCCAGCGGACGGAAATTCGCGCGGAAGCTTCCCCAGACGGAACGCCGAAGAACAACATGGCGCTCGATTGCGACAGATAACCTCCGCCCGCGCGGACTTCCGCCGAACGCCTGCCTGCGCCCTCGAACGACACATCGACACGCCCGCCGACCCCTGTCGGATTCCCAGCGAGGCCTCGCAGCCGGAGCGCAAGCCACTTCGAGCCGGGGCGCTTTTGATTTTCAAGAGCCACAAGCCCGCCGTCGTTCTGCGCCGCGAGGAGGTCGGGTGCGCCATCGTAGTTCAAGTCAATGAGGGCGAGCGCGCGATATTCACCAGACAGCATCAGCCCGCTTTCGACTGGAGGTAAAGCCTTGAACTGAGCGCTCTCGCCGCCGCGCAACAACAGTCCAAGTCCTCCATCCATCCGGCCGACCTCCGAGGGCGGACCGTGGAAGTTCTGTGCAAGGGCGATGTCAGATACGCCATCTCCATCCAAGTCCGCGGCGATGACGCCGAAGCCCGGGGCAATTTGGGCCAGGCGCGGAAGGATGCGAAAGGTGAAATGCCCGTGGCCATCGTTGAGCCAGATGACTGATTCAAGCGTCGTGATCTGAAAACGACTCGCTTTCGCCAAGGCTTTTTCGGGAAATAATTGCGCGACGGTGGCTCGAGCGAATGACTCGAATGTGGGGAATCCAGCCTCAATTGAAGGCATGGCCGCCATCATCGCCGCGCGACTTCGAAACGGACGCCAGACGCCCTGATCGCTGAAAGCTTCGAAGATCTGTGCTGGACGATCTGTTTCGAACTCGCCTCGCCAGATCGCGACCGGATTTTCCGGCGACGCGCGGTAGCGAGTGTTCAGACCAAGATTCGTCGCAATCAAATCGATGTCGCCATCGCCATCCAAGTCTTCCGCTGCCAACCCCTGCCACAAGCCGGTGTGCTTCGAGAACTCGCCGCCCGCTTCCCTGAGATCGAGGTGCCCGGATCGGTTCAGGAAGAGTTTGAGCGAGCCCCATTCATTGGCGGTCACGAGGTCGATCCATCCATCGTTATCCGCATCGAACCAAAGCGCACTCGTCACAAGACCGCTGTGACGGAGATCAGGCGCAATGGCGTCCGTCACATCGACAAATCTGCCGCCTTCGTTCCTGAGGAGTCGGCTTTCAGGCATGACCAGGTATTGCCCCGGAACCAACCGGCCTCCCACGAACAAGTCCAGGTCTCCGTCGCGGTCGAAATCCGCCGCGCAAACCACGCTTCCAGAGTCTCGATCGACGGGCAACGAGCCAGCCGGCGCGGGCTCAAAATTCCCTTTCCCATCGTTCAGGTACAGCCTGTCCTGGAGCAGCGGTGAGTTGGGTTCGCATTCCACACCGCCGGACACCACGTAAAGATCCTGGTCGCCGTCGCCATCCGCATCAAAAAAAAGCGCGCCCATGTCTTCGCACTCGCGATCCCTTCCAAACGCGGGCGGTATGACGGCGCGGAAGTGTCCGCCAGGCTCGTGAACTCCAAGAGTGCCAGGATGTCCGGCGCCGCCGCCGAGATAAACATCGTCGTCGCCATCCCCGTCGATGTCGCCGATGGCCAGGCCCGGGCCGAGTTGCGACAATTTCCACGGAAGGAGCGGTTCGCGTGCAAAGTCATCAAAAGCGCGTTCGCGATGCCGAAGACCAGCGACGGCTTCAGCGCGAAGAAACAAGGTTGAGGGAACCGGTTTCGTCGGTGTGATCTCTGAAGGCCCCGCGTCTTCTGTAATCGTGTAGAACTGGTCGCTGGCTAGACCTTGAAAGGTCTGTTGGATGCCGCTCGGCCAACGCACGGTCAGGCGCGCCACACGATCCTCGCCGCCCAAGCCAAAGTGGAGAAGCGGTTCGTTGGCGGACAAGTGGCCGCTTGCCAGATGAAGGCATCGCATTTGGATGCCGCGCGGCGTCTCGACCCGGACGACTGCACCGATGCCCCAGGCATTGCTGCGAGTTCCCTTCAATCGAATGACCATTCGATGCGAGGTCGCCTCGCGGTTGCGATAGAGCGAGAGGGTTTCGCCAAAATTCATTACCGCGAGATCAAGGTTGCCATCCGCGTCGAAGTCCGCGACGCAGGCACCGAAACTTGCGGATAGGAGATCAAGTCCCCAGTTCAATTCGGCGTGCTCGAAGCGCAGCCCACCCAGATTGCGGAAGGCGAGATTTCTCTCGCGCAACACCGGCTGGGTTCGCCAGCCAGCAGAGGCAGGCTGCATCATTCTCGACTGAAGATCGGCATGCACGTAGTCGCGCGACATGCCATTGGCGATGAAAAGATCGATCCAGCCGTCGTTGTCAAAGTCACCGAACTTCGGCGACCATGTCCAATCCGTCGCGTTCAGGCCCGAGAGGCGAGCAGCTTCGAAGACCTCTCCGCCGCCGGTGCCGAGATAAAGCGCATTGCGCGGATACTGCCGTGGGTTCGCGCTGGAAAAGAACCACTCGTTCTTCTGAAAATCCTGGTGAATCACCATCCGCCTCGCGTGCGTGCTCCCGGCCATTTCAGTGGCCAGCAGATCCAGGTAACCGTCATTATTTACATCGGCGACGTCTGTCCCCATCGAGGCCAGCGGCACGCAGGGTAGGGCCGTTGGAGCTACGTCGGTGAAGGTTCCGTCTCCGTTGTTGCGCCAGAGGCGATCCGGCGTCTTGTGATCGTTCGCAACGTAAATGTCCGGCCATCCATCGGCGTTGTAATCCCACCAGCTCACACCGAGGCCGATGTCGTGCCCTTGAATTTTTGCCTTAGCGGTGACGTTGCTGAACATGCCGCTTCGCTCCTGATGGAACAACTGGTCTGGCTGGCCGGCGATGGCCAGTTCCATGCGCCCGCTTCCTTTGTCCACGAGGGAAAATAAATCCTGAAACGGGGCCGCGACCTCGGGGCGCCCGTTCCGGCCTAGCCGGACCACTCCTCGGCCCGCTGCGTTGCGCGTGTTGGAAGGCAGGTGTTGCTCGGCGCTCGAGCCATCACGATGCGTGAGAAGAAACATGTCGAGCCGGCCATCCTTGTCGTAATCAGCAAAAGCCGCCATCACAGACGCGCCGGTCCAGTCGAGTCCGAAGTCGCGCGCGCGTTCCTTAAATACGCCATTGCCTTGATTGATGAAGAGGAGATTGGGCGAGTTGAAACAACACACGTAGAGATCGAGATCCCCATCGTTGTCCACATCCACAAAGGTGGCGCCCATGCACCAGTGACCTGTGGCGCGAACGCCCGCGATGTCGCTCACATCGCGGAACCGCCACTCGCCAAGGTTTCGGTAGAGGCGGCAGCCGCGGTCGTAGTTCGTCACGAAGAAATCGGGAAGCCCGTCGCCATCGAAGTCGCCGGCGCAGACCCCGCAGCCCGATCCCTGTTCCTGCATTAGGGAGAGCGGCGCGCTCCGTGGGAATTCATGCACGAGATCGACGCCGGAACGTAGGGGAGAGATCGATTCGAAGAGAGTTCCCGTCGAAGCCGCTCGCAACGGCATCGGCCTGGATTCAATTGCACCGTCGCCCGTGCCCGCAACGGTGAAACCGAGCCAGCATACGAAACAAAGCTGAAGCCTGAACATAGTCACTCAGCAGGAGGTCAGTGTCGTTTGGTCGAATAGGAGATCTTTAACTGGGGCGTTTCCAAGCGGGCTTCGATCTGAGCGTGGCATTTCCGAAAAGCCTCCAACAAACCCGCTGTCAGGAGGTTTCTTTCAATGGGCCACGGTGGGATACCCGTGCGGAAAAATTCCTCAAGGCCGTCAGCCAGGCGACTGAAATGGTGCTGGCTGGGAGCGGGTGGGCGATAAATCTGAGCGGACAGGACGCTTCCGTCACGCGCTTGCAACGCAAAATTAAAATCGGCGACGACTCCATCCAATACAAGGATCGCCGATCGTAAGCCGTCGAAATGTTCGATGATCCAGCCTCGTGGGGCGCGCGCCAATTTAGGCACCAATCCCAATCCAACCAGATCTTGAGTTCGACCATCCTTCACCGGATCGCCTTGCGGAGTATCCGAGCGTGAAATCGCTGCTGAGAGAAGCCGCTCAGACCATAACCCCTCTTTGCCAGCACGCCAAATTTCAGAGGCATTCAGAAGTCGAACGCGGCGAACTCCGGATTCTCCGCCGCGCCTCCTTTGTAAGAGAGGCAGCAATCCCTCCAGCCCGTCGAGTTCTGCCGCAGGCGAATTCCCCTGGACTACGATGAGCGCTTCCTTCAGCGCTGTTCCGATTGGGATCTCTAATTGTGGAAGACGCCATGCGACTGGCAGCGATGTCCCTCCAACGAAAGGGCACTTCCGAGCTGAAGCCAATGCGGTGGTTTTCCTAGCTTCCGCCAAGCTCGAACTCATCGCGCCATACGTGAAGCAGCAGCAACCCCGAGGCACATTCTCCAAGGTCTCTCGGAGGAACAGGTCGTCAGGCATTGCTCCGGAACCTTTCGGAAGCAGCAACACAGCGTCCGCGTTCGAGGTCGCCGCCGAGAGGTTCTGCTCGCGATGCAATCCGAAATCTTTCACCCTCCGGTCTAGTTCAACATTCCTTTCGTCGTTGGGGAGATAAACAGAAACCGCGCAACCGTCGAGGCGATGAAATTCTCCGTTGCGAGGATAGCCGATCAGGAAGCGATCCAAAAGCTGTTGCGAGGGCGTTTGGAGCGCGAACTCTTCGATGAGAACCGCCAGTTTTTTCAAAGTCTTCAAAGTGTCAAGATCTCCAAAAAGTGGAACGATTCGAAACCTTGTAGGCGACGTCGAGCTCCGGCGTGGGAATCTCCACTTGACCGCGATAAAGAGACTCGACCGCACTGAGTGTCATTCCCGTTGTGAGGAGAGTTCTCTGGATTGGGTAGGGAGCAACCCCAGTCAAAATGGTCTCCTCGATATGGCGGGTGAGTGGGTTGAAAAAGTCGGCGAGCGTGGTCTGTCTCGGTGGCATCGGTAAGTGCATCTGGCACGAGATTGTTTGCCCTGTCTTCTTGAGCAATCCGGCATAAGTGAAGTCGAGCGCCGAGTAATTCCGCTGGGTATCTTGCATCCGGCCGTTGAGCAGAAAGAGAGTGGTTTTGAAACCGTCGAGGTGCTCGATAAAGTAAGCTACCGTGTCGGGACTAGCGCTGCGCATCCAGTCAACGCTCGGTATCGCGTAAGTGTATCCTGGCGGAGGTCTCAGCGTGTGGCTTCTCGACAGCGCCGCCAAGAGAAGCTTTTTCGTCTTGTCTCGATCAGCCAGCATCTCCCAAACTTTGTCCCCTTTGACGGCATGGACCGATCGGACCCCCACCTCGCCGCCGGCTCGTCTCTCGGACATGCACTGCGCCGTCTCTAGCCCGTGAAAGTCGTAGGAATCGATGCCGCCATAGCAGACGCACACGCTCTGCTCGAGCGGCGCATGAAGAGGTAATTCGATTGATGGAATTCGCCAGGTGACCGGCAACGATGATCCTGCCATGAAAGCAAAGCCAAGACGCTTGGCGTCCTCGACCATTTCGAGGGATTCCTTCCAATCGGTGGAAAGATGCTTGTCATTGAAGACAGGGGCGGATCGGCCACTACTTTCAAAAATCTTCACTGTCTCTTTGAAAAACTTGTAGCGAGGGTACAGCACTTGGCCCTTGGCGTTCCGGGGGTATTTTCCATGCTCGCCTATGATCACAACTCCATCGACCGCCAGCTTCGAACCACCCATGGTGAGAGCTTCTTGGACTGTTGGGAATATCTTAACCCCGTGTCGCCCTTCGCGGTCGCGGCTCAAATCACCCTCGGGGAATTGGTCCACGTAAAGGGCGACAAGATCAACCTCGGAATGGTGATGAACACCCTGCCAGCCGTAGCCTTCAAGGAAGCGATCCACGAAGTGCTGTGCATGGGAATACTTACGAACTTCGGTCGCAAGGATAGCGATTTTCTTCCGGCGAGATGGCGCGGCGGCAGCCCTTGCGATAACGGGCAAATGTCCTGCGAACAGCCCAGCCGCCGCCGCGGACTGCGATAGAGCAGTTACAAATTCTCGACGGCTCCATGGCGTTGGGTACTTCGTCTCTGATTTGGTGGACGGGTCTGACATGGGATGACTGGTTCAGCGTAGGTCAGTGAACTTTCCTGGCGCGCTCAGGTCGGGTGGGTCCAAGGTGGTGGCTCACTCATCTCGAGTTTTTGACGAGGAGCGATTTGATGGCCGCCTCGCGAATCTGTTGCTGGCTGCCATTGAGAATGGTCAAATTGCTTTCGGCAGCCCCAGATTTGTATCCGCTCTGGACAATCTCGGGGGCTTGGTCGCCTTCGCCAGCGAGTATTAGCCGATGTGGGGCACCCGCAGCGAGCATTCCAGGCAGGTCGCCGTACTTGGCTCCGCCGGGAAGGAAATTCGGGCCCTGGATGTCCAGCACTTTGCCGAAACGAAAGCCACCGGTATCAATTGCGGCGCGATCAATCGCGTCACCTGCTTGAGCGCGCGCGGCCGCGACCCATGGTCCCGCCCCACCGAAACCGACAACGTCGAGAGTGCCCGTCTTTTGTTCGTGGCTCCGGATGTATTTAACGATAGTCAAAATATCCTGAACTCGTTGGGCAAACAGCGTGTTGTTATAGCCGAAGGTGTAAGCGGCGACCTCACGCGGATTCTTTACGGTTCGCGTCTTTGTGATCGCCTTGCCGTCGGCGAGAAATTCTCCCTGGTAGAGAAGGTCCACTCCGATGACCGTTGCTCCTGCATCGAGAAGCTTTTGGATTTCTGGTCTCGGCCGGGACTGCCCGTTTCCACCGGCATAAAGTCCGGATTTGCCCTGTTCGTCGATCCAGACCACCGTTTGCTGGTTCCAACGTTTTGGGTGAAGGAAAATAATCGGAAGTTCCTCGTTATGGGTCTTGTTTCGGAGCAAGCCAGTCATCTCCAGATAATCTCCACGATCTGTCTTGTCCTTGATGTCCCAATCCACTTCACCAGTCATCGCCAAGCTGCGTCCGATCAGAACATCCATGGCACTGCGAAGGTGCTTTTGATAACGCTCAGGTGATTTCTGCACTTCTCGCAATTGTTTTGCACCATCGTCAGTCAGCCAGCGGACTAGCTTGCGTTCGAAAGCAGCGCCATCTTCGGGCCTCGGATGCTTGTCATCCCAGACCGAGAGTTCGTCCTTGGTCAGTCGTTTGTAATCCTTCTCGAGAATTGGCTCGGGCAAACCGAGCTTGAAATGCTTGTTCATCCAGCTGTACATCGCGGCGCGGCTGACATGGTTGTAATTGTGTCCGAAGTGTACCAACGGGGTGAGCATGACATTGTCCGGCGCCCCCATCATCTTGTAGTGCTGCCTCAGTTCTGGAAATCCTTTCGTTGGCATCTCCTTGGTCCAATCATTCGCAGCCGTCATGCCGAGTGGTTTCGGAGCAAACAAGGCGGCGATCTCGATGTTGCCTGTTCCGATGCGGAGAAGTGACGCATTCTCGCAAGTGCAGCCGCCTTGCATCGCCGTGGACACCATCACTGCTGGAAACGAGACAGCCACGCGCGAATCCAGCGCTCCCAGCACGAATGTCTGTGTGCCGCCGCCGCTGGCGCCAGTGCAAGCGATTCGCTCGGAATCGACCTCTGGCAACCCCAGTATAAAATCGAGCGCGCGAATCGAATTCCAAGTTTGCAAACCCATGACGCTTTGCAGATGGGCCTCGGCCTGCGGGCTGAACAGGCCCCAGTTCTCGGCCGTGTTCATCTCCGGCCGCTGTTTGGCGAAACGGTGCGCAATATCGTAGGAAATCTGCTGGCTGTCCGCGTACCCAATCATATCGTAGTGGAAAACTACACAGCCCATTCGCGCCAACTGAACACACCTCGCTTGCAACGGGCTCCGACCGGCTTCCTCAAATCGTTCGGCGCCTTGAACGATTTCCTTCCGAGCAGCGTCGAGACCCGCATCGTGAAATCGGCCTTCTGCCCAATGCCCGTGAGGGTTCAGCACTGCGGGCATTTTGCCACTCTTGCCTTTCGGGCGATATAAGCTGCCTGTCACATAAAAGCCGGGAACACTTTCAAAATAGACTTTCTCGACCGTGTAGCTGTCTCGCTCGACCTTGCCGTAGATCACAGGGTTGAGTGGAGTTTTAGTCGGCACCGGCCACAGTCCGAGCGACACGAGCATTTGCTGGCGGACTCGTTCGGCGCGTTGGCTCCATTCTTCCCGAGTCTTAGGGACTTGAAATGGAAAGTAGCCGTCGAGGTCTTTGGGTGGCTGAAGACGCGAGTCATTGGGGAGTTTTCCTTCCTGCAGGACGCGAGGTCCATCAGCAGCGATAAGCGCGTGCGGACTTCCAAACGTCACGAGAGCAGTTAACAAAGAGAGGAGAATCAACCGGGTGGCCGTCGATCCGAGAGAAATGGAATTTGGCGTTTTAGGGATCATAGGTTGGATTTTATCGAGACATTCTTCAGTTGCGAACAAAATCCTTCACGATGTTGCGGCGGGCATAGCGTGCAGACCCTTTGACCTCGGTCAAGGCGGCAGCGACTAAGCGGCCGTATCAACACCGGTATGACCGCCCCCACAACGACGGATCCGCCGACGCTTCAGGCTCAAGCCCAAGAGCCGGTCGAGGGGAATTATTTCGTTGCGGCCTATCCGCCATTTTCCGCATGGGAATCGTCGCAGGTCCCCTCGTTGCACGAAGCTCTGGCTGAGTCCGCGCTCGCCACACCACTCGGACTCTACATCCATCTTCCTTTCTGCCAGAAGAAATGTGATTACTGCTACTATCTTTCCTACATCGCGCAGCCGGGGGCGGTGGTGGACCGTTACCTCGACGGGGTGGCGCGCGAGATGGCGCTTTATTCGGAGCATCCCGGCGTAAAGGGCCGTTCGGTCTCGTTCGCATATTTCGGCGGCGGAACACCGTCCACACTCAGTTCCGCTCAAGCCCGTCGGTTGGGAGACGGGCTGCGCCGTGCGCTTTCGTGGGACAATATCGAGGAGGTTACCTACGAGTGCGCGCCGCGTTCGGTGCGTCGTGAGTTCCTGGAAACGTTGCGAGCCATGGGTGTGACTCGCGTGAGCATGGGCGTGCAGAGCTTCGACAACGAACTGCTCCGGCTCAACGGCCGCGTGCATCTGGCTGAGGATGTCTCTCGCGCATACTCACTGATTTGCGACGTGGATTTCGGATGCGTGAATCTCGACCTGATGTGCGGACTCATGGGCGAGACGGAGGAGAAATGGATCGAGTCTGTCCATCGCGTCATCGAACTAGGGCCGGACAGCGTCACCATCTATCAGACTGAAATTCCGCACAACACTCAGCTCTATCGCGACCTCAAAAGCGGCGTCTTGCCGGCCGCACCGATATCCTGGGAGATCAAGCGCGCTCGGCTCGACACAGGCTTTCGCGAACTGGAACGTGCCGGCTACACGGTGGTCAGCGCTTACAACGCTGTGAAAGATCCGCGGCGTCACCGCTTCCTCTACCAGGATTGTCTCTGGCGCGGCGCGGACATGCTCGGGCTGGGCGTGGCATCGTTCGGCTATTTCGGCGGTGTCCACTTTCAAAACGAAGTGACGCTGGAGAAATACGAAGCTGCCGTGGAGCGAGGCGAATTACCGACCAAGCGCGCCTTCAAACTTTCGCCTCACGACCAGATGGTGCGCGAGTTTGTCCTGCAACTCAAACTCGGCGCCGTGCCGGTCGCTCCGTTCCGCGATCGGCTTGGGGTGGACATCGCAAGAGAATTCGCCGAGCCGCTTCGAGAGTGCGTCTTGGATGGATGGCTCACTGTTTCCGACGAAGCTGTGCGACTGACGCCCCGTGGATTGCTACGCGTGGATCGCCTGTTGCCGCGCTTTTACGACTCCGCATTTCGAGATGTCCGTTACAACTAAACCTCAAAAAAAACCATTACATGAGCACACGTTTATCGCCCCTCTCTAACATGAACTGCGACGTCGCGGTCATCGGCGGAGGCCCCGGCGGCGCGGCCTTGGCCACGTTTCTGGCCCGCGCGGGACATCGTTGTACCATTTTCGAGCAGGCGAAATTTCCACGCTACCATATTGGCGAATCGCTCATTCCACACACGCACGGCATCTTCGAACGTCTCGGTTTGCTGCCGCAGTTGCGTGCCTCGTGCTTCCCCGTGAAGCACAGCGTGCGCTTTGTGTCGCACAACGGGAAGGAGTCCGTGCCATTCTATTTCTCCGAGACGATTCACGGCGAACGCGCGCGCACATGGCAGGTCGAGCGCAGTCAGTTTGACTGCATGATGCTCGACCACGCGCGCGCCAACGGCGTCGAGATCCATGAACAAATATCCATCGACAAAGTGATCTTCGAGAACGCGCAGGCAGCGGGCTTGCAAGTCGTTTCGGGAGATGGCTCGCGCGCTGACGTGTCAGCGAAGGTTGTGGTGGATGCCTCCGGACGCGCTTGCGTCATCGGACGACAGCTCGGCCTGCGCAGCCCGTTGCCCGAACTTCGGAAGGCTTCTGTGTGGGGATACTTCCGCGGCGGGAAACGCCTGCCTGGCATCGACGCCGGCGAAACCACGATGTTCCTCATCCCCGGCGGCGGATGGTTCTGGTACATCCCGCTGCCGGACGACATCGTGAGCGTCGGGATCGTGGCTGATCCAGAATATGTTTTCTTGTTGTCGGACGACATGGAGGATGCCTTCACTCGGGAAGTCGCTCTTTGCGCGCCGTTGGCTGATCGACTGTCCGCCGCCGAGCGCGTCGGCCCAGTGCGTGGCTCGCGCCATCTGGCTTACCTGAACCGGCAGACTTGCGGCGACGGATGGGTGATGATCGGCGACGCCCGCGCGTTTCTGGACCCGATCTACTCGTCGGGACTCTATCTTGCACTCGGTTCGGCCGAACTCGCCGCGCAGTGCATCGACGACGCTCTGAAGAACGACGATGTTTCCGCTGCCCGGCTGGGGCGCTTCGAGCCGGCGCTCTGGAAAGGCGTCGATGTCGTGCGGCGGTTGATCCACGCGTTTTACGATCCGGCGTTCAGTTTTCCCAAATTTGCCGAACGATTTCCGGAGCACCGCGCCGCGCTCATTGACTGTCTCGTCGGCGACGTCATCAAGGACATGAGCGCGTTCACCGCGGCGCTGGCGCAAATGACGCCTCCGCCCCCCGCCGTTGGGCTCCAACATCGCGAAATCGTCCGAACCGATCCCGGCCGAGGCGCAGAGAGACTGCGCGCTAGCAAGTTCATGATCATTGGCCCGAAGCAAGAATCACCTGGTGCTGGGTTTAAAACAAATCTTCATTGGGAAAAGACAACCGATCTGAAGTCGCTGTGA
Organism: Pedosphaera sp.; assembly: GCA_009695275.1. Taxonomy (GTDB): domain Bacteria; phylum Verrucomicrobiota; class Verrucomicrobiia; order Limisphaerales; family F1-12-MAGs170; genus F1-120-MAGs170. The sequence continues at coordinate 4,405 of SIBF01000067.1, read as the reverse complement.
GACATCCTGGCAAACTATCGCTCGCGAATCCGAGTGGTTCTGCGCGAGTCGTCCGCGGCCCATCCCGAGCTTACGGGTGCTGAGCCGCTGGCTCGTCCGACGCCCTGCGCTCCCGGACTTGGAATGGCATCATCGCGTTCGGCGGAAGCTTGTCGGTTCTTGAGCCTCGTGAGGGAAGAAAACGTATGAATCAGAAGTCGTCGCGGCTCGTTAAATTGCGAGGCATGTTTGAGCTGCCTAAATTTCTTCTCGTGGGCTTCGTTGGCTGCTTGGCTGCAGATCTCTCCTCCGCGGCCTCGAATGACCCCGGTTACTACATCCGGAAATCAAACTGGCACGAAAGCTTTTGCGCTTCTGTCGGAGCCATCGCTGGGCGCGGGATCGAAGATGGCTTTGCTGCCTTCGAAAGCGACACGATTCGCGGCGGCGACGCCCTCCTCCCTATCCGTGTTCCGCTGATCGGTGCGAAAGAGATTTACCTCTTTGTGACCGGTGTCCCGGACGTGAAATGGGCCGTCGCTGACTGGGCGGAACCCAGGCTTATTCGCGCCGACGGCTCGTTCGAATCACTCACTCACTCCACTAATTTCACCGTCTTGCTAGGCCGCTTGGAAAAGGACCTTACCCTCAAGAGTGGCCTGTATCAAAAGCTGCGGATGAACGGGAGAACGTTTGATCATGGTCTGAATGTGCAGGCGGACAGTGTCATTCGAGTGTCATTGGATGGCTCGTTCGTGCGATTTGAGGCGTTCATCAGTCTGGACGATTGGGCTGGTACGAATGGCTCTGTTCGTTTCAGCGTCCTCGGGGCGCGGAGTGGAGCGGTCAAGGCGCTCTGGGCACCAATGATGCGGGATTTCAGTACTGGCCCGGCGCGCTTGCAGATGAAGTGGGAACGCGAAGATCGCATCTTCGAATTTGATTGGCGTCCGGGTGACTGGACCGCCCTCGCAGAGCGCTATGCGCGAGCGTGCCTTCGAGTGCCGGGCTTGGCGAGCCTGGCCATCCAGCTGGCCGCCAACACTCGGGACCGGGCCGGCGTGGAACATATCCGCGACACATGCTACCTGCCCGGCCGCTCGCTCGACGACACTCTTGTCCGGGCGCGTGGTTTCGACTTTGGCGCGGTTCGGTCGGCGATCGCGGACCTCGTCGCCAGTTTCCCGGGAAAATACCCGCAAGGGCATTTGACGCGGCTTGAAGAACTTCAGGGGAAATTGACTGCAAATCTAAACGGCTTTCAGGCTGAGAAACCGGAAGCCTGGACCGCGTTGTCCAGCACGATGTCGGAGTTGGAGGCGTTCCGGAGCGAAGCGCTGCTGGCGAATCCGCTTCTCGATTTCGAACAGATGCTCGTGCTCAAGCGTGTTCCGCTCGGCGGAGCCCGACGCACCAGTTGGGAAGGCTTCGGGTATGGCGAATACCTGGGTATTCCCCGGCAAAGCTCCTGGAACTACGGCACGATGCAGAACGTGGACAAATGGACGAACGAAGTCGCCGTTCTCTCGCCGGTGCGGCCCAAGGGCGAGATGGCAACGCTCTTCAAGCCGCCCGGCAGGCGGCTGGTGAACGACATCGAGCTGCACTGGAATGCGGACAAGCTCTTGTTCTCCATGCCTGACACAAACCCGAACTGGCAAATCCACGAGTTAAGTTTGCCTTCGTCAAAGACCGCGTCGCAGGTCGCGCCCCGGCAACTGACGCCGAGCAGCCACCCGGATGTTCACAATTACGACGCGATCTATTTGCCGAGCGACGAGATTGTTTTCCTCTCGACCGCTCCGCTCCAAGGCGTGCCCTGCAATGCCGGAGTCATTGTCGGCATGATGTACAAAATGGGGTCGAGCGGGGAGCGAATCCACCAGCTCACTTTCGAGCAGAATCACGATTATACGCCCAGCGTCCTAAACAACGGACGGGTGCTTTACCTTCGCTGGGATTACACCGACACGCCGCACGTTTGGAACCGGCTGCTCATGTCAATGAATCCGGATGGCACTGGCCAGATGGAATATACCGGCGCGAATTCCTATTGGCCGAACGCGATGTTCTTCGCCCGAGCTATCCCGGATCACCCGACCAAGATCGTGACCATCGTGACCGGCCACCACGAAGGCCGAGTGGGCGAGTTATTCATCTTTGATCCTTCCCTGGGTCGTCGCGAAACCGAGGGCGTGGTGCAGCGCATCCCGCGCAAAGGACCGCCGGTGCTGCCCAAGATCGAGGATAAACTCACGGAGCACAGTTGGCCCAAGTTTCTTCACCCATGGCCGCTCTCTGAACGTTACTTCCTGGTTGCCTGCAAGCCTGAGCCCGACGCCCTCTGGGGCCTTTATCTCGTGGACGTTTTCGACAACATGACCCTGGTGAAGGAGGAGGAAGGTTTCGCTCTGCTCGAACCTGTGCCGCTGCTACCGCGCACCCGGCCTCCGGTGGTGGTGGACAAAGTGAAACCCGACGAGAAAACGGCGCTGGTTTTCATGCAGGACGTTTACAGCGGGACCGGCATCCCCGGCGTGCCGCGCGGCACGGTGAAAGCGCTCCGTCTCTTCACCTATCAATTCGGCTACCAGCGCCTGGCGGGCATTGACCATCGCGTGGGGGCTGACGGGCCCTGGGAAACCAAGCGGGTGCTTGGCACCGTGCCGGTCGAGGCGGATGGTTCCGCGCTCTTCCGCGTGCCGGCGAAGACTCCCATCTCGTTTCAACCGCTGGATGCGGAGGGGAAAGCGGTAGCGCTCATGCGCAGTTGGATGAGCGCGATGCCCGGAGAGAATGTCTCCTGCGTGGGATCTCATGACCGCCAAAGCAGCGCTCCTCCCAGCCAGGAGAAAAGCATCGCCCTCAACGGTCCGCCGCGCGAGATCTCCCCGTGCCGCAGCTCGCTCCACGGCTTTAGCTTTCCACGCGATGTTCAGCCGGTGCTCGATAAGTATTGTGTGGCGTGCCACCACGACAGCGCCGGCAGCGGGGAGGGAAAGAAAGCGGTGCGGCCCGACCTGCGTCGCGAGCAAGGAGGGTTCGTGGTGTATCGCGGCGGTCAGCTCGACAGCCAGTTTATTCGGCGTGAGAAGGAGGCGCTTCTCGGCAAATATGGCGCCGTCTTTGATCCCAGCTATGTGGCGCTCCGGCAGTTCGTGCGCGTGGGCGGATTGGAAAGTGACTTGCATGGATTGCCGCCGCGCGAATTCGCCGCCGACACGAGCGAGCTCATTCAGATGCTGGCCAAGGGACACTACAATGTGCAGCTCGACGCGGACGCCTGGGATCGTCTCGTGACCTGGATTGATCTCAACGCGCCGTGTCACGAAACTTGGGCCGAGACCACCAAGATCCCCGACAACCAATGTGATCGCCGACTGGAATTGCGCCGGATCTACGGTGGCGTCATCGAAAACAGCGAGGCGGTTCCTGACGTCGAGCCAGAGCACGAACGCCCGAGACCTGTCATGCCCGAGCCGGAACCACACCTTCAGCCCCTCACGCCCACGCTCGATGGCTGGCCGTTTAGCGCCGCGAAAGCAAAGTCGCTTCAGGCCGCGGCTGGGCCGTTCACGCGCACCGTGAACCTCGGCGGCGGAGTGACGATGGAGTTGGTGCGCATCCCGGCCGGAGCGTTCATCATGGGCGACCTCAACGGCGCGTCCGATGAAAGAGTCCTCTCCGTTGCGCGAATTCAGAAATCGTTCTGGATGGCGAAGTGCGAGGTGTCGAACGAACAATTCGCCAGATTCAAAGGGAGCCACGACAGCCGCTTCGAGCACCGCAGTTCATGGTGGTTCGATGAAGCATATATCGGGTGGCCGCTGAACCGACCCAAACAGCCCGTCGTGCGTGTCTCTTGGGAGGAGGCGATGGCGTTTTGCCGTTGGCTCTCGGAGAAGCTCGGCGACGAAGTCACTCTTCCCACCGAAACGCAATGGGAGTGGGCTTGCCGGGCGGGCACGGCCACGCCGCTGAGCTACGGCGATCTCGACACTGACTTCTCGACTTTCGGCAATATGGGCGACGCCAATCTTCGCAAATTGGCCGATGAAGGCTGGCGGCCCAAAGCGCCCGACCTCGTCGCGAAAGACAGCCGCTTCGACGACGGCGCCCTCGTCACATCCGAGGTCGGCCGATACCCTCCGAACGCCTGGGGCCTTCATGACATGCACGGAAACGTCTCCGAATGGACGCGCACCCCCTATCGCCCGACTTTTCGCGGCACCGCTGATCATCGCGAGGTTGACAGCGTCAGCGATCGAAAAGTCATTCGCGGCGGCTCATGGCGGGATCGTCCCAAGCTGTGCCGCAGTGCCAGCCGCTGGGGTTACGATGCGTGGCAAAAAGTTTTCAACGTTGGCTTCCGCGTGATCATAGAGCCGGATGCCAAGCGTGGTTCTACGAAACAATAAACAGGCCC
>SIBF01000066.1 GCA_009695275.1 Pedosphaera sp. | reverse complement strand
CTAGGAGCCTGTCGGACTTAGCTCGTTTTCGGACAAAATCATTGATTTTGGACCATCAAAACACCTTCACCGAAAATCAAAACGCGTCATATCGAATCGTAGAGCGTCGGATTTAATACGTGTACGTAAGTCCGACAGGCTGCTAGCGACTCTGTATCGCAATTATCTGGTTTCAGGACGTGTGCTAAGTGGAAATGGGCCCTTGTGGTTTGCGTTGGCTTTGCTGGGGTTCTGCGTCGTGCTGGCAGTGTGGAAGCAACTTGTCCAAATGAAGAACCCGGTTGCTCGCGAAACAAAATCACCTCCCGGCCCTGCTGTCTGGTTGAGCTTCGGTGTGGCGCTGGTCGTTGTCACTTTCCTTGTTCGTCTTGTGCAGCCGATAGGGACGAACATTCTCAACTTTCAACTCTGTTTCTTCCCGCAATACAGTGCCGCGTTTATTGCTGGTGTAGCCGCAGGCCGGCATGGATGGCTGAATTCAATGGCTACTTCCCGGAGCGCAAGAATTGCAGGCTGGCTGGGGCTGCTCGGCGGACCGCTGTTGCTCGCAGTGGTTGCGTGGCTGGGTGGGCCGCCGCCCGAACACGGGCCGAGTCCTTATGACGGCGGATGGACCGCGCAGGCTTTCGGGTTGGCGGCCTGGGAGCAGCTTGCAGGGCTCGCCCTTGGCCTGGGATTGGTGGCGGTATTCCGTCGGCGATTCAACACTGCCGAACGCTTCGCACGGTGGCTTTCGGAGCGAGCCTTTGGCGTTTACGTGCTCCATGCGCCGATCATGGTGGCTTTGACTCCAATGCTCCGCCCGCTCGGAGGAAATCCGTTTTTGCGGATGGTGGTGCTCACTGTCTTGACTTTGATTGCGAGCTTTGCCGCGGCGGATCTGACGAGACGCACGCCGGGATTGAAGAAAATTTTGTAGCCCTTGAAAAAATTGGAGCGTGACAATTCATCGAACTGTTCCGCCTTCCGCTTAACCAGTCAGGCTGGTGATTTCGCGAAAAGATTCCTTTGAAAATTGCTCAAGTCCCTCGCGGTTTCAGCCGATATGATTCTCAGCCAATAAAGCGAAGCTGGATTTTTTAAGAGTCCGACTTCACAATCGGCTCTGGATCGGCATAACAGCTGATCTCCACTCTGGTGGATGGTTCGTGTGCTACTTAGCGTCTGGCAGTTCGCCGGCTTCTTACGCGCACGTTCAGAATCGCCAGAGGCCATGGCGTAAGGCAGGTTAAACCAAAGCGCGACAGCCAGGAGAGACTGGCACTTTTTCTTTGCAGCGTGAATCCCAGCCGCGTTGGAATTGGGCGGAGTTTCCCGAAAAGTTGCCTCTTGGCGACCATCACTTACCTGGAGTGCCGATTCCACGGCGGCGCAAGGTGAGGATAAAGCAATAACCCGTCACCCTCCGCAGTTGGCTGAGTTCATCCCCCGACCGTCCGGTTCTCATGAGGGAGGCTCACCTGCCCTGCATCCTTGCCAGCACATTGGCCGTGATCCGCTGAGCTCGTGGATCAGGACCTTTGGGCGAGGTATAGACACTTGGTCGAACGTAACCGGGCGGCGCGGAGAGGCTGTCGGCCCACCAACATGTGGCCGCGTTGAAGACAAAATTACCCTTCGGTCCGTCGTAAATCGTCGCAGTGTAAGTGCCGCCATTGGGCTTGCCGGGAGCGTCCTGAGTCAGACCGCTGGCCACCACGACCAGGCCCGGAAGCGGCGCGGGATCGCCATGCCATTCCCAGCCCACCAATCCCGGAATTCCATCGCTGCGCTTCATTCCGGTACCTTCGAAGATCCAATGATTCGGCTCCGTGCAAATCCAATCGGCTCCGCCGGTGACAGGACCAGTGCTGTGAGCGCCGACCAGTTCGTTGGCATAGGGACGTTCGTGCGCCAGGGATTTCATGGCGATGAAATCACGAGTGCCGCCCGGCGGACCATACACACCGACTCGCTCGAAAGCCCGGTTCGCGACACCCTTCGCATCCGGCGCGAACAGGATGCGTCCACAGCAGGTGTTGCCTGAGAGAAATGCGACGTTGAGTCCGGCATCAATGGACAACTTCAGATTACGATACATCTCAATCGAGTAGTACTCGTCATGGCCCACGGAAAGGAATCCTCTGGCTCGCAAGAGACCTTTCGGATCAGTGTGCGTGTCGAGATTGGAAATGTAGGTGATGTCGTAGCCCTGCTGTTCGAGCCAGAAGGCGAGCGGGAATTCCCAGAGAAACCATTCGCCCGAGCCGGTTGAGAGTGGCGCGTCGAGGATCTGGCAGTACTTCCCGTATGGGCGATTGAAACCGACCTGAACGCCTCCGCCCCAGTACCAGGTGTCCTTGCCATCGTCGTAGAGGGAGAATTGATTCGGCCATCGATTGTAGGCCTGCCACGTATTGTCCGAGCATTGAAAGATGAAGTCTGCCGCCCGATCGTCACGAACGATGAAGATCACGTAGCTCTGCAAGCCCTCGCGTGCGGCGGTGAGTTTGCCGAGATACACACCGCTGACCCAGTCACTGGGAATCCGCAGGGTGGCGCAGGCTTTCCACCGGCAGTCACGGACCCGCCGCCCGCCAACCGGCGGATCCGGCTGGATCGAGCCCTGGAACGGACCCAATGTTTTCACGTGTCGTCCGCCCGTGCCGCCGTAGTAACCCATCCGAAAAACCTCCAACTTGAAGGAGGTTACCGGATTGGTGCTGACGTAAAAACTGATCTCCTGCCCGGCTCGAACGCTGGTTCGTGAACAGTAACCCTCGATCCCCGGGCACCGGTATTTCGTCGCGGGATCAACGCGAGTGTTGCTGAGCAGCCAGTCGGTTGTGCCGGGTTTCGCGTTCTCCTGCTGAATCAGGCTGGAGCGCCTAACTGCGGCTCCCGGAGGTGTCGGCGTGGCACAGCCAGCCATGGCGGAAACGGCTCCGATGCCCAGAGTGCCCTTGAGAAGTTCGCGCCGTGATAGCTTCCGGGCGCTGGCGGAAGATTTCGCGAAAGGTGTGGTCCTGGAGCTTTGGTTCAATGGAAGTGAGGGTTGAAGCTTAACGTCACTTTTGCGCCGTCTGGTTTCGGCGATCACTGATGCACCAAAGGTTCGAGTGAGTGCGCAGGAAAATCTCACCGTTCGAGACGGCGAGCGAGGCGTTCGTCATTTCCTCGCCGATTGCGTTGACGGCAATGAGTTCAAGCTTCGGACCCGCCCGCAAAATCACGACGTCGCCCGATTGATTCGGCACATACAGTTTGTCGCCTACAAGCACCATCGAGGACCAGGAACTGCTCTTGGCTCCCTTGCCATTCACCCGTTCGGCCCAGACTGATTCTCCGGTCTTGAGGTTGATGCATTCGCCGATGCCATCGGAGTTGAGAACATAGATGTGGCCTTTGTAGATTACGCCGGAACCAATCCGTTGCTTCGTCTTCTGCTTTTCCCAGAGCCGGTGCGTCAAGGTGACATCGCCGGTTCCGCCTGGTTTGACGGCGATGCTGGTGCCGGTGAAGCCTCCCATTCCAACGACGATGCCCTCCGCATAAAGCGGTGACGCGTAGATGAGCGGATTCAATCCGCCGCACCACCAGAGATCCTTGCCGGTTCTGGGATCAAGCGCGCGGAGGCGATTGGGGAAGCTGACGATGAGTTCATCGCGGTTTCCGGCTTTGACGAAGATCGGTGCGGTGAAGGCTCCCATGTACTTGCCTTTCTGGCCTGCGAACCCATCGGTTCTTTCCGCGGGCTCCGTGACCGCCTCGTCCGCCTGCCATACCGTTTTGCCGGTCTTCTTATCGAGCGCGACAAGAAAATTTCGCAACCCCGGTCCGAACTGGACGAACACGAGGTTCCCATGAATGAGTGGCGAGCCACCATATCCCCACGTATGGTCCGCCTTGCCAAGGTCACGATGCCACAGCTCCTTGCCTTGGAAATCGTAAGCATAAACTCCAGCAGACCCGTACCAAGCAACCACAGTCGTTCCATCTGTCACGGGTGATGCCGAACAATATGGATTCGTCTCGTGGGTCTCTTCCTTCTCGGCGTAGGGCACTGCTGATTGCCAGAGGATTTTACCATTGGCCCTATCCAGACACATCAGTGAACGTTTCTGCTCTTTGTCGAGAGTTTGAGTGATGAAAATACGGTTGCCCCAAACGATGGGAGTCGAGTTGCCACGATCTGGCAAAGGAGTTTTCCAGCGGATATTTTCATTGGCTGACCAATGGGTGGGGAGTGCCGCCTCGCTAACGATGCCCATTCCAGTTGTGCCGCGCCACGCCGGCCAGTTCTCGGCTGAAGTGGAAAGGATCGTAAAGGTAAAGGAAGCGAACAAAATCGGAACGTAATGGCGGAGTGGATGAAGAACTGTGGCTTTCATGCCGCGGAATGTAGCAGGGTCCTGGACTGAGACAAGAGCTGGCATCTCCTTTACGCACGCTTGCCTTTTACAGAGAGTTATGGAATCACTCTGCGCATGACCATGACCCACATAACAACCGCCATCGTTTTCTCCATCGCCACCATCGGCGCTGCCTTGTCTGGCAGCGCGGCAGCCTCGCCACTCGGCTACAAGGACACCCCGCTCATTCCGGGCACTAAATGGCACGTGCATGACAGCGACCGTCCGCAACCGCGCATCGTGACTTCCGGCGCATCCTTCAGCCACCAGGCCCCGGCGCCATCGGATGCCACGGTGCTTTTCGATGGAAAGGATCTCTCGAAGTGGGAACTGGACGGAGGCAAGCCCGCTCCCTGGAAGATTGAAAATGGCTTCATGGAAGTCGTGCCCAAGTCGGGCAGCATCCGCACGAAAGGAAAGTTCGCGGACTTCCAGCTTCACATCGAATTTGCCACGCCTGCCAAAGTGGATGGCAACAGTCAGGGCCGGGGGAACAGCGGTATCCTCATGAACGGCATTTACGAGGTGCAGGTGCTCGACTCATCGGACAACAAGACCTACCCTGATGGCCAGTGCGGCGCTATCTACGGACAAACCCCACCGCTGGTGAATGCCAGCAAGAAACCCGGTGAATGGCAGAGCTACGAAATCATCTTTGAATCACCGCGTTGGGATGCCCAGGGCAAGAACATCAAGAAGGCCAACGTGACTGTGATCCACAACGGCGTCCTTCTGCACCACAAGCGCGAATACATCGGCAACACGCCGCACCAACAGGTCGGCGACTACAAGAAACCACATGCGCCGGAAATGTACATCGAACTGCAGGACCACAATAACCCGATGCGCTTCCGCAACATCTGGCTGCGCTCCATCGGAGAATACGACAAGCCGTAATCAATCATCGTCATCCTTCCCCGCCCGGATGCGGACAAACGATGCCCGCGTCGGGGCGGGCATTGGATTATCCGCCCCTTTCACTGAACGCCAGACCGTTTCGTTCAAAAGCAGATCGTCCGCTGCGTCTTCCTTCGAGAAGTCCATCCGGGACGACTGATCCACGCCCCAGGCAGTGCGTTTATTCTTTTCGCTCATGTTGACCGTCACGGGCTTTGCTTTGTAAGGCGTGAGGTCTGGCGTGGCTTGGAAGGAGTTGTACATCGGCATCGCGGTGGCGTCGAATTGGGTCATTGGCCTCAGCCCCAGAATCAGTTCCATCGTGCGCAACATGCTGCTCGTGGAGTACATCGTCGAATCGACCGCCCGTCGCTTTGTGTAGGGACTGACAACGAACGCGATTGATCGATGCGCATCGACGTGGTCCGGTCCGTTTTGCGCGTCGTCCTCGATCACGAAGATCGCTGTCTGCGCCCAAAACTTCGACCGGCTGACCGCTTCGACGAACATGCCGAAAGCCTGATCATTGTCGCCCACCATCGCCGTGGGTGTTGGCTTGCCGAGACTAGCTCCGAAGGTGTGATCATTCGGCAGACGGACGATCTGCAAGCGCGGCATTTCGCCCTCGCGCTCGAAGCGGTTCAATTCCTGGATGAAGCGCTCCGCCCGCTTCACATCCGGGTAATCCATGTCCCAAGGACGGAACCATTCGTCGAAATGTCCCCGGAGTGCCGCCACACGGCTGACGGCCGGCTGATTCGTTTGCTTCGGGGGATCGATGAATTCCCCGTAACTCCTATAAGTGACTCCAGCGTCGCGCGCACGATCCCAGAGATAACCGCCCGCCGGAGCGGCAATCGCGTACCTGCCTTCGCTTGGATACGGAAATTTACCGCTCTTGTTGTGGCCGTAATTCATCGGCCACATCTTCTCCACAAAGTCCGTCGCGTAAGCGCCCATCGTCCACTCATGGCCATCGGCGCTGACTTCCGCCTCGACATAAAAATTATCCAGCAGCACGAACTCGCGGGAGATCGCATGGTGATTCGGTGTTACTTTCTCCGGAAATAAGCAAAGCCGCGCATCGCCATTACCCTCGGGCATGTCACCGAGAACCTGGTCGTAGGTCCGGTTTTCCTTGATGACGTAAATCACATACTTGATCGGGCTGGATTCCCCCACTTGCGCCGGGATGGGATTGTTTGCGCTTCGGATCAGAGCCGGATTCTGATTCGTCTGGTAAGGGCTGCAAACGTAGGCCTGCTTTGAATGATCCACCAACTGCTTCTCGAACTTCGATCGTTTCGGAAGATCGATCACGCTCAACGTGCCATGAAACAATTCGCCGATATGCTCCTCGATGGTGCCTGCCGGCTTCGGTCCCGGCTGCGGGCCCAGCAGGTTTGGCTTTGATCGCGGTCCTTTGCCATTGGCCACGAGAAGTTGCTTCCCATCCGGCGTCACGCGCACCGAAGTGGGATACCATCCCACTGGGATGAACCCGAGCGACCGGCTCCTGCCTCGCGCGCTGACGTCGAAGACCGCCACATTGTTGTTGCAGGCGTTGGCGACGAAAAGCATCCGTTCGTCCGGCGATAGCGCGAGACTGTTCGGCGTGCTGCCTGGAAGAGGTGTTGGAAGCATCGAGGCAAACAGCGTCTCGACTGGTTTGCCAAGATCGGCATCCAAAACGGTCACTGTATTGCGGTTTGCGTTTGCGACGTAGAGCAGCCGACCGGATTTCGTCAGCAACATCTCATTCGGATGCTCCTCTGTCTGCCAGCGGGCAATCACGGCGCGCGACTTGAGATCAATCACCGCCACGGTCGCTTGCGCCCACAAACTCACGTAGAGGCGCTGACGTTTCTCGTCGAGCCGGCACGCGTATGGAAAAGGCTCCAGCGAGCCAACTTCGTCCAGCAGCGCCTCGGCACGCTTCGTCGCCGCTGCCAGATCCTTGTCGTCGGGCGGCACCACTCGATTCGTCACTCCGACAACCAAGTTCGTAGAACCGAGCGCGAGTTCCCACACATTGGAGCGCGCCGCCACATCAACCTGTGCCACGCTATGGCCCCAGACATTCGCCGCGTAAATGAACCTTCCGTCACTCGACAGCGCCAAGCCTGACGGAACGCCACGGTCTTTGGATGGGCGCAAACTGATTTTGACATGATTCGTCAACAGCCCGTCACGAAAGTCGAACTGATGGATCACCTCCTGCCCCGCTCCGCTGCAAAACACCTTCGAACCATCGCGCGAAAACTCGACCCCGTAAAACGCTTCATCCAGCGTCTGCCGCGCGGAGATCCCGTTTGTCATCAGACTTACAATCGCCAACTCCTGCTTGCTGTAACCGCAGTGCAGGATCGCCGCGTGCCGCCCCTTGGGATGCACCGCGATGTTCACCGGAAAATCCCCGAGCTGCACCTGCGCACCCGCCGGCCTGAGCGACCACTGATTTGGCAGCAAGACTGAGCCATCCATTCTCACGCCCGGCAATTCCGCAGGCCATTGCCTGCTCGCAGCCAGAGCGGAGAGAGACGCGACGCAACCAAGAAGGGCAAAGGCAAAAGATCGGATGATGGAATTCATAAGAGCAGCGCGCACGCTTATGCCAGCAGATGGGCCAATGTGCAAAGGCAATCCCGCAGAGAAGCGCGTCAGAAGTCCAATCGACGCTTTTTCACTTCGCTCATCTGTAACTATTCAGTCGCAATTGGCGAGCGCGTGCGTCTCGCACGCCCTGGTCAGCGTCCCGCTGACCAGCTTGTCCGCTCCGGAAACCCACCATCTGGTGACTGGTCACGCCGTACTGAGTTCTCGGCGGGACGCCGAGAACAGCGGTCGAGACGACCGCGCTCCCCATTTCAGCTGCATAATTACGGCTCAACCGGGCAAAAATTCTTCGATCCGTGAAGATCGCAATTCCTCCAGTGCAGCCGGAATATGCCACAAGGGATCGAGCCCTGAGCCCGCGACACCCAACGCTCAATCAAACATCTTCCCTGGATTCAAGATCCCTCGCGGATCCAGCGCCCGACGGAGTTCACGCATCACTCGCATCTGGGCGTCTCCGGCGAACTTTGGCAGAAACTCTTTCTTCGCCAGCCCCACACCGTGTTCGCCGGTGATCGTGCCGCCGAGGCGGATGGCCTCGTCGAAGATCTCTTTGAATGCCTCATGCACGCGGCGCATCTCGTCAGTGTTCCGCTCATCGGTGAGAAATGTCGGATGCAGGTTGCCATCTCCCATGTGGCCGAACGTGCCGATGCGCAGCTTGTACTTTAGCGCTATCCCTTCGACGAACCGGATCATCTTCGCAAGTTCGCTTCGGGGCACCGTGGCATCCTCGAGGATCGTCGTGGGCGCGACGCGAGCCAGCGCCGAGAATGCTGAACGTCGGGCACTCGCCAGCTTGGCCGCCTCTGCGTCGTCCGCCGCGAGTCGCACTTCCATGGCTCCCATTGCACGGCAGATCTTCTCCATCTGCGCGGCCTCTTCAGCCACGGCTGCCGGATGGCCGTCTGACTCGATAAGAAGCAGCGCCTCACAGTCGAGTGGCAGCCCGATCTTCGCATAATCCTCGACGCAATGGATTGTGGTGCGATCGAGGAATTCGAGTGTGCAGGGGATGATTTGCGCCGCGATGATGGCGGAGACGACCTCCGCCGCCTGGTCCATCCTGGCAAATGTGGCCACCATCGTCTTCCGTGCGGCGGGCTTGGGAATCAACTTCAACAATACTTTCGTGATGACACCCAGCGTGCCCTCCGAGCCGATGAAAAGATCCTTGAGCGAATAACCAGCCACGTCCTTCACGCATTTATTCCCGGTCCACAGCACTTCGCCATCGGGCAACACCACTTCGAGGCCCATGACGTAATTGCGTGTGATGCCGTACTTCAATCCTCGAAGTCCGCCGGAGTTCTCCGCCACGTTGCCGCCGATGGTCGAGATGCGCATCGAGCCGGGGTCCGGCGGATAAAAGAGCCCGTTAGCCAAAGCCGCATCCGCCACCTGTTGCGTGGTTGCCCCCGGCTCGACCATCATCGTGAGATTCGCGCGGTCCACCTCGAGGATGCTGGCCATGCGCACGGTGCAAAGCACCACACAGCCAGGCACAGGAATGCTGCCCCCGCTCAAACCCGTGCCGGAGCCACGAGTCACCACCGGAGTCTTCGTCTCGTTCGCCAGTTTCAGAATTGCGGCGACTTCAGCGCTGGATTGCACAAAGACCACAGATCCCGGTTGCTGTGAGACAGCGGCAGTGCCGTCGAACGAGTAGGTCAACAAATCCTCTGGACCTGTCAGAACATTAGTTGTGCCGACAATGAATCGAAGTCGCGCGATGAAATTTGTATTGAGTGCCGTCATGAACATCACGATCAAGCTGGCGGAAACTCCACGATGAACGTGGCTCCACGCCCGAGCTCACTCTCGCACCAGACCTTGCCATTCATAGCTTCCACCATTTTCTTCACAATGGACAAACCCAGGCCGGTCGAGTGCTCGCCGCCGGTGGGTTTGGCGGTCAATCGGGCAAACTTTCCAAAAAGTTTCTTCTGATCTTCCGCGCTCAGGCCGGGGCCTTCATCCTGCACTTCGCAGCGCGTTCCTTCCGATGATCGGCTCAGGCGCACGTAAATATTCTTCCCGGTGGGCGAGTATTTCACGGCGTTGGAGACCAGGTTCTCGATGACTTGCGTGAGCACGGTCGCATCGGCCTGCACCATGAGGGCTCCCGCCTCATGCAGCATCTGAATGCTTTGTTGCTTGGCGGCGGCGCGCGCACGCTGCGTCTCGAGGACGGCCGCAACGCCGGCAGCCAGATCGATCGGCGCCAGGCGCAGTTGCATTTCCCCACGCTCGATGCGATTGGCATCCAGGAGATTCTGCACCATCTCCGCCATCCGCGCGGCGGCTTCGTGAATTTTTTGAACGAGCTCGGTGTTCTCCGTGCCGAGCGCCGGATCTTCCAATACCATTTCGGAGTAGCCCTTGACGGCATTGAGCGGACTGCGCAGGTCGTGCGCGGCAATGCCCATGAACTCGTTCTTCTCGTCGTTCAGCCGGCGGAGCTCCAGGCCGTTGCGAAAGATCACATCGCGGGCCTGTTTCAATTCGAGATGCGTTCGCACGCGGGCCAGCAACTCCGGCGCGTTGAACGGTTTGGTCACGTAATCCACCGCGCCCACTTCGAAGCCTTTGACCAGATGCTCCATCTCGTTGCTGGCCGTGAGGAAAATGACAGGTATGGACTGCGTCAAGGGATCAGCCTTGAGTCGCCGGCACACCTCCAATCCATCCATCTCCGGCATCATCAGATCGAGCAGGACCAAATCCGGCACCCGCACCCGGATGCCCTTCAACGCTTCCGCTCCACTCGTGGCCGGCGTGACTGCGTAACCCGCGTTGCGCAACATCGTCCCCACCACCTGCAAGTTCTTGGTGATGTCATCAACGACGAGGACGTTGGAGCTGGGGGCTGGAGAGGAAGTGTTCACTCTAAAAGGAGGAGTTGAACCGCAGATAAACACGGATGAACGCAGATGGTGAAAACGTTCCGCCCGCAAAAATGTTCACCTGACCGGTGAACAATCCGGACCTGTTCCGGGCTTCGCGTCGGAGAAATTTATCTGCGTTCATCTGTGTTCATCCGCGGTTTTCAAGTTCCCGGCAAAGCGCCGATGACGGCAGGAAAGTTCTGCAAAGTTTTCGGGAGGCGATCCAGATCGAACTCCTGGACTTGTTGATCCAGGTTTTCCGCATACGCGCGCAAGGTCGGCCACTGGGCCTCTTCCGCCCAACCCTTGAGGCGGCGGGCAAATTGTTCAATCTCGTCCATCGCCTTGCGCTCGCAAAGATCCGGCCAGACGCGTTCTTCTTCCTCCCGTAATCGGGCGAGCAATTCAGGCCGTCTGGCGAGCACCGCAGCGGAAACCGGGGCTTCAGGCAAGACAACGGTTTCGCGGACGGCCATGCTTTCCTTCGCCGCCCCTTCCGCGCCCGCTGGCGCGGGTTTGAGGAAGCGTTTCAGTTCCGCGATCAGTTCGGCGCGGTTGAAGGGTTTGCGGATGAACCCATCGCAAATCTTCCGCGCCTTCGCTTCTTCCTCGCGGAAGGACGACGCGGTCACCGCGATCACCGGGATGTGCTTCAGGGCTGCGTTTGCTTTCAACCTCTTCGTCGCCTCGTGGCCGTCGAGCTCAGGCATCCGCATGTCCATCAGGATCACGGCCGGCCGGTGTTTCTCCGCCTGTTCCAAAGCCTCCAACCCATTCGTGGCCGTGATCAATGTGTGGGCCGTGCCTTCAAAATACCCAGCCAGCAGTGCGCGATTCAGGGCCACGTCGTCCGCCACCAGAACCGTCGCCGGAGCAAACTGAGTGAAGTCGCCGTCGCCGCTGGTCGCGATGGCGTCGGACTCAGACAGTTCGGTGATCGCCACGTTGGGGAACGCGAACCTGAAGACGCTCCCCTGCCCCGGCTCGCTCTGCACCGTGACCGCGCCGCGCATCATCTCGGTGAGCCGTTTGGTGATCGTCAGCCCAAGGCCGGTGCCGCCGAACTTTCGCGTGCTCTGACCTGCCACCTGCGAGAACGCGCCGAAGATGTGTTCCTGCTGCGCCTTCGGAATCCCGATGCCGGTGTCCGAAATTTCGAGGATGAGCGTGACGCGCGTTTCGTCGGGTCCGGCAGGAGCGCGGAATTCATTCCGCGAGGTCGCGGCATCGGGAGAGACACTGGAGTCTCCTCTACGCGCTTCTGCGTGCGGACGCTGCTGCGGAATAAATTCCGCGCTCCTATCGCCACCGTACTCCGCCCACGCCCGGATCTTCACGTGGCCCTTCTCCGTGAACTTGAGCGCGTTGCCGACGACGTTGAACAAGACTTGCCGCAAGCGCACTTCATCGAGCATCAACCCGCGCGGGAGCTTCGGATCGATCTCGGTGAGCAGCTTGATGCCTTTCTCGCCCGCTTTGATGGAAAAGAGTTTTTGAATTTCGTCCACCAACCTCGCCACCGACACTGGCTCGTATTGCAATTCCAATTTGCCCGCTTCGATCTTCGATAAGTCGAGGATGTCGTTGATGAGCGTGAGCAGCGTGCGGCCGCTGGAGGTGATCGCATCGAGATAATTGCGGTCCTTCGACGCGGCCATCTGCGTGCGGAGCAATTCCGAGAAGCCGAGGATCGCGTTCATCGGCGTGCGGATCTCGTGCGACATGTTCGCCAGAAACTCGCTCTTGGCCTGGTTGGCGGACTCGGCCTGCTCGCGTGCGGATACGGCCAGGGCTCGGGCTGCCTCCAGTTGAGCGTTCTTGGCTTCCATTTCGGCCCTGGCCCTCTCCGCCGCCTCGCGTGCCTCGTGTTCCTCCCGCAACAGTTGCTCCCGCAGTTGTTCGGCCTCGCGCTTGCGCCGGATGACCAGCGACCGGGCCACAAAAGCCCAGCCAATCAACCCCAACAACGCGCCACCCGACGGCACCATGATGAAGGCATTGGCAAACCACGGCGGCACAATGGTCAAATGGGCCAGCGCGGGCGGTGAGTAGTTCAGGTCCCGGTCGATCGACTGAGCGAAGAACGTGTATTCACCTCGCGCCTTGGTCGGCCACGCAAACTGCGCATCCCGTGTCGCCGACTGCCACAGGGCATCGGTCTTGGACGGAGCGGAGTTCAGGCGACCGGGCACGACCGCATAGCGGTAGAGGCGTTTCTCGGGGAGGGTGCGGAAATCCGCCGTGTTGCACTTGAACGTTACCAACCGGCCGGCGGTGATGTTCGGCAGCGTGTTCAAATCGGTGTAAGATCGGTCGGTTTGCACCACAACGGTCGGCGTCCGCCTGGTTGCAGGGCCGGGTTGATAGCGCGTCAGACCTTTCGGACCGCCGAACCACATCACGCCTTTCGGAGCCTCAGCAATCGCATCAACCGTTCCTGGAAGCAGGCCATCGCGTTCGTCCAGCGAGACCCACGTCACACCGTCGTAGCGCGTCACGCCCGTCATCGTCGCGAACCAAAGAGTCCCATCCGCCGCGCGAAAAATCTTCATGATGGCGCTCGGGACGAACTTCTCGTTGCGCTGTGCGACCGGCCCCATCGTCTTCCCGTCGAAGCGCGCCAGACCGCCGTCCTGGTTGCCAAACCAGACGCTGCCATCGCCATCGGACGCGCTTTCAATGGCCGTCACGCGTCTTCCCGGAGCGCCCTGGGTCAGCGTGAACTCCGTCCATCGGGTTCCCTCGAACCGGGCGACTCCGCCATCGGTGCCGATCCACACCGACCCTCGCTTGTCGCAATGAATGGCGAAAACGGCCTTGGCCAGCAATCCATTGGTCTCGACGAGCGTGGGGACGCCGTTGCTTCCCTCGAAACGAATCACGCCACCGTCAAAGGTGCCCGCCCAGACGGCCCCGTTGGTTGCGCGTGCCAGACAGGAGATATTGTTGCCCGGCAGTCCGTTGAAATTGGTCATGACCGAAACAATCCGTTCGCCGCTCAATCGGGCAATACCCGCTGGACCGGGTGCGGCTGAAACGAACCTCGCCCACATCAAACCGTCGGGACCTGAAACCATGTCCGTTACCATCATCGGCGCCGCGACGGTCTTGAAGCCTTTGCCTTCGTACCACGTGACCGCGCTCGCGCCAATGCCCGCCACCAGCGAGCCACTTGGCGTGGTTTGCAAGTTGAGCCCGGCTCCCGCCGCCAATCCATCCGCAGAAGTGTAATGCGCGAACGTTTTCTCCTCGTAGCGCCATAGGCCGCCATTCCCCGTGCCGAACCAGACTGCCCCATCCGGCCCGTCTTGAATGTCAAAGCAATAGCTTCCGCGATAGCTGTTCTGGTGGCCCGTCAGGTCGTCGGAGTTGCCAAAGTACGTGAAGCTTCGGCCATCGAAGCGGGCCACGATTGTCTGTGGCGCGGTCGCAAGCCAGACCTGGTCGTCCGGCGCAACGTGGATGCAGGTAACCCAACCGGTGGGCAGGCCCTCGCGTTGCGTGAAGTAACTGAAATTGGTTCCGTCGAACCGCGCGACACCATTGGTGCCGGCCACAAGCCAAACCGTGCCGTCAGGTGCTGTCGTCACCGTGCCCGTGTCTTCGGAAAGCAACCCGTGCTGGCGCGTGAACCGGATTGAGTTGGTGCCGTCAAACCGGATCAGTCCCGCGCCCGGCCCCGTCAGCCAGAGGCGATCGCCCGTGACCGCCAGTCGCCGCGGGAAGTTGGCCAGGAAGGAGGTCTCGTTTAATCCTTCGCGCCAGAGATTGGTGAACACCGTGCCCCGTTGGCCATCGTAACGGACCAACGCCTCCCGCGTTCGCCACCAAATTGCGCCGTCCGCTGTGCTCGTGATTTCCTGAACACCGTCTGTCGGCAAACCCGGCGCAACAAAAAGGGCGGGTGGTTTGCCGTCCGCTGGATCATAACGCCAGAGGCCATTCGCCGCGATCCAGAGCACGCCATTCGTATCCTGGTGCAAGGCTATTCCACCGTCCATCGGGAACGGTGAGCCGTTTTCACTCGTCGGGTTGAAGAATTCGCGGCCATCGAAACGCGACAGCCCGATGGATGTTTTCAGCCACATCATGTCGTTCGTCCTGAAAATGATCTGGCCCGTTCGGTCAATGGGCAACCCATCGAGCGCGCTGAATTTTGTCCAGCGGCCTTTCTTGAACGGCGCGATTTGGAATTCGAGACTGGCCAGGCGCCTGCGCTCGGTGTCAGCCAGGTCAGGCTGGGCGTAGAGAATTCGGCCCGCATCGAGCCAGGAGCGTCCGCCGGGAATCTGGGCGCGCACCTGATACACGCCCGGCTTCACGTTCGGGAATCTGAAATTGCCCTGCTCGTCCGTGAGCATTGAGGCGACGATCGTGCCGGAGGGGAAATTTGTAGGAGCCGTCCCGCTTTCGGAGGGCCGAGTTACACGAGGCCCCATCTGTTCGGAAAGCTGCGTCTCGGAAGGCCGAGTTACACGAGGCCCTAACTTCTCCACCGCGCCCTTCGTTGATTGGGTCTCGTTTAACTCGACCCTCCGAGCAGATGGGGCCTCGTGTAACTCGGCCCTCCGGGCAGACGATCCCAACATCACCGGCGTTTTCTCCGGGTCGGCCAGCGTCCAGTCGAGGCGTTGCTGCGGCTCGTCCGTGGGTTGAAAACCGAGGCGGTAGGCGGACAACTCGCCGCTCGTGACAAACACGTCGCAGCGCGCGGCGGAAGAAATCGTGAAGGCATACTCGCCGGCAGCGTTGGGGGTGACGCGCCGGTCCGGCTGTCCGGCTTGGTGGATTTCCACAGTCGAGCCCGCCAATGCCTTGCCGGCGGCATCGGTGATGTTTCCCGACAGGATCAGCGGCAACGCCACGTTGGTGACGGTGGCCTGGCCGATGAGCTTGCCGTGATGCGCGCCCGGCGAGGCGTCGCGCCCTGGATTCGCGGGATCATCAAAGTTCCAAAGGCCAACCAGGCCTGGTTCATTACCAACCATCCGCTTCGTCATGTTCTCGTGGATTTGCAATTCGGTGCGCCCGACGTCCCAGACGCGCAACTCGTCAATTTGGCCTTTGGCGTAAACAACTGCCCCTTCGCCGTAACCGATAGAATGTAAGGAGCCTTTGGGAATGGCTGCGAAGCTGCCATTTACCGAGTTGGTTGCCATCAACACCCCGTTCAGGAATAATCGTTGCCCGGCGGGACCCGTGATGAAAGCGACGTGAATCCATTCGTTCGTCCGAATGTCGCTGTTCGCCACCAACCCACGCAAATGGTCAGGACCGAAATAGTAGCCTTGGTCAAAACCCAAATAGATCCCTGCCCCCAGGACGTTGCGATCAGACACTCCGAGCCACAAACAATGCCCCATCATTTTTCCATAGGCAAAGATTGCGTGCCATTGGTTCAAGTTGTGGAAACTCATCCATCCCTCAACTGTCGCTTCAGTCAGATGATCGAAGATGCCCGGTGGTAGCTCAACGTAGCTTCCATCGCTGGCCAATTGCAGCACGCGATTCGTAGCAGCCGACGTGAGGAGGCTCAGTTCAATTTCTGCTTTCTGCTTTCTGCTTTCTGCGTTTTCGGTCAGAGCCTCGTCACCTCGGCTGCTACCACCGTCCGGTTTCACCAATTCCACGACCAAGCTGCTGTGCGGTGTCTTGCCATCCAAGGCCACCGCACGCCCGGCAATATGCGTGGCTCGCCCCAGTTTCCAGAAATTAGTGCGCTCGATGTACGGAGTGATCGGCACGGAAAGCCGCCAGCCACCGAGGTCGTTCGTGCCGGTGGCAACCAAGTCCACCGCCGGCGCAGTCGTCCACACGGTGAGCGGAGTGACGCCTTGAAAATCGCTGATCGCGCGACCGACTTCCGTTCCATCCACCTCGGCGCGGAGCGTGACATTACGCAAGACCGTGCCCCCGGCATCGGTAACATGCACGAGCAGCCGCGACCAGGGAACCAGGGCGGTCGCCGCAGGCAGCGTGGCTTCGACCACTTTGGCCTGGCCAATCAACTTCCCGTGATGCGCGGCCGGTGAAGCGTCTTTGGCCGAGCCGTCTTCAAAATTCCACAGACCCGACAAGCCCTCATCACTTCCGGTTAGGCTCTTGAACATGTTCTCGCGGATTTGCGCTGCGGTTCGCGCCACTCGCCACACGCGCACCTCGTCCATTTCGCCGTGCAAATCCAAATCGCCCAATCCCGCTAATTCTTTCCAGTTGCTTCGGCCCAAGTAATTCCGAGAGCCATTGCCGATGGCCGCGAAACTTCCGGCGAAAGAATCCTCGGCCACGTGAGTGCCGTTAACATAGAGTTTCATTCCGCTTTTCCCGGAAACCGCAGCGATGTGGCACCATTCGCCGGGCCGCACCATGCCAGGGGCGCTGATCTTGTGCTGGCTGCCCGCAGGCGCATAGATCTCAAAATCAAGCTGCGTCGTTGACTCGACAATCGTGACCAGCATCGTTTGCGAGTTCGTGCCAAAATCGAAAAAGCGCGACCAATTCCCCAGACTTTGCCACTTCATCCACCCTTCCACAGTCGCTTCCTCGAGGCCGTTGAAAATGTTCGGCGGCAACTCCACATAGCTGTCCTTGCCATCGAGTTCGAGGACGCGGTTGGTGGCGGCGGGCTGGGCGTGAAGGCCCCAGACTGAAAGCAGGAGCAGCAGAACCATGAAGAGGCGCGTGGGCCGCTGATCGCTTTTCGTGGGCTGCATGTGGCGAATCTAGCCAGAAGGGAAGTGGCGAGGAAAGCGGCAATTGCCGGGCTCAACTTCGGAAGGCCGAGTTATACGAGGCCCTGACTTGGCCCGGACGCATGTCGAACGAAGAGGAATATGGGGACTCGTATAACTCGTCCCTCCGGAACACTCCACTTCGGAAGGCCGAGTTATACGAGGCCCTGACTTGGCCCGGACGCATGTCGAACGAAGAGGAATATGGGGACTCGTATAACTCGTCCCTCCGGAACACTCCACTTTCGGAAGGCCGAGTTATACTCTGCGCGGCCATAGATTGCGCTTTTTGAAATCGAGCGAAAATGGTCACTTCCCATTGATTGTGAGCTACTTGACAACTCAAGTGTCACGGTGCCAAAAGCGCAGTTTGTGACCGCGCTCAGTATACACGAGGCCCTGACTTGGCCCGGGCGCATGTCGAACGAAGAGGAATATGGGGACTCGTATAACTCGTCCCTCCGGAACACTCAACTTCGGAAGGCCGCGTTACACGAGGCCCTGACTTGGCCCGGACGCATGTCGAACGAAGAGGAATATGGGGACTCGTATAACTCGTCCCTCCGGAACACTCAACTTCGGAAGGCCGCGTTACACGAAGCCCTCACTTGGACTTAACTCGACCCTGACTCTGATCTCGCGAAGAGTAATATGGCGGCTCGTGGAACTCGTCCCTCCGGAACGCGTCTCTCCGACACAGGGAGCCCATGCAATTCCCAGGCAAGCCAGGGCTTTGGGGTCGTATCCGGTTGAGAATTTCCCTGTGCAGCCGGCCCTTGCGGTTGCTGTTTCTGCCTGGGCCGCACCGGTGGCGGTTTCTTGAAGACTTGCGACCACGCGGAGTTGGGCAGAACCGCCAGAACAGCCAGGAGCAATCCCAGCACGGCCAGAATCAGGAGAACGGCATAAGCAAGGTTTTTGAAGAGCCTGGCCTGCCGGATCATGCGCTCACTATTCTCGCGTTGCGCCTGGGTGAAGAGCTGGAATTCCTGGTCCAACGAAGCTGAAACAGGCATTTCTTCGCGAAGCTTGAGCACGAACCACGGTCCGACTTCGTCTGAAGCCGGAGGGCATTTCGACATCTGCGCTTCGCTCGGAATCTGGAAACCTTCCGATTTCCAAAACGTCGATGTGTTCGTGGTCCACAGACGAAGAAGCCCATGGTTCCGCACGACAGTCTGAACGCGCTCCCAAATCCGGGAGCGGAGCTCCGCTTCGAACTCAGGGTGAGAATAAGTTTCGCTGTGCAACAATCCTTGCTGGCCTTCGATAAGCAAACCGACGGCCCCAAGAAGTTCGCCATTCGGAGTCTCGAGAATCTGAAACTCGCGCAGTCGCTTCTCAAGCGCATCGATGGGTAATCCCGCCACATGCCAGAGTTTGCGAAGTGCCGAGAGGTCATCAACCGTGGCCTTTCTTGCCTGCACATTTGCCGGAGTCATGGCCCAAACCTTAACCGCGGCGCGGTGAAGGGTAAAGATTTTGGTGACAATCCGCTCCCCTCCGCTGAACTTTACGCAAACATTGATATTGGCCCAATGACGAAGTCTCCCGAGCAAAGACATCACGAACTCTGCGAAGAAATCCGCCTCCACGATCGCGCCTATTATGTCCTCGCCCAGCCGAAGATCAGCGACTACGAGTATGACCGGCTTTACCAGGCACTGCTCGATTTCGAGAAATTACATCCAGAACTGGTCACTCCGGAATCACCCAGCCAACGTGTCGGCGGCGCGCCGAGTGATGGCTTCACGCGCGTGAAGCATCTTCAACCGATGCTCTCCCTTGAAAAGATCGAGGGCGCGGAGCAACCGGATGAAAAGGTCGAGCCAGACTGGTTCCGCCGGAGTTGCCGACAGGACGAGAACACGCTTTCCAGGCTGCTCAACTTCGATGCCACCATTCGCAAACATCTTGGACGCGACCGGGTCGATTACTTGATGGAACCGAAAGTGGATGGGGTTTCGATCAGTGTTCATTACCGGCACGGGAAACTCGCGCTCGGCGTGACGCGTGGCGACGGACAGTTCGGCGATGATATCACCGCCAACCTGCGGACCGTCCGCGCGATTCCGCTGGAGTTGAATCTGAAGAATCCGCCCGCGCTGCTGGAAGTGCGCGGCGAAGCCTGCATGACGATCAAGGATTTCGAGGCATTGAACGCAAAGCTTCAAGCTGCCGGCGAAAAGGCCCTGCCCAACCCTCGCAACGCAACTTCCGGCACGCTGAAGCAGCTTGATCCGCGCATCGTGGCGCAGCGGCCTGTCAGCGTGGTGTTTTACGCCGTTGGCGCTTGCGAAGGCATCGAGTTTCAGACGCACGCCGAAATGCTTGAGACGCTGTCGAAGCTTGGATTTCCCACGCAGCGCCATTGGTGGCTCTGCCGCGACATCGATGAGGTTATTCGCTGCTACCGCGAGAAAGTTGTTTGCGACTACGACGAGACGCGGGACCTCCGACACCAGTTGCCGTACGAGATTGATGGCGTCGTGCTGAAGGTGAACCAGATGGCTGACTGGGCTCGTATCCCGGCCAAGACCCGCTCACCCGGCCATGCCATCGTCCACAAGCCGATCCATTGGATCACGCCAGCCGAGACCGTCCTCAACGCCATCACCGTGCAGGTGGGCCGCACAGGGGTGCTCACACCCGTGGCCGAACTCGAGCCGGTATTCGTGCAAGGTTCAACAATCTCGCGGGCGACGCTGCACAACGAAGATGAAATCCGCCGGAAGGACATCCGCATTGGCGACACGGTTATCATTCGCAAGGCGGGCATGGTGATTCCCGAAGTCTTCGAGGTGGTGAAGGCGAAACGACCGGAAGGTGCTGAGGTGTTCGATCTGGCCAGGCATATCGGCGGCAAGTGTCCGGCGTGCGGAGGGCCGATTGCGAAGGAGAAGGTATCGGGCGGCGATAAAGAAGAAGTCGCCTGGCGCTGCCAGAATATTGCCGGCTGCCCCGCTCAATTAACCCGCCGCATCGAATACTTTGCCCAACGCAAGGCGCTGGATATTGAATCCCTCGGCGGCATCGTCGCGGAAAAACTTGTCGAGCGCGGGCTGGTGAAGGAGCCGCTCGATCTCTTTGATCTCACCAGGGAGCAACTCGCCAAGCTGAATCTCGGCACGGATGAAGAGCCGCGTATCTTCGGCGAGAAACACGCCGCCAAGGTCATTGAAGCACTGGAGCGCGCGAAACAGGCGCCGTTGCACCGCTGGATTCAGGCGCTGGCGATCTCGGAAGTGGGCGAGCAGACCGCTTACGACCTGGCGCGATTTCATGAGACCATCGACGAACTGGCGCAATCAAGACTGTTGCAAGGCGTGCTGAAGTTGCATGGCTTCCGCGAAGACAAGCGCAAAGACGAAGCCGACGAAGCCGGACAAATGCTCATCAATGCCGGATTCGCCCAGCCGTCCAAAAAGAAAGATGCCGCGCCACGCGATGCGGTAGCCGTCGCAGGACCTGTCGCAGCGCGAGCCGTGCTGGACTGGTTTGCCAGTGAGCCTGGACGCACCGCGCTTGCACGGCTGAACCAACTGGGCATCAAACCCGGCGGCTCTGCCGTGAGCGCGGCGCCGGCAAGCCCCTTGTTCTCTGGAAAGACCTTCGTGCTCACCGGCACCCTGCCCACGCTTTCCCGCGACGAAGCTTCCGCAATGATCCGGAAGGCAGGGGGCAATGTCTCCAGCTCCGTGAGCAAGAAAACCGACTACGTACTGGCAGGCGATGAGGCTGGTTCGAAAATCGACAAGGCACGCGAACTTGGAATCAATGTTTTGAACGAGAATGAGTTCTTGAAAATGCTGGAACGGTAACCTTCGCGCTTGCTCTGATATTCCATGAAACAAACACGCTGGGTGATCATCGACACGGAAACCGACGGCCTTGTTGCGCCTATTCACGTCGTTGAGCTCGCTGGACAATTGATGGAGGGTTGGGAAACGGTGGGCGGGCCGTTTCAGATGTTCTTGAATCACGACGTTCCGATTCCATCCGATGCCGTCGCGATTCACGGCTACACCCAGGCCTACTTGAGGCGGCACGGCCAGGATCCGGTGCGGGTTTATGAGCAGTTTCGAGACTATGCCCGGGACTATCCGTTGGTGGCCCACAATTTGAGCTACGACTGGAATCGTTGCCTTGAGCCGGAGTGGGCAAGGCTGGGAGTTGACCGCGTTGGGAGACGCGGATTCTGTTGCATGATGCTGGCCCGGAGGCTGGCTCCGGAAGCCCGCAGTCACCGGCTTGATGCCTTGAAGCAGCGTTTTCAACTGGCCGGGTCGAGGAGCCATCAGGCCAAAAACGATGTCCTCACGACCGTCGAACTTTTCCAGAAAGTTTACAGGCCTCGATTGGAATCGGCGGGGATCGACACATTTGAGTCGATTGCTGCGTTCGCCAAACGCACCCCGATAGCGAGGTGCCTGGATATCATGCAGGGGAGATGCGCCCCGAAGGCCGGCAACTCGTGAGTTACGCTGGATATACCATTGACAGATTGGCTGCGTCGAACGCTGACGGACAACGACCCGCCTTGAAATCCAAACCCGCTCTGGGAACGTCAGTAAAAAAAATTCCTCTGAGTTGCGGAATGACCCGCGTGCGGTCAGGGTGTCCCCATGACAAACAGCCCCAAAGTCGGCCGCAATGATCTGTGCCCCTGTGGCAGTGGACGGAAGTTCAAGGTTTGTTGCGAAGGGAAAACCGAGCCGTCCCAGTCAGCCAAACGCTCTCCCGCATTTTATGTGTTGCTGGCTGTCGTTGGCATTGGAGTAGCAATCGTTGTGGGCAAGGCTGTATTTGAACCGACGCCGGCGAAGGAACCGGGGAAAACTTCGAGTGGTTCATCAGCCTCCAGCCTCATGCAATGGCCGGCACCTTTGGCAACCTCGACAGGACCAGGGCCGCAGCCCCCCGGCCCCGCACCGGAAGGCAAAGTTTGGTCTCCTGAGCACGGCCATTGGCATGACATCGCGGCAGCAGGCGCCAACTCGGCGACACCTGTGTCTCTGCCACCTGGTCCGGCGCCGCAACCGCCAGGCCCATTACCTGAGGGGAAGGTCTGGTCACCCGAGCATGGCCACTGGCATGACATCGCGGCAGCAGGCGCCAACTCGGCGACACCTGTGGCTTTGCCAGCGGGTCTGACGCCGCAACCGCCAGGCCCAGTACCTGAGGGCAAGGTCTGGTCACCCGAGCATGGCCACTGGCACGACATCCCGCCGCAGCCCGCCGCGCCCGTGCAGCCTCAGAAATCCTGACTTGTAGGGAGAAAAGGAAAGGGGTTCGTGGAAGAAGGAAGAGCCTGAGGTGCGGGGGATGAGCTGGAAGCGGATGGCTTGCTTGAGATGAAATTGGGCACAAAGATCGGGCTATGCCTCAAGCGCAGTT
>SIBF01000065.1 GCA_009695275.1 Pedosphaera sp. | reverse complement strand
TCTCCCCTGAGCCCCTCCTGCACACTGCTCCGCAACGCGTGCCGCCCCCGCGCCCCCTTCCGGCCGCCCGACTCAAAACCGTTCCGATCACCGGGATTTCAACTCGCCACTGTTTTTTCACCAGACCCCCATTCTTCTGAGGTGTGGTGTGGAGGATTTCCCGAACTCGCCAGCGGCCCCGTAACTCGCGAAGCGTCTTGGACTGCGGAGAAAGAGTTGCACCGCAGAGACGGGACGAACGCAGAGTGAAGAGGGCAAAATGCAGAACTTCTCTGCGCCTGTCCCGCCTCTGTGGTGTGGAGGATTTCCCGAACTCGCCAGCGGCCCGGTAACTCGCGAAGCGTCCTGGACTGCGGAGAAAGAGTTGCACCGCAGCGACGGGACGGACGCAGAGTGGAGGAAGGGAACAATCGATTTTTCTCTGCGCCTGTCCCGCCTCTGTGGTGTGAAGGATTTCCCGAACTCGCCAGCGGCCCGGTAACTCGCGAAGCGTCCTGGACTGCGGAGAAAGAGTTGCACCGCAGAGGCGGGACGGACGCAGAGTGGACCAAGGGTACAACCGATTCTTCTCTGCGTTCGTCCCGCCTCTGCGGTGGAAGGATTTCCCGAACTCGCCAGCGGCCCCGTAACTCGCGAAGCGTCATGGACTGCGGAGAAAGAGTTGCACCGCAGAGACGGGACGGACGCAGAGTGGAGAGGGCAAATGCTTAATTTCTCTGCGCCTGTCCCGCCTCTGTGGTGTGGAGGATTTCCCGAACTCGCCAGCGGCCCGGTAACTCGCGAAGCGTCATGGACTGCGGAGAAAGAGTTGCACCGCAGAGACGGGACGGACGCAGAGTGGAGAGGGCAAATGCTTGATTTCTCTGCGCCTGTCCCGCCTCTGTGGTGTGGAGGATTTCCCGAACTCGCCAGCGGCCCGGTAACTCGCGAAGCGTCTTGGACTGCGGTAGCCCTCTACCGCTTTTGCCGCGAACGTGACCATCCCGTGCGCGAAATTTCGTCCGTCGTCGTTCCACCACCACAGTCAAAGCGCCAGAGGACTGGCGCAGTCCAAGACCTGGCGGACTTCTCCGCGGCCTCGGAATCGCCAGAGATCAATCCAGGAAGTTCAACCCACACTCATGGATAGCAGGAACTCGATGTTGCTGCGTGTCTTCTTGAGCTTGTTGAGCATCAGCTCCATCGCCTCGACGGGCGGGACACCCGTGAGCGCCCGACGCAGGACCACGACCCGGTTGTATTCGTCCGGGTGGTAAAGCAGCTCTTCCTTGCGCGTGCCCGAGAGTTCGATGTTGATCGAGGGGAAAATGCGGCGATCCACGAGATGACGGTCCAGGTGGACCTCCATATTGCCCGTGCCCTTGAACTCTTCGAAGATGACTTCATCCATGCGCGAACCCGTATCGACAAGTGCTGTGGCGATGATGGTGAGCGAGCCGCCTTCCTCGATGTTGCGCGCGGCCCCGAAGAAGCGCTTGGGCTTGTGCAGGGCGTTGGCATCCACACCGCCGGAGAGAATCTTGCCCGAGTGCGGCTGGACCGTGTTGTAGGCGCGTGCCAGGCGGGTGATTGAATCCAGAAGGATCACAACATCCTTCTTGTGCTCGATCATGCGCTTGGCTTTTTCGATCACCATCTCGGCCACCTGGACATGGCGCTCGGGCGGTTCATCGAACGTTGAGCTGATCACCTCGGCCGGTTTGCAAGTGCGCTCCATGTCCGTGACTTCCTCGGGACGTTCATCGATCAGGAGGATGAACAGGTAAATCTCCGGGCTGTTCTTGAGGATCGCATTGGCGAGCTTCTGCATGAGCACCGTCTTGCCGGTTCGCGGGGGAGCGACGATCAAACCGCGCGATCCCTTGCCGATGGGGCACACGAGATCGAGGACGCGAGTGGAAAGTTCGTCCGGGGCGGTCTCAAGCATGATGCGCTTGTTCGGGAAAAGAGGTGTGAGATTGTCGAAGTGCGTCTTGTCCTTTGCCTTGTCCGGATCTTCCTTGCCGACGGCCTCGACCTTGAGCAATGCGAAGAAACGTTCCTTTTCCTTGGGCGGACGGATCTGGCCGGCCACAAGATCACCAGTCTGCAGGTCAAAGCGCCGGATCTGCGAGGGAGAGACATAAATATCCTCCGGACAGGGTAGATAATTGAAGCTATGCGACCGCAAGAATCCGAATCCCTCGGGAAGAATTTCCAGAACCCCCTCGGAGAAGAGAATGCCGCTGCGTTCCGCGTTCTTTTGGAGGATTTGAAAAACGAGTTCATGTTTCTTCATCGTGCCGAAGTTCTCGATTTCGAGATCCTTGGCGATGCGATTAAGCTCCGGCATGGCCATCGCCTGGAGTTGGGCGATATTGACGGTGCGGCCTGAACCTTCCTTCGGGCTGGCAGGAGGTTCCTGATCAGCCCGCTCCGCTGCACGTTCTGTCATTTGTTCCGCTTTCGCGGGCTGCTCGGGCTGCTCGGTTTTCTGCTCGGTTTCCGATTCGACCGGCGGTCCGGCTCTCGTTGACGTCACGAGTTCCTCATTGGGAGCGGGAGTGCCGGCAATTTCGCCTGGCGGCTCATCGAAGGGGAGTTCGTCGCCCTTCTTTGGGCGTTTGACGGCGGCCTTGGGTTTCGCCGGACTTTTCTTTGGTGCTTTGGGAGGCATACTTCTTAAATTTTATTCGGTGGCTTTAGCAAAGAGATGCATGACGCTGTTGCTGAAGCAGGTTCTTAACCATCAAAATGGGCCTGACCATCTTACGGTGCTGCAAAACCGGGATCACAAATCCGAAGGTCAGCCGGAGATAGCTCTGCCGATCAATACGGCAGTGGAAATCTTGCGGTTAGTTCCCGAACACGTTCGCGCACCGCATGTGCCGCGTCAAGGTTTTTGATGTCCAGGAGCACTTCGCTGATCATGTCCGCCACGGCGGCCATTTCGGGATCCTTCATTCCGCGCGTGGTCACCGCCGGAGTTCCAAGACGAATGCCACTGGCTTGGAAAGGAGAACGGGTTTCAAACGGGATGGTGTTTTTGTTCACCGTGACCCCCGCCTCATCCAGTGCAATCTGGCAGTCCTTGCCAGTGACACCTTTAGCGCCGACATCCACGAGCATCAGGTGGTTGTCGGTGCCGCCCGAGACGAGCCTGAATCCGTTGCGCTTCATTCCATCCGCGAGCGCCGAGGCATTCCTGATGATCTGCTGTTGGTAAGCCTTGAAGGTTGGTTGTGCCGCCTCGTGGAAACACACCGCCTTGGCCGCGATCACGTGCTCCAAAGGCCCGCCTTGAATGCCTGGGAAGATCATGGAATCGACTTCCTTCGCGTACTTCTCCTTGCATAGAATCAAGCCTCCACGGGGTCCGCGCAGCGTCTTGTGAGTGGTGGTGGTAACGAAGTCGGCGCACGATACTGGGCTGGGATGAATGCCGGCGGCGACGAGGCCGGCGATGTGCGCGATGTCCGCCAGCAGATACGCTCCCACATCCTGGGCAATCTCGCTCATTCGCTTGAAATCGATGACGCGGGAGTAAGCGCTTGCGCCGACCGTGATCATTTTAGGCCGATGTTCACGAGCCATTGCCGCGAGTTGATCATAGTCGATTCGCTCGTCGTCCTTGCGTACCCCATAGTGGACGATCTCAAAAAACTTCCCGGAGAAATTCGCGCGATTGCCGTGGGTCAGATGTCCTCCGTGGCTCAAGTCCATCGTCAGCAGCTTGTCGCCGGGCTTCAGGAACGCGAAATAGACCGCCATGTTCGTGGAACTTCCGCAATGCGGCTGCACATTGGCGTGTTCAGCCCCGAACAGATGTTTCGCCCGGTCAATCGCCAGTTGCTCAATGGTGTCCACATGCTCGCAACCGCCATACCAGCGTTTGCGTGGATAACCTTCGGCGTACTTGTTCGTCAGAATCGAGCCTTGCGCCTCCATCACGGCCGGGCTGGTGAAATTCTCGCTGGCAATCAATTCGATGTTTTCCTGCTGTCGCAGTTTCTCCAGGAAGATGGCGCTGCTGACCTCCGGATCGACCCGGCTCAAGCGCAGGCTGGCCGATGCGCCACCTGCTTCGAGTTTCTGCACACGCCGTTCGTGGCGTCCGCCTTCAAAATGAGCCTGAAGAAACGCTTCGACAATCTTTGTCGCCTGGTCGGGTGTGGTGAATTTTTGCCCAAGGCAAAGGACATTCGCGTTATTGTGCTCACGGGCCAGGCGCGCCATCTCCTCGTTCAAGACCAGTGCCGCCCGGACCCCTTGAGTCTTGTTGGCGGCGATGCTCATGCCGATCCCGCTGGAGCAGACCAGGATTCCCAAGTCGCTCCTGCCGGTGCCGACATCTTCAGCCACCGCCTGCGCGAAATCGGGATAATCGGTCGAGTCCTGGGAGTTGGTGCCCATATCCGTCACGAGGGAACTGTTGCGCGCGAGGAATCCCTTGATCGTCTCTTTGAGTTGAAAGCCTGCGTGGTCCGAGCCGATTGAGATTTTCACGGTTCGTTGTTGTGACGGGTTGTTTGAAGTAATCCGGGCGGTCTGTTCCATAAATTGCAGCATCGAGGCGATACCTTGTTCAATCTGATCTCGGCAGGCCAGATACACGTCATACGAGCCGCCGATGGGATCGGAAATGTCCTTCTCAAAAATGTCCAGCGTGTCGTCAAATTCCCGAAGGAGGAAGGTCTTCTCCGCAGCTTGCGGATAAAGCAGCGTAATCGCATCGACGTGACCGTGCGTCATTCCAAAGATGTAATCCGCCTGTTGCACCACATCTGCCGTGAGCATCCTGCTGCGCTGTCCGGAGATATCCACACCCAGTTCCCTCAAGGCTCGCGTTGCATGGGCACTGGGCGGTTGTCCGTCGATGGCTCCGACTCCAGCTGAGAGGATGCGGAAATCTCCCCGCCCACGCGTGGTGTGCCGTAAGAGCCCTTCGGCCATGGGGCTTCGGCATACGTTGCCGGTGCAGACGAACAAGATGGTCTTCATTCTCGCGATAGACGGTGTGAAGTTGCGGATGCCCACCACAATCGTCAACCGTGAAATCCTTTTTGATGATATTGAAATGCCTCGACACGCAAAATCCTGACGCTTTCATTTCGGCAGAGGAATTGATTCAGTGCAACTATGCGCGTTGGGATTCTATGCAAAGGTGAGACTGCAGACTTTGAATGGGCCGCAAAGCTCGGCTTCCGTTCGATGTCATGGATGCGTTTCGCCCTGAGTCCTTGTGCGCCGGAACATACGGATTGGAAGCCCTTCGCGGAGGAGTTGTCCACCGCCGCAAAGCGGCATGACATTCGCATTTCAGCCATCGGGGCGCTTTACGCCAATCCGCTTGACCCACGCCAGACGGAACGTGCGCGCGCTGTCTTCCATCGCGCCATCGAAGTCGCGGCCTGCCTCGGAGTCAAAACCGTCTCTGGCTTCGCAGGAGGAGTGATTGAGACTACCTTGAATGAGCGCGGGGGAAACCCGGTTTATCGCCCCTTCGAGGATTTCATTCCGCAGATCCTCGCTTTCTGGGAGCCCATCGCTGCATTCGCTGCTGATCACGGCGTTCGCATCGCGTTCGAGAACTGCCCGCAGGCGCCACTGCCGCTGCCGGTGATGGGGTATAATTGCATGGCCCGGCCAGCCACCTGGGAAAAGATCTTCAACGCGACGCAACACTCGAACATCGGCCTGGAGTGGGATCCCAGCCACCTGATTTGCCAGCTCATCGACCCGGTCGAAAATTTGCGGCACTTCGGTTCGCGCGTTTTCCACGTTCACGCCAAAGACGCGTTCATCAACCGGCCCCTGCTTGAGCGCTACGGCATCTGTCATCCGGGTGTGGCCGAGCATCGCGCTCCAGGGTTGGGCCAGGCTGACTGGCCGCAGATCATTCATACGCTGGTGCGTGCCGGCTATGACTCGGACATCAATATCGAAGGCTGGCACGATCCCGTGTTCCGCGATCATCCAGCCGACACTACGGTCCCGAATCCCCTGGCTGGACGAAAACTGGAAGAATCGGGATTGCTCATCGCCAAACGGCTTTTGGACTCTTTGACTCAAGGCATCCACTGATGCTTGCGAATCGATAAATGGACGGCCTCCAATCTGGAACTTGCATGAGATCGCCGCTCAACAGCGCCAGTCCAAAGAATTCCGGTAGCCGCTGGGTATGTTGTGCTCCGGGACGCTCACTCTACTGCGGCGCGAAGATTGCTAACTTCCGAGCATGAGTTTGCGCCGGGCTGTTTGCATCCATTTGTTCGTCCTTGCCGTCCTGGCCACCGTCTTTATTTGCCGGGTTGCTGGTCCGAATTCAGGTCATGTCGGGACACCGGCAGAGGACACCTTGCGCCCACAGCTCCCTGTTTCCTCGCCAGCGCGGCCAGCCTTGGACAGTTCCCATGAACTGGCTGGCCTCGTTAAACATTCGATGGTCGAAGTAGAACCTGCGCCCTCAAAAACAATCGCCACAATTCCCGGATCTCGATTCGCCCGGTTCGACAATTGGACTGAACGTTACATCCGGGCCACCGCTCTGGAGAAATCCGGGCTGGAGGCCGAAGGCGTGGGACTTGCCCGACAGCGCCGCGCAAAGATGGCAGACACAATCCAGGCGGACCCGAAAAGAGCGCTGGAGCTGGCCATACCGTTTGCAGTCCGACAGGAATTGCCCGCGTCCGTCATTGCTCAACTGGAGCGTCCCTTGTCGCGGCGTGGGACATTGGCGGTGCTCGCCGCACTGCCTGCGGCGGGGCAGGAAGGCGCGGTGCCATCCGTGTGGCGAATGGCGGAATTGGGAGATCAAACGTACCATGCTTTTGTTTATGGCCGCCGACTTGGCGAGCCTACGCGGCAAAACATTCCGATCCATGGCGTGGCGCTCGGCGATTTGCTCGCCGTACATGAAAATCCCGCCCGTCAGCTCGATCTCACTGAAGCCAGACTGCGTTCGATGTCGCTCGCGACATCGGTGGATCCTGTTTGCAGGATTTCTGGCGAACCGATCGCCACTTCCGGCGAGACCACTCTTACTGAAGTCGGAGAAGAGCTGGTGGCACTCTGCCAGCCCGATCACGTCGCCGCACTGCAGAATCAGCTCACAGCCACCGAAACCTCGGGGGCAGACGGCAACGTCGGATTCGATTCACCTGCCGCCTCGGCGCGGACTGAAGGAACGAAACAGGTGATCATCATCCGGGTGGATTTCTCGGACTTGGGCGGCGATCCCTTCAGTGACGCCACCGCTGAAAACCTTATCAAGGGCGTGGACGCATTTTACCGCGAGATGTCGTACGGGAAGACGGGCTTTGAGCTCATCGGTGCCGGCTCGGATGTGACATCGACGTTTCGGATGCCTCAAACCGCCGGCTACTACGGAGCCAGGGATGCCAGCGCTCTCCGCAAGGATGCACGTGCCGCAGCCACTTCGGCTGGCTACACTCTGAGCGATTATGGTTTCGATCTGATCTGCTTCGGAGCCGTTCCTGGATTCAAATTCGCGGGGTTGGGTTACATCGGCGCTGCCGGGGCATGGATTCGCGACAGCTCATCTGTCGGCGTTGTTGCCCACGAACTCGGGCACAACTTCGGTCTGAACCACGCGAATTTCTGGGATACGGCGGGACAAAGTGCGATCGGCACCGGAACAACCGTGGAGTATGGAGACAAGTTTGACACAATGGGTTCGGCCAATGCCGGGAGCAAACACTTCAACGCGCGTTACAAGAATTATCTGAACTGGCTTACGTCCGCCGATGTCAGCGACGCCACGCAAAGCGGCACTTACCGGATTTTTGCGCATGATTCGGAAGAGGCTCGCGGAATTCGTGCCCTGCGTGTGACGAAGAATTCCGGGACCAATTACTGGCTCGAATACCGCGCGAATTACGCCGGTAACAAGTGGCTGGTGAACGGCGCAAGTATTCGCTGGTCGGGCAAAGGTGGCGAGGCCACGCGCCTGCTCGACCTGACGCCGGGTTCCTCTGCGGGCAAGGATGATTCGTGCCTGCTCATTGGCAGGACATTTTCCGATCGCGAGGCGGGAATTCACATCACACCGATCTCCAGGAGCGTTACACCTCCTGAATCCCTGGATATTGTCGTCAACAAGGGAAGTTTTCCGGACAACAGCAGTCCGACAGTATCACTGGGCTCCAAATTCGTGAACGGTAGCGCTGACCAGGATTTGCTTTTCACTGCGAATGCTCTGGATGCGGATGGTGATTCACTCGCTTATTTTTGGGACTTCGGTGACGGGAGCTTTGGCTCGAATGATCGCAACGCAACGCACCATTGGATAGCCAACGGAGAGTACCTCGTCCAATGCACCGTATCCGACATGAAAGGCGGTGTGGCGAGCGATTCGACAATCTTGCGCATAGGCACGCCAAACACCTTCCGGCTGGCCGGCCACATTTTTGCCGAAGGCGTGCCATTGCAAGGCGTGCGCGTTTCCATTTCCTCGACGCGGATGACTTACACGGACAGCGACGGCGGTTTCACCCTGGTCGGACTTGGGGCTGGTTCCTACACCCTCAAGGCTCTGCTTGATGGTTACACATTCGCCAGTCCCGGATTCACAAATCCGGTGCGCATCGGCCCCACTCGGAGTGATCTGGACTTCTTCGCAACACCTCTGGGCGGCCTCCTCACCGAAAGTCTGGTGGCTGCCGGCTCAGTTTGGCAGTTCCTCGATGACGGTTCGAATCAAGGAACGGACTGGGTGAAGCCAGATTTTGAGGACACAGCCTGGACCGAAGGGCCGGCACCTCTGGGATATGGTGATGACAACGAGAAGACCGTGGTTCGTTACGGCTCAAACTCGAACAGCAAGTACATTACAACCTACTTCCGCCGCATATTCACGGTGGAAAACCCGGGGAAATTCTCAAGCGTCACGCTAGGCCTCAGGCGTGATGATGGGGGGATTGTTTACTTGAACGGGCGGGAAGTTTTCCGAAGCAACATGCCATCTGTCGGGGTCACCTATAACACCCTGGCGTCCACAACCGCGGGATCGACTGACGAAACGACATTCTTCCAGACTGACATCAATCCGTCCCTCCTTCTTGCGGGGAGAAATGTTTTGGCGGTGGAAATTCACCAGGCATCGCGCACAAGTTCGGACATCGTTTTCGACATCGAGCTGCTGGCCGTGGCATCGCCGGCTGCGTCGCCACCTAAGCTTTCATGGGAGAGCCAGAACGGAGCCATCCGCTTTTCGTGGCCCGAGGGATCAATTCAATGGATGCTTTACTCGACGGATCATCTCGGCGCTGGCAGCGTGTGGACACCGGTGCAGACTCCCACCACCTCTTCCGGCGGCAAACGCTCCGTCCTCATCGCGCCTGCTGATCTGGGGATGTTTTATAGAATCGGAACCGTTACAAGCACGATTACCAGTTCCAAGCCCGCGGCAATCAGACCGACGAACTGAGATCCGCAGCCAGTCGGCGGGATTCTTCGAGTTAGTTTTCCTCGGCAAGACGCACTCCCTCCCTCAGCACCGTCTCATAAAAAAAATCCTGGATGCTTCCCTTCTCTGACAATCGTTCCGGTGTGATTGGCACGATTGTGAATGAGGGCTTGGGCCGGATGGGGCGCATGGCCCGGCAAAAACTCTGCGCCGCCTCCAATTGCTTTGCGGCACCTTCGGCCACGATGCATAAATCCACGTCGCTGTCGGGCCGGGCGTCGCCACGCGCGTGCGAGCCGAACAGATACACCGCCCGCAACGGCATCACGCGGTTCATCGCTTCGAGACAACGCATCAACGTCTCGCGCTGCGGAGCGAGGCTGGGCGGGAGATTCATGAACAGCAACTTCACGCCCGGCAGCTTACCGGCGAAACGCCCTGGCTGCAAGCGGCAGCGTTGGGTCGCCTTGCTGAACACGGTCGAGGATGCGCGTAACGTCGCTCACGTGCCACAGCGTAACCGAGAGTCGGCCGGCCTCAACCGGAAACGCGCACAACTTGCATCGAAGCGTGGCTCGATCAGCGGCTCCGCCCTACAGAGAGGCGACCCAGCGGCTCTGAAGCTTGACGCACCGGCACTGGTGACGCACGATGCTGGCATGACAAGTGAAACGTTGCTCGACCTTGATAACCGGCGGCCTTTCCAGCCCTACTCGCTGCGGCTCGACAACGGCGACGTGGTTCGCGTCGAACAAGCAGAACATTGTCTGGTCACGGAGGACGGGCGAACACTGGTGTTCAATGAGAGCGGCGGCAAGCTCAAGTTCATCGCGATTGCCAACATTACCATGGTTGAATAGCGAGGGGCGTGGAATCGCCTTGTTGGGCAGCTTCGAGAATGCACACGACGTCGCTCATGCGCGCAGACTATGCTATCGCCACCGAATGGGAATCTCGAAAGAAAACAACATGCGCCGCACGCCGGGCTGGCTCTCCAGTTACCGAAGCACCGCTCGGTAGAAACGCCGCAAATGGTTCGCCGCATTGGGATCCGTGAACTTCAGCGTGCCGGTCAGATTGGTCACGGTGGTTAAGAGCGACCATTGCTACAGATCGGTGGACGCCTGCACCTCGAAAGCTATCCCCTTCCACGATTGGATGCGAACGCCCCGGCCCATTCTCCTGCTTGGCCGCCCATCGCGATTCGCCGCGCTGGCGCGGGACGAGTGAGGAATTACTCCGCCGCCGCAATCCGCCAATGACGAGTCCCGACGGACACACGGATTTTGCCGCCGGGACTCGCTGTCTCCGCACACGCGGAGATGATGATTTTTTGAAACGTTGCTTTCCCGCGTCAAGGAGCTCGCGTGCGCGGTAGAAGCGTTGCGCGCCGGGCTGGCTCTCCAATTATTTCAGCAACGTTCGGTAGAAGCGCCTCATTGGGTTCGCCACCTCGGGATCTGTGAACTCCAGCGTGCCAGTCAAGTTGGTCACGGTGGTGAGGGGCGACCACTGGTCCAGATTGGTGGACGCCTGCACCTCGAAGGCCATCCCCTTCCAGGATTGAATGCGAAGGACACCTGCTGCCAGCGCCTGGAGCCGCGCTGGCTCGGTGAGCGTCAGGAACTGCTTGGGCGCGACGTCGTGCAACTCCTGGACGATGCCCGAGGGCCATTCGATGCGCAGCGCTTCAATGTTTGTGGCGTTCCCCAATCCAAAATGGGCGATGAGGCCAGAACCACTTGAGATCTCTCGCAGTTGCCAGAAAGTTTTTCCGCCGAACGTTGCGCGCACCCTCACCTTGGCGCCGATGGCGGAGCGATTGGAGACGGTGCCGACACACCGAACTTTCATCCAGGCATTCCCGTTCCCGTTATTGCGATAGAGGAAATTCTTCCTCTGTCCGTCGATGCCTCCGTTGGCCACGAACAGGTCCAGAAAGCCGTCGTTGTCATAATCACCCCAGGCACAGTCATTGGAGAACCCGCTTTCATTAACCAAGCTGCCCTCGACTATTTTTTCAAAACTGCCGTCGCCGTTATTGTGATAAAGGAAGTTGTTTTCCGCTGCCGCTATATTCAAGACGAACAGATCCAGGAACCCGTCATTATCGTAATCACCCCACGCACAGCCGTGGAACTGCCTCTCTTCGGTGACGATCGCGCCCGTGGTGATGGCGGTGAAGGTGGAATCGCCATTATTCCGGTATAAAGAATCCCTCTCGGCAGCACCGTGACCGCCAGCAGCAACGAAAAGGTCGAGTAATCCATCATTGTTGTAATCGCCCCACGCTCCCCCGTTCCAGTAACCTGCCTTGGTCACGACGGGCCCAGTGAGAATTTTTTCGAAGCTCCCGTTGGCCGTATTCCGGTAAAGGAAAGCACGTTCGCCGAAGAAATTTGATACGAAAAGGTCTGGCCAGCCGTCGTTGTCATAATCGCCCCAGGGAGCGTCGATTGAAGAGCCGCCATCGCTCACGATCCGTTGGCCTGTGACCCTTGCGAATGTCCCATCGCCGTTGTTGCGGTAAAGCAAGTTGTTGCCGTCGCGATTGGGCACGATCAAGTCCAAAAATCCATCGCGGTCATAGTCGGCGCAATCAGGCCTTAATACAAAAGCCCCTCCCGATCCTGGAAAGGGATTCGCGACTTTCAAAAATGTTCCTTCACCGTTGTTTCGATAGAACAACACGCCCGCCGCCCTGCCCACCACGACATCCAGAGATCCGTCGTTATCAAAATCGCCCCAGGTGCTGAAGCGCGACTCGCCTGTATCAGTCACGATGGCACCAGCGGCCACTTTGGTAAGCAATCCGCGGCCGTTATTCCGGTAAAGGTAATTATGCGTTCCGGCACGCATGGTCACGAACAGGTCGGGAAACCCATCGTTGTCGTAGTCAATCCATTCGCAACCCCAAAACTCGAGAGC
This sequence comes from Pedosphaera sp., assembly GCA_009695275.1. GTDB lineage: Bacteria > Verrucomicrobiota > Verrucomicrobiia > Limisphaerales > F1-12-MAGs170 > F1-120-MAGs170. The sequence goes on along the minus strand of SIBF01000065.1, from coordinate 10,771 downwards.
GTCGTTGACCGGATCGCCGACGGTGATTTTTGTGAAGGTGGGATCGACATATAGGCTGGCCGGCTGGCTCGTGGCCGACAAGCCCAGCGCATCGGTGATGACGGCAGTATAAGCGCCAGCGTTGGCCGATTGAATGTTTGTCATCACCAGTGAAAGGGCGGTCGCATCCGGGATCGCGGCATCGTTGTGCCGCCATTGGTAGCCAAAAGGCGATGCGCCGCTGGCACGGACGGTGAACGTCACCTTCGCGCCCAAACTGACGGACTGGTTTTTCGGTTGAGTGGTGATGGTGGGCTGAGCCAAACCGACCATGGGGATGGCGAGTCCGATTAAACAGGTCAGCAGGAGTAAGGTAGGTTTCATGGGTTTTTCTTTTGGTTGTTTTAGGCGGCGAGCGCCTGTTTTTTTCTTTGTTTGACCATTGGTGTGCGAGCCTGAACAGGGCGGTTTCGTGGTTTTGGGTTCATCGGGAATCCTTCGCGTCAGGATCCAGTGTCACTTTGATGCCCTTGACCGGATTGCCCTGGGCATCGGTGAACCGAATGGAGCCTTTCCAGTCCACGAATTCATTCACCACTTTGAACACCAGAACGTTCAACCCCGCGTTCAGGGTGATGTCAGAGACCGTATCCTGGTCCTGAACGAAGCCCCGCCCGACGGGATACTTGTGGACCATCTTCCCATTGAGATACACCTTCGCCTCATCGTCGCTGCCCACCAGCATCCGCAGCCCATGCTGTTCGACTTCCGACCGGAGGTAGCAGACCGCGTAGGCCACGCTCTGATGTGTCGTGTCCCCCAGTATCACGTTGAAATCAATCACGTAATCCTCCTGGGCTACCTCCTGCCACTTTAGCTCGCCGCTCACCAGAAATGTCCCTTCGCCCGCTTTGGGACGGAGCCGGCCTTCGCCCTCGATCTGCTCCGTGTCCACTCCGTCCGGTCCGCTCTGACCCAACGGTATCGGTGCCAGGATGAGCCACTGTTTGATGGCACCCTCGTCACGGGCGCGAGCGAACCGTTGGGGCTCCTGCTCGGCGTTGCGCTCGTGCTGCAGGACGACCAGATACTGCGCCGCCACCCGTTCTTCCACCTGCCAGGCAGCGACCTGTTCCGCTCGCGCCGTCTGCCACACCTTCGCCGTTCGATCGTCACTACCGGTGACTATCGTCTGGCCGTCCGGGGAAAAGGCCACCGATTTGATCAAACCACTGTGCCCTTTGAGCGGAAACAGTTCTCGACCGCTGACCGCATCCCACACCTTGGCCGTCTGATCGTCACTGCCGGTGACAATCCGCTGGCCGTCCGGGGAAAAGGCCGCACACGAAATCCGAGCGCTGTGCCCCTTGAGCGTCAGCAGTTCCCGGCCACTCGCCGCCCCCCACACCCTGGCCGTCTGATCGTAACTGCCCGTGACAATCCGCTGGCCGTCTGGCGAAAAAGCCACCGACCAAATACGAAGCGCCGTGCCTCTTGAGCGCAAGCAGTTCACGTCCGCTGGCCGCCTCCCACACCCTGGCCGTCTGATCCCAACTGCCGGTGACAATCCGCTGGCCATCCGAGGAAAAGGCCACCGACAAAATCCCAAGGTCGTGCCCCTGGAGCGCGAGCAGTTCCCGGCCGCTGGCCGCCTCCCATACCCTGGCTGTGTGATCCCAACTGCCGGTGACAATCCGCTGGCTGTCCGGGGAAAAGGCCACAGAATAAACAGCAGCGCTGTGCCCCTTGAGAGTGAGCAGATCGCGGCCAATGGATGCCTCCCACACCTTGGCCGTCTGGTCCTTACTGCCGGTGACAATCCGTTGGCCGTCCGGGGAAAAGGCCACAGAATAAATCGCATTGCCGTGCCCCTTGAGTGTGAGTAGCTCGCGGCCACTGGCCGCCTCCCACACCTTGGCCGTCTGATCCAAACTGCCGGTGACAATCCGCTGGCCGTCCGGGGAATAGGCCGCAGACCTGATCTGAGCGGTGTGCCTCTTGAGCGTGAGCAGTTCCCGGCCACTGGCTGCATCCCACACCCTGGCCGTCTCATCGCCAATGCCACTGCCGGTAAGAATCCGCTGGCTGTCCGGGGAAAAAGCCACAGTCAAAATCCCTCCGCCGTGGCCTTTGAGGGTGAGCAGTTGCAGACCACTGGCCACCTCCCACACCTTGGCCGTCTGATCGTAACTGCCAGTGACAATCCGCTGTCCGTCCGGGGAAAACGCCACCGACCAAATCAGAGCGGTGTGTCCGCTGAACGTGAGCAATTCTCGACCGCTGGCGGCCTCCCACAGCTTGGCGGTATTATCCCCACTGCCAGTAACAATCCGCTGGCCGTCTGGGGAAAACGCCACAGAATAGATCTGAGCGCCGTGCCCCTTAAGCGTGCGCAGTTCCCGACCGTTGGCCGCGTCCCACACCTTGGCCGTGTGGTCGTGGCTGCCGGTGACGATTCGCTGGCCGTCCGGGGAAAAGGCCACCGACCTGATCCCACCGCTGTGCCCCTGGAGCGTGAGCATTTCCCGACCGCTGGCCGCGTCCCACACCTTGGCCGTTTGATCGTAACTGCCCGTGACAATCCGCTGGCCGTTTGGCGAAAACGCCACAGATGTCACAGTCGCCAAGTGGCCTCGGAGCGTCTTCAAGTCCAGGTGAGTTTGCCGTTGCCAGTAATACCATTCAAAACCACGGTCTGATGACTCCCGCGTCTCTTCCAGCAATTGCCGCAGCCGATCGAAATTGTTTTGCTCCCAGGCTTGTTGGGCCAGGTTCATGCTGACCACGTAGCGATGACGCTCGGCGGTGATTTTCTCTGCGTCAGCTTTGCTGCGTTGTTCGGCTTCACTCGCCTGGGCGGTTTCAGCTTTCCGTTGCTGTTCGACCGCGATTCGACGCTGCGCGGCTTCGCTGGCGCTGGCTTCCACCGCAGCTTCACGCTGGCGGTTTTGCTCACGCTCCGCGCGTGTGGCACGAATTGCCTGCCAGGTGCTCACGACAACTCCAAGCACGAGCACCGCCGCGACGCTTGTGATTGCTGCGAAGGCCAGCTTGTTCCTCCGAACCAGTTTCTGAAACCGATACGCCGCGCTCGGTGGACGGGCCAGGACGGCTTCGTTGTTGAGGTGCCGTTGGAGGTCACTCGCCAGGCTGTTGGCCGTTTCGTAACGCCAGGCGCGATCTTTCTCCAGGCACTTCATCACGATCCAGTCCACGTCGCCGCTCAGTTGTTGGACAAGTTTCGGCGCTTCAATCTGGCGGTGCTTCGCCGTGCTGGTGAGATCACCCTCCTGCATTGTGCGCAGTCGCGTGCTGGGGCGCACCGGCTCCTTCTCCCGGATCGCGCGACGCGTTTCATCCAGGCCCAGGGAGAGCAGTTCCTTGGCATCCAGTGGCGTTTTGCCTGTGAGCATTTCGTAAAGCAGCACTCCCAGGCTGTAAATGTCGCTCCGCGTGTCGATATCGACGCTCGTCAGCACCGCCTGCTCGGGGCTCATGTAAGCCGGCGTGCCAATGAATTGCTCGAAAGCGGTGAAGACCGTCTTGTCCGTGAGTTGCTGCTGGTTGGTCGCCTTGGCAATGCCGAAATCGATCACCTTCGGCACAGGCACCCCGTCATTGACTGTGACGAGGATGTTCGACGGTTTGATGTCGCGATGAATGATGCCCTTCTGGTGTGCGTGCTGGATGGCCTGGCAAACCTGGATGAACAGATCGAGCCGCTGGCGGGTGGAGAGTTTGGTTTCATCGCAATACTCGGTGATCTTCGTCCCGCGGATAAGTTCCATCACGAAGTAGGGGCGGCCCGCGTCCGTGGCGCCGCCATCAAGCACCTTGGCGATGTTTGGATGATCCATCAGCGCCAGCGCCTGGCGTTCGGCCTCGAAGCGCGCGATGACGGACTTGGTGTCCATGCCCAGCTTGATGACCTTGAGCGCAACACGGCGCTTCACCGGTTCGGTCTGTTCTGCCATGTAAACGACACCGCAACCGCCTTCGCCGATTTGTTGGAGCAGTTTGTAGCGGCCGATGCGGTCGCCGGCTTTCTCGAAAGCAACGCCCGCAGCCTGCGTGGGAGCGTCTTCAGCGGCTTTGTCCGGGAGAAAACCTCCAGCCGCTTCATGGGCGTCAATGAGTGATTGGACCTGAGCGTGGAGTTGCTGGTCATCGCCGCACGCTCCCTGGAGATAAGCTTGGCGCGCGTCCGGCGAGGCGAACGACAGCGCCTTTTCCAGGATGGTTTCTTCGTTGGGCTGACGGGTGCTCATGGTATCAGTGAAATTGGTCTTCAATCAGAGTAACGACATCGCCGGAAAAATGGGGTCAAAAATCTTTGCCTCACGGAGGGGGGTCCCGTGAACTCACACTTCGAAATTGAAGCAGCACAGAAGTTTTGTCGGTGACTGGATTTTGGACATTTTGGGAGTGGATCCGGGAATAGTGAGATGTTTGTTCGTTGTCAGACAGTCGTGTGGTGGGCCAAGCCCCATTCTCCCGGAGGGTGATTTGATCATAGCCCGGCAGTTCACTGCCGGGATTCAATTGGCCACAGCAAAGTCCCGAAGGGACGGCTGAATCTCCCACATGTTCAATACGGTTTTGTCTCGCCGAAAGGATACGAAGCCGGGTGGTATGAGCAAACTTCGCGGGAGTGGTTCAAATTCATCCGTCCCTTCGGGACTTGGACTTCTCGGTTATCGTCCCAGCCTTGAAAGGCTGGGCTATTGTCAAATCTCCATTCGGGAGACCGCGAACTGCATGACTGCACAACTTCAAGAAATGTCCAAACTCCAGAGCCCGGCAGTTTGCTGCCGGGTTTCAGCACGCAAAAGGACAAGTCCCGAAGGGCCGGCTGACCAGAGAACCTCGTTGCGAAACTCCATTCCGGATCGTATCACGGCCCCGACACGGGATCGAACCGGATGAAGGGACTTTGTAGGGCGTGATGGAGGATCATCCGTCCCTCCGGGACTTGGACTTCTCGGTTATCGTCCCAGCCTTGAAAGACTGGGCTAGCCTCGATTCTCCCTCCAGGAGATCGTCAAGTGTACGCCCGCATGGCAGCGGTAGCGGCATCGCAAAATGTCCTAACTCCACTCTCTGGAAGGATGCCTGAGTTACTAATTCCTTCACGCTTGCGGAACGAAGCGGTGGCAAAACTTCACGCGCTGCCTTTCAGCAATCGATTGATCTCGCGGAAGAGCCAGGCTCGCGCATGAATCCACTGGCGCTTGATGGTCTTCTCGGACACTCCCAGCGCGGAAGCCGTTTCCACGACATTCAATCCCGCGTAAAACCGGAGCCGTACGAGGTCCGCTTTATCAGGGTGTTCGCGGGCCAGATTCTGCAATGCGTCATCGACAAGAAGGAGGGTTTCAGGCTCGGCATCCGCCGCCAGATCCACGTCTTCCAGGTTGACGCGGAATTGACCGGCATCACGTTTCAGGCGCTGCCTGGCGCGGGCGCGGTCGATCAGGATCTGGCGCATCGCCTCCGCTGCCGCGCGAAAAAAATGCTGGCGATTATTCCATGAAGAGTCGCGATTTCCCGCGAGCTTCAGCCAGGCCTCATGCACCAGGGCTGTGGCCTGCAATGTGTGGTCGGCGGGCTGTTGCGCCATCCTGGCCGCGGCGAGCTTGCGGAGTTCCTCGTAAACCAAAGGCAACAGTTCCGAGGCAGCCGTAGTCTCACCACTCTCCACACGTTTGAGAATCTGGGTGACATCGCTCACGCAAGCTCATTCTACTGTGGAGAGATGAGGAATCGCTACAAATCTCATCGGGGCACTTGCGCATTTTGGGAGGAGTGGTGATTGCCACTGCCGATTAAGATGGATCGGAATCCACCAGCATCTTATCCGTGCCATCCATGCAATCCGTGGTCAATACTCCGAAGTGTCGCTGCCGATGACGCGCCGCTCCGCTGCCTTTATTGACAACCCGGCAGACGTTCTCCAATCTCGCCGCATGGTGAAACCCGTTCTTGGGCGCGGTTTGGGAGCTTTGCTGGGCGGCGCGCCAGCACCGAAACCAGCACCCGCCCCAGCCTCTGCCGCCGCCGGCTCCGGAGCCCAGCAGGCACCCGCGGACAACCGTGAACGAGTGCTTCGCGTCACTCTCGACCGCGTCCAGCCGTGCGCGTTGCAGCCGCGGAAGGACTTCTCCGAAGAGTCTCTGCGCGAGCTGGCGGATTCCATCCGCGAACAAGGCATCGTGCAGCCGCTCATCGTTCGCCAGAAGGGAAGCGGCTTCGAGCTGATCGCCGGAGAACGACGCTGGCGCGCGGCCCAGATCGCCGGGTTGGCCGAGGTGCCCATCATCGTGCGGGAGGCGGATGATCGCGCCGTGCTGGAACTCGCGTTGATCGAAAATCTCCAGCGCGAAAATCTCAACCCACTCGAAGAAGCACTCGGTTACTCGCAGCTCATCAATCAATTTCAACTCACCCAGGAGCAGGCGGCGACAAAGGTCGGCAAGAGTCGTGTCGCCGTGACGAATGCGATCCGCCTGCTGAAGCTCCCCGACCCGATACGAGATCATCTCCGCACGGGGCGAGTCTCCGTCGGACACGCCAAGGTGATTCTCGGATTGAACTCCACCGCCGATCAATTGATGGCCTCCGAGCGGATTGTCGCCCATGGATGGAGCGTGCGTCAGACGGAGGAGTTCGTGACCCATCTCCAGCAGCAGGCGGTGGCCTCAACATCCGCCAAAGCGCCCGCGACACCTGTTCCGAGCCGTGATCTGCACGTGGTTGATGTCGAGAACAAGCTCAAGGAACGCTTTGGCACCAAGGTCAACCTCCGTTACAGAGCCGGCAAGGGCTCCATCGAAATCCGATTTTTCAGCGATGACGAACTTGAACGTGTCCTGCAAGTCGCCGGGATCAGTCCTGAATGATCTTCGTCACGTTTCCAGAAACCGTTTGATTTGAAATGAACGATTCGTCCCTGCACACGGAATGCGCCCAGGCATTATCCAGTCTCACAGAACGACCCCAGCTCCTCTCTGCCTTCGTCGGGATGGACGGTTTCGTGGATGAAATCGTGCATGTGGTGGACAAGCGCCAGAACGCGACCACTTATACTCGCATCCCCACGATTGCCGCCTACGCCGCGCGGCTCGCGGGCGCCGCCGGCAGAAGCACCAACATCGAGCTGGTCAACCAGCTTACCAAACTAGGCGGCAACGGCCCCATCATGGCGAACGCCCTGGCCTCCTTTGGCCTCAACGTCACCTATCTCGGCACCGTCGGACGCCCGAACCTGCATCCTGTTTTTGCAGGCCTGGCCAAACGCGCCGAAGTTCACTCCATCGCCGATGCCTGCCACACCGACGCACTGGAATTCGAGGACGGGAAAATTCTGGTCGGGAAATCGACTCCGTTGAATGAGGTGACCTGGCCGAACATCCAGGAGCGCTTTGGCCGCGAACGGTTCGAAGGGAAATTCCAGAACTCAAGCCTCGTCGCTTTTGTGAACTGGACGATGATCCCTTACATGAGCGACATCTGGGCCGCGTTGCTCGCGGAGTTGTGTCCCCGACTGAGCGGTCCGCGAAGGATGATTTTCTTTGACCTCGCCGATCCCGAGAAACGCAAGGCCGAGGACGTGCGCAAGGCGCTTAACTTGATCAGTCAATTCCAGCAGCACTTCGACGTCATTCTTGGCCTTAACGAAAAAGAGGCGTTCGAAGTCGCGGGCGCATTGGGAATCCAGACGCAGGGAGATTCGGCCGGGGGACTCTCCAGTCTCACCATGGAAATCCAGCAACACCTGGGCATTCAGACGCTCGCCGTGCATCCCGTCTTGTTTGCGCTGGCCGTGTGCGGAGGCAAGGTGGATGTCGTGCAGGGGCCCTACATTCCGACGCCACTCATCACCACGGGAGCCGGCGATCATTTCAATGCCGGCTTTTGCCTGGGGAAACTTCTCGGCCTGAGCAACGCCATGTGCGTTCTCCTCGGCGTCGCCACGAGCGGCCATTACGTCCGCACCGCGCAGAGTCCCGATGTGCCCGCGCTGATCCAAATGCTGCGGAATTGGCCGGCAGAAGAGTGATTCTCAGCACGACTGCGTTCAGGTAAAACCAAACCTTACGAACACTTCCAAAACATGGTTCTCCCCATCGTCAAGTACGGCGATCCGGTCCTCCGCAAGAAGGGCGCGCGTATCCAGAAGGTGACCCCCGAAGTCAAGCGGCTCATTTCGGACATGATGGAAACCATGAGGGCGGCACATGGTGTCGGCCTCGCTGCGCAACAGGTGGGTCAACCGGTTCAACTGGCGATTGTTGATGTCTGTGGAATCACAGACCGGCCATCCACGCTGGAGCTGGCCGGCCAGCCAGCCGATGTGGAGTCCTTCATGCCCGTGGTTCTGATCAATCCTGAAATCACTCCAAGTGGTGAACTGGTCACTGGACCGGAAGGTTGCCTGAGCTTCCCGGAAATTTACACCGACATCTCGCGTCCCGAATTCGTGACTGTCAAAGCGCAGGACGCCAGCGGTGAAACATTCCGATTCCGCTGCGGCGGGCTGCTGGCGCGTGCCGTCCAGCACGAGGTCGATCACCTGAATGGCATCCTCTTCATAGACCGGATGGAGACGACGAAGCGGCGCGAGCTGAAGGCTGAGCTGGAGGAACTCCAGGCCGAGACCAAGGCGGCCTTGAAGAGGGCGGGCTAAGAAAACGCCTCAAAAATAACGACTGCGCTTGCCAGCCCGCATCGAGCTTGGCAAGACTCTCCCTCCAGTTCCCAGCAAAGATTGATTCATGCGAGAGCCATCGCCATTTCGTTTTCAGATCGAGCCCCTCGAGCCGCGATTACTCCTCTCGGGCGCGGACTGGATGGCAGTGGCACCGGACACTTCAGCCTCAACCGGAGCGGCATCTGTTTTTGAGGCGTTGGCCATTGGAACGTCGGCGGAACAGATTTCCCGCCACGATGGATCGGCTTCCTTTGACCTCCTGGCGGACTGTGACGTGGAGGAATTGCCGGATGCCGGCCAGGCACCCAGCCCCGAGGAACCCGCCATGGCCGCTGCAACACCTGCGGTGGCAAACAAACCTGCAGCTCCTGCGCCACTGGTTCCGAGTGCGGATGGAGATAAGCCTGACGCGGCCAAGTCTAACGCGGCCGAAGGTTTGCTCGTTGAGTCTGAGCCTTACCTGCCGCTCGCCGCGGCCATCGATTCCACAGGCGTGCCCGGTTCGAACCTTGCATCCGCCGCACGAGGATTGCATGCGTTGCCTGCCACTCAGGTGAGCTGGACCGGTGCGGCCAAAAGCACTCTCTGGAGCGATCCCCTTAACTGGGATTCAAAGAAGCTCCCCACCGCCACCAGTGCAGTCATCATCAAGGGTGCGGCTGTCACTATTCCGAAGGGATTCACTGCCACTGTTCTTTCAGTGAACGCCACGGGTTCTCTCAAACTGGACGGATCAGTGCTCGAAATTGCCCAAGCCTCGTCGGTGGAGACGTTGCTGATGGACGGCACGGCAGCCGCGTTGACTGGAAGGGGCGACCTCACCGTGATTCGCGGGACGATCACGGCGGGCACCCTGGATGGCGAGGGCAGGTTCATCATCGCCAAGGGGGGTGAAGTAACATTCAATGCGGCCACTTTCACGATTCGGGGTTCCCGAGTTCTGCAAAACCAGGGCACGACCACCTTCGCCAACTCAACCATTCTTTTTCGCGACACGGCTTCCATCGACAACCTCTCGACCTTGAGGGCGAACGGCAAAGTGATCATCGGCCTGAACGCCGCGCAGACGGGCAGCGTGCTGCAAAACCGTCCTGGCGCTCTCCTCGAAGTGAACTCCAGCGGCGCGAAATCGATTCTGTCCTCGAACGTCCGTTTGATCAATGAAGGCCGGTTGGATGTGCGCGGCGGCGAGCTCGAAGTTTCCGGTGGCGGCCTCGACGCGCTGACGGCAGACAAGTTCAATCGCTTTACCGGCTCCACTCAGGTTGCCGCGGGCGCTGTGCTGAGGATTTCTGGAGGCGGTCACGAGATCGTTTCCGGTGTTGGTGGCGCCGGAACCCTGGCCGTGAGCTCCGGGCTGGTATTTGGAGGAAGCGTTCAAGTTGGAACCGTCATCGCGGACGGCCCAGGGGGCCGGATTGATGCCACGACCGGCACGATCACTTTGTTGTCAATCAACGGCGGGAGCGTGCGCTTTTCGGGTTTGGCTTCGATCTCAAATCTATCGATGTCTTCCGGCACGATCGGGGGGAGCGGAACGTTGTCCCTCGGCGGTGGCTTCGTTCGCAGTGGCGCTTTCCAGGGAACCGGCAAAACGATCATCGCCAGCGGCGCAAGAATTTCTTTCGAGGGAAGCGGGGTCAAAGAGTTGCGCGATTCCCACACAATCGAGAATCGAGGTTTGCTGGTGGTGTCCGGTTCTGGCGCCCTCCAGTTCCCCGCCGGGTCCACCGCGCGGATCGACAACTTTGGCATTCTGGATGTTCAGAATGATCTGGCAATCGGGTCTCCTCTCGCCCTTTCCGGTGCCATTGTGAATCGCGCGGGTGGCAGATTGTTAAAGTCAGGCGGTTCCGGCCCGCTTTTAATTGAGGCGAATGTGGAGCTGACCAACGACGGCTCGATCGCAGTGACTTCCGGCGAACTGCAAGTGCGGTAACCATTCACGCCCTAATGCGTGAACTCAGCCGAATTTGAACAGCGTAGTGGTTCAAGAAGAGTTTGCTGGGATCAGCGATGGGACTCGCAGGCCGCTGGCCCAAGCGGTCACCGCTTCGCAGAGGCAGCCGAAAATCGATCGTT
>SIBF01000064.1 GCA_009695275.1 Pedosphaera sp. | reverse complement strand
CGCCTGTGAAGCTGTCCCAGATGACGATTTGTCCGCCCATGGCTGTCACGACGCGCCGCCCGTCTGGGGAAAAGGATCCAGAACCACCTTTCAGGGTAAGCAACAATTTGCCTGTGGTCGCGCTTGCAATGCACACCTCTCCGCCTGCCTGCCAAGGTTCGTATTTGTTGGAGAGAATTCGTTCACCATCAGGCGAAAAGGCCAGAGTCCCAAGTCCTCCCTCGGTTGGGCGGAAGCTGAGCAATTCCTTGCCGCTGACGGTTTCCCAAATCTTGACCGTTCCGTCTTTGCCCCCAGTCGCCACTCGCTGGCTGTCCGGAGAAAAGGCGACGACATTGAGCCCACCTACATGCCCTCGGAGGATTCGCGCTTCCCGATGCATTTGTCGCCACCAATAGTACCACTCGAAGCCGCGCGTTGAGTTGGTGCTGGTTTCCTCAAGCAATTTCTTGGTGCTTACGAAATTGTTCCGCTCAAAACTGGATTGGATGAGGTTCACATTGGCGGCATAAAGAATCTGCTGCGCGTCGCCTTCGCTCTTTTCGGCACGCTGTTTTTCCCCCTCGGCTTGCTTTTGACTGGCCTGCGCTTCCCGCCGCAAATTAAAAGCCCAGACCGCCAATACCACTGCACAGCAAAAGATCACCGCGAGACTGCCGGCGAAACGTTTGAACAGCCGCGCCACTTTCGCCTGCGCTTCGGCAAATTGCCGGGCGCGTTCGAGTTCCTTCTGGCGATTGGCTTCGCGTTCCTTTTCTTCGCGCTCGGCAGCTTCGCGGCTGCGGTCGAGGTAAGCCATCGCTGCATCGAACCCGCCGCCGTATTGCTCGGCCCAGGCCGCGCCCAGCTTCGTTTCCGCGCGCCAGGCCAGGGCGATGCCCAACTCCGGATCGCGATACAAACCCGCCTTGCCTTTTTCATGCAACGCCGCGCTCTCGGCCAGCCGGTGAAAGATGCTCACCGATTGCGCCTCTTCCTCCACCCAGTCTCGCAGGCGCACCCAGACGCGCATGAGGCTCTCGTGCGAGATGTCGATGATGGTGCTCTCGTGCAGATCCACCTCCGGCGGCGGCATCAGAAAGGTGACGCCGTGGGCGCGGTAGGCCTCGACGACGGGCAGCAACTCGGCAAGCGGCACGCCGACATTCTCCGCCAGCCGGCCCAGCCGTTGCGGACGGCGAATGCCGCGCTTCTCGGATTCGCGGACGGTCAGCGCCTTGAACATGAGCGCCGCCAGCGAACGCTGCCGGTCATTGGCGAAGCTTTGGAAAATTTCGTCGGCATGAATGGAAAGGGCTTCGCCCATGCGCCCGATGGCGTGGTAGTCGTCGAGGTCGAGGGGCCTACCAGCTTCCCGGAGGGACGAGCTCTGAGAGTCCCCAAAATCTTCCTTTCGGAGGGACGAGCTCTGGGAGTCCCCAACCTCTTGGTGGAAGTTGGGGACTCGTGTAACTCGTCCTTCCGAGCGTGGTTGATCGGGGACTCGTGTAACTCGTCCTTCCGGTTCTAGGTTCGGGACTCGTGTAACTCGTCCCTCCGAATCTTGACTCCTGACTCCTACCTTCCCCGCCCGTTCCCACGTCCGCATGAGCGCGTGCTGGAGGCAGGGCAATTGATCCTGCTGCTCACCCAGATCGTTCAGCAGCCGTTGGAGCAAGCGCGGCGTGATGCTGCCGCCGGCCACTTTGGCCGGGCCTTCGATGACTTGTTTGAACTGCTCGCGGGTCAGACGCGGGATGAGAAATTCGCCGGCGTTGACCGCTTCGACCAGGCCTTCGAATTGCGCGCAGTCGCCGATGAAATCCGAGCGCATGGTCAGGACGATGTAAATGGGCACGTCCTTCTGCGCGGCGGTTTGCAGGAGCATGGCGATGAATTCGCTGGCGGCTTCGCGCTGGGCCATGCCCGCGGATTGGAAGCGGAAGATTTCCTCGAATTGATCGACGACGAGCAGGAAGTTCGTGCCCGGTTCGAGGTTCGCCTGGCGGATGGCTTCGACGAGTCCGTAATGGCTGCGGTTGAGCGTGGCGAGCAAACGCTCCGGAGCTTCTTCCTCTTCGCGGTCGTGGAGATCGATCTGGAGCAGCGATTCCGCGAGCAGCCGCATCGGGTCGCCGCCGGGATGCGTGACGGCGATCTCCCAGCGCGTGCCGGCCTGGAGCATCTTGCCGCCCTGCAATTGCGAGAGCAGCCCGCAGCGCACGAGCGACGATTTGCCGCTGCCCGAAGTGCCGACCACGCCGACGAAACGCTGGCTGCCGAGGCGCGAGAGCAATTCGATGGTCTGATCCTCGCGCCCGAAGAACAGGTAATCCTCGTCCTCTCGAAACGCACGCAGGCCGGGGAAGGGGTTCAAGGTTTGCGTGTCAGTGGTCATGAGGTTTGGGGGAAAAGGATGGTAAAGCGGTTTCGCAGAGGCGAGGCAGCGACGTCCCGGCGGGACGATTGAAAATAGCCCGGCGTTTCAACGCTGGGAGCCACGCCCCGTGAGAACAAGTCCCGTAGGGACGGCTGAAGGCTGGTTGCAGGGAGTCAATGTTCAGCCGTCCCTTCGGGACTCGAATTCGTGCGGTAAGAAGCCCGGCATTGAAACGCCGGGCTATTTTCAGGATGTCCCTTCGGGACAGCAGAGGGTTGGAATCCGCCCCCGAGTGCGCGCCTTCGAATTTCATTTCCCCACCTCCTTCGCCGTTTTCACAAACGCCGCCAGCTCGGGGCTCGCGGTAAATTCTCCCGGTTGTTGGATCACCTGCGCCTGGTGCGAGCGGAAGCGATCTTTCCTCCGATCATCGGGCGGCGCGACATAGACAGCCTGGAGGCGGAGGGGGGCCGTCCGTCCATAGCCCGGAGCCTTTAGAATCTCGCGCAGCTTGATGTCCACCCACGCGCGGGGAGCTTGTCCGTAATAGACGATCACCGCGTCGCAAGTGAGCAGGTTCTCGCGGTGAAGCGCCTCGGCGTCGGCATCCGTGCCATCAAAGGCAGGGAAGCAAACCTCGAGGCCGTGGCCGAACAGGTAATCTTCAAGCGGCGCGGTCGCGTCTTCATCACGCGGTTCGCAGATCAAATAGACCTTGGGCGTTTCGCCGTTGGTCGTTCCGACTTTGGCAGGCAGAGCTTTCTTTTCCTCGGGCGGATTCAGGCGGCGGATCAAATCTTGTTTCAAGAGATTGATGTTCCCCTCGATAATTTCGGCGTGCAGGTGAAGCTTCGGGTCCTCCTGAACCTGGCGGATGAAACTGCTTTGCCGCGGATCGATGGATTCCACATTGCCCGGTATCCAAACGAGGCGCTGGAGCTTGCCCTGTTCAGCGCAGCGCGCGGTCAGCTTCACTTGCAGCGCCTGGACGGATTCCGAGGAATCCTCGGGCGTGATGCCGTAATGACGGCCGAGGAGATGGATGGCGATGGTGCATTTCTCCAGGCAGGTTTGGACGGCACGCTCGACGTCGCTCGAGACCGAGGGCAGCGGAGCGTCGGGCAGGACGACGTGGCCGCGCTCGATCAACTCGCGCTTGATGCGATCCCGTTCGTTCTGCAAGTCCGACGTGGCGGTGGCCAGGTAAATGAAGTGCCTGGGTCCGCGCGTGAGGTTGGGAGTGCTGTCCGACGCCTTGAACTGGCGAAGGATTTTCAGGACCGAACTGACTTCATGCGCGAGATCATAGACGCGCTCGTGAAAGCGTTGTTTCAGCAACGGCCCGAACGCTTCGTCGAATTCCCGGACCCGGCCCGTCTCAGCATCGCGCTCGAAGAAATCAAAACCGAACAACTGCGAGAAGAGGTTCTCCAGGGAAGCAGGAAGTTCACCGGCGGCAACGGGAGTCTTGATCACCTTGAAGAGGCGCGGCTTTTCCTCGACCCAGAATTTGCCGGAGCTTTCGGCGCGTTTCCAGAACTCCTCGACCTCACGGCGGCAATCCTCGGATTTGATGAAAGGCGGTGACACAATCGACACCATCGCCTTCACGTCCGGCAGGCGCTCGATGAGTTTCTCGTCGAGGCGCGACTCGCCCAGTTGTCCGGGATGGCGCGAAATCTTTACGCTCTCACCGCTGAGCTGCTGCAAACGCAATTCCAGGTTGCGATGAAGTTGCGAGACCCAGCCCTGACGGCCTTCCAACAGAGGGTGGTCATCGATCCCGGCGTAGTTGATGAAAATGTCGCTCTCCTTGAGCAATTCGACGGAAGCGGTCTTCGCTGGATCAATGGTTTCGGAGCGCGCCGACGGGCCGGCCTGGACCGCCGGAGCGAACCTGTTGTGCGCAAGTTCAGCGGCCCCGGAGTGAAGAGCCCGTTCCTGTTCGCGACGGAAGTTGCGCAAGTCCACGAGCAGCTCGCGCGGCGCCTGATAACGCGATTCGCGATCCTTCTCGAGGCACTTGCGGATGATACGTTCCAGTTCCTGCGGTACGTCATAGTTGAAGCGAGCCATGGCCTCGGGTTGCTCACGCAGGATGCGGTCGGTGATCTCGGCAAACGTGGATCCTGGAAACGGCACACGCCCCGTGACCAGCTCGTAGAGCACAATGCCGAGACTGAAAATGTCAGAGCGATGGTCCACGGGTTTTCCCACCGCCTGCTCCGGACTCATGTAGCTGGGGGTGCCCATGACCTGTCCGGTGGAGGTCGCATTATGGACTGTTTCCGAGTCGTCGTCATGGCGCAACCGTTTGGCCAGTCCGAAGTCGAGCACCTTGATCTGGCGGCGCTCGTTCATGCAGATATTCGAGGGCTTGATGTCGCGATGGACGATGCCTTTGGCGAAGGCAGCATCGAGTGCGTCCGCCACTTGAGCACCGATATCAGCAATGTCTTTGATCTCCCAGCGCCCGGCCTTGAGATGCGCCGACAGGGTCTGCCCCTCGATGTACTCCATGGCGATGTAGGGCCAGTGTTCGGCGGTTTCGCCAACTTCATGAATGACGCAGACGTTGGGATGATTGAGCGCGGAAACCGCCTTGGCCTCGGTCATGAACCGTTGCCGGCGCCGGGCATCGTTGGCCATTTCTTTGGGTAACAGCTTCAAAGCGACCTGCCGGTCGAGCTTCGTGTCCTCGGCCAGGAAAACCTCCCCCATCCCACCCGCGCCCAGTTTGCGCAGCACTCGGTAGTGGGCGATGACCTCCGGCGGGGCGGCGGGCACGGCGCGATGAAACAGGTCACGCACCAGCGCATGGTCCGTCGGGAATCGTGTGAGGTAAGCTTCGAGCGACAGTTTCTCGTTGCGTCGGCGGAGGATTTCCCACTCGACGAGCAACAGTTCCCGCAGCAGCCCGGCACGCGCCTCGGTGCCGACTCGTCCAAGTGAATCCTCGATGCGCGGCCTCTCTCCTCGCTGCCAGGCCGCCTCGAACTCGTCGCAGACATGGTCGATCTTGGCGAGGGCTTCTTTGGAAGACTTTTGAGTGGTGTTCACAAGCTTAGTTCTTCTTTCCAGATTTCGCGGATGAGCTGGACTTTTCGCTCCACGCTGCGAGTCGTGATGTTCAACTGCGCAGCGATTTCTGTGGTCAGCCATCCGTCCATTTTCCAACGGGCGATCTGCCGCAGTCCTTCGTCCGGCAAGAGGTTCATCAACCGCTGATGCTCCTCGGTCAGTTGCGCCAGAAATTCCGGCGTGGGTTCGTTGCTGGCGAGGCCGTCGAAACCAGGCGTCTCGTTTTCCGATCCTTCCTTGAGAAAAACGGAATCGCCGCGCACCTCTCCGCCGCCACGCTTTTGGCGCATAAGCCAGCGGACTTGTTGATCGGCCTTCCGGGCGGTGATCGTCGCCAACAATCGCCAGAGATCATCGCGATCGTTCAGGCGCTCAAACTCACCTCGCTCAACGCCTTCGCACAAACTCTTGAACACGCTCATGGCGACGTCCTGCTCATCCGCCACGCGACGGGGACTGTCGCCCAGCCGATGTCGTGCGAGGTGGACGAGCTTTTCAAAGTATCGCCGCCACAACGAGTCCGCAGCCCCCTCGTCACCGTCCTGGAGTGCTTGCAGCCAGCCGGTTACTGATTGTTTGTCAGCCATGAGTTGAGGGGAGCGCTTCACCGGTTCGTTCCACATCACGCAGGATGGGCGCGATGCTAAACTCTCCATTACCGAGCTCAACAGCATATTTAATGATCATCGGGAAACAGGCGGTTTGGCCTTCGCTACTGTCCGCATCGCCGGGTGTCCATAGATACTATTGCCAACCGAGGCTGGAACCCGACAGGGATTGTGAAACTTTCTTCGGAGTGTGCTCTCAATGAATCGAACCTGATGTGGATGGAGAACGGATGGCTCCGTCGCCCTCCACTCAAACCGAATGGGCGGTCTTCCCGCATCTTATGTGGTGCACCACGTAGCAGATCTGGCTTGCCAGTTCGTGGCTGTCGATGGACTGGCTCAGGCTCTCGACTCCAGTGCTTGGGAGGAGTCGCACCAGCCGCGCAGGCTTGCGCCCCGCTCACCTGTTTCGCAGGCGGTCCACTGTCAGGTCGGCGTGGAACCTGAGGTCGCGCGCCTCCTCCACACCACGGCCGAGACGCCGGATGTGAGCGTAAATTGGAGGCCAGTTGGTCCTCCCAGCGACTCCAGTGCCGCCGGAGATCTGTCCCCTGCTCCACCCGCCGCCAGGACGACGCTCCAACGCGTAGTGAACGAAACCATGCTCCCGTCCCTCAGGATAGGATTCCCTGTCTGCCTGAAGTTCCTCCGGGCCACACTCGACGCGTTCTACAAGGAAGGCAGTTGAAAACTCCACTCTGAAAGCGACCCTTTACCCCAGCCCCCCAAACCGTCGATGGCGCCGGGCGTACTCCTCAAGCGCATCAAAGAACTGCTGCCGCCGGAAGTCAGGCCAAAGGGTTGGTGTCACGACAAACTCGGCGTAGGAAGTCTGCCACAAAAGGAAGTTGCTCAGTCGCTGTTCCCCGCTTGTGCGGATCAATAAATCGGGGTCCGGGAAATGCCGCGTGTAGAGGTGTTGCGAGATGGCTTGCTCATCAACTTCCGCAGGATCAAGCCTCCCGTCGCGCGCTTTGCCGGCGATCTCCCGCACGGCTTCCACAATCTCCGTCCGGCCACCGTAACTCAGGGCAAGAATGAGCGTCAGCCCGTTGTTGCGTGAGAGCGCAGCCTTGGTCTTCTCGAGTTGCTGCTGCACAAACTCCGGCAGCCGGTAAATCTGGCCGATCACATCGAGACGCACGTTGTTGCGGTTGAGCTCGCCGATCTCATTCTTCAGGTAACGCGCCAGGTACTTCATCAGCGTATCCACTTCGTCCTTGGGGCGATTCCAGTTCTCAACCGAGAACGCATAGACGGTGAGATACTTCACACCCACTTCACCCGCCGCCCGGACGATTGCCCGGACTGATTCGGCACCCTGGCGATGGCCTTCCACGCGTGGCAGGTGACGTTGCTTAGCCCATCGTCCATTGCCATCCATGATGATTGCGACGTGCGCTGGCAACGAAGCCTTGGCTTCGGCACTCAAATGGGAAACCGGCGCAGTCATGACTCAATCTCCGATCCGCAATTCCCGTTGCTCAGAGGAACATCGTCTGTTCACGGGCAGGACCCACGGAAGCAATTCGCAGCCTGGCACCCGTGAAATCCGAAATCGCTTTCAAGTAATTTTTCGCATTCACGGGAAGCTTCTTCCATTCACGAATCTCGTGCGTCGGCGTTTTCCAGCCTGGAAACTCGATATACACAGGCTCGCACTGCGCGAACAACTCGATGTCATTCGGAACGTAATCCAACTTCTTCCCGCCACAGCGATAAGCCACGCAAACCTTGATCGTCTCCAGCGTGTCGAGCCCATCGACGTTGGTGATCGCGAGATCGTCAATGCCGTTGACCATCGTGGCGTGCCCCGTGGCGACGGCGTCGAACCATCCACAGCGCCGCGCTCGTCCCGTCGTCGCCCCGAATTCGCGCCCCATCGCATGAAGCATGTCGGCGATCTCGGCGCTCTCGCTCGGCAGGGGACCCTCACCCACGCGCGTCGTATAAGCCTTCATCACCGCCACCACGCGATCCATTCGATTGGGCGGAACACCCGAACCCGTGCAAGCACCCCCGGCGGTCGTGTTGGAGGAGGTGACGAACGGATATGTGCCGTGATCAATGTCAAGGAAGGTTCCCTGAGCTCCCTCGAACAACACGTTCGCTCCGCTGACTGTGGCTTCATGGAGCCTCACGACGGTGTTCGCAACAAACGGCCGGAGCGCGTCCGCGGCATCTCGATACGTCTCGTAAACTTTCTTGAATGAAAGCGGCTTCGCTCCGAGCGCCCTCAACACTTCGTTGTTCTCCTTGATCCGCGCCTTCAACAACACCTCGAAGCGTTCAGGATGAATCAGGTCGATCATGCGCATTCCAACACGAGCCGCCTTGTCGCCGTAAGCCGGACCGATTCCACGTTTGGTCGTGCCTATCTTGTTCTTCCCCTTGCGCAACTCGCGCTGCTCATCCAGCTCACGGTGGTAGGGGAACACCACGTGCGCCTGTTCGCTGATCATCAGGTTTTCATCCACCTTGATGCCGAGTTTCCGCAAACCGGTAATCTCGCTGACCAGCCCGATCGGATCCACCACGACGCCATTGCCAATGATGCACAGCTTGCGCGGCCGAAGGATGCCGGAGGGAATGAGGTGCAACACATACTTCTTGGGCCCCACGAAAACAGTGTGCCCGGCGTTGTTCCCTCCCTGCGTGCGCACGACGATTTCCGCCTGCTCGGTGAGCACATCTATGATCTTGCCTTTCCCTTCGTCGCCCCACTGGGCTCCGACCAGAATCGTATTCGCCATAAAGTTTTCGATGCCGACATGAAAAGGCCCCGAAATGTAAAATCGGGGCCATCGCTCGGTATTTACGGGCGGAAACTATGGACGCGACTTCCGGGTGTCAACGCTGGATTGGAGCAAACGAAGCAGCGAACGAATGTTCCACCAAAGGCGCGGCAATCGCCCTCAGATGTCACTCCTCTGTGCGAGTTGCCGGGTTGATAGAATCTTCTGCGACGGCACATAGTTCGCCACGAACTCGCGTCGGAATTCTCCAAAAGTTCCGGCTTCGATATGTTTCCGGATTTCAACCATGACATTCATGAACATATGGGAGTTGTGAACGCTCAACATACGCAGCCCAAGAATCTCATTCACGTTCAGCAAGTGGCGGAGATAAGCTCTGGAAAAATTCCTGCATGCGTAGCAGACGCATCCTTCCTCGATGGGCCGGAAATCAGATTTATTGAAGCCGCCCTTGATGCTCACGGTTCCCTTCGAAGTGAAGGCGGTTCCATTGCGAGCCACACGAGTGGGAAGGACGCAATCGAACATGTCCACTCCGCGCGCGACCAACTCCACCAACTGCGCCGGCGTCCCCAATCCCATCGCGTAACGCGGCTGATTCGCGGGTAGAAATGGCTCGGTGAATTCCACCGCTTTCATCATTTCATTCTCGGGTTCACCCACGCTCACACCGCCAATCGCGTAACCATCAAATCCCATTGCGACGATTGCTTTGGCGCATTCCTCCCGCAGCGCTGCATCTGCACCCCCTTGGACGATGCCGAAGAACATCTGCCCCGGAGCACGCGGTTGTTCGCGGCACTCACCCGCCCATCGGATGGTGCGCTCCACCGCCGCTCGCGCTTCACGCGCAGTGCAGCCATGCGGCGGACACTCGTCAAACACCATCGCGATGTCCGAGCCGAGAGTCCGTTGAATCTCCATCGCCTCCTTCGGACCCAGGAAGAGCAACGTTCCATCCAGATGCGATCGAAACTCCACGCCATGCGCCTTGATTTTGCGAATCTTTGCCAGGCTGAAAACCTGAAATCCTCCGCTGTCAGTCAGAATCGGCAGAGGCCAATTGATAAAACGGTGAAGTCCGCCGGCGGCCTTGATGATCTCCATGCCGGGGCGGATGCTCAAATGATATGTGTTCCCCAGAATGATCTGCGTGCCCATCTCGCCAAGCTCCCGAGGATCCAACGCCTTCACGCTCCCCTGAGTCCCCACGGGCATGAATATGGGCGTATCGATGACGCCGCGCGGCGTCGTCAACCGGCCAAGGCGAGCGCGCGAAGTGGAATCCGTCTTTAACAGTTGAAACATCGCCATGAAGCTCAGAGAGCGCCGGAAGGATTTCAAGCAGCAATCCAATTTGAAATTCAACTTTGCCTCCCGTCCAGTCTCGCTCGCCGTTCCCTTCGACTGCGCAAGCTGCGATTCTGCATCGACAACCAAGAGCGGCTGCGACAATACAGGGCCGCTTGAAATCAACTTTTATTCAACGCGCCAAAGCAGGCCTCCATCCGTTGGGCACACTCATCACCCTGCCCTGCCCGGAGATTGTCGAAGCGCTGGCGGACATCGGCTTCGATTGGTTGTGGATCGATATGGAGCACGGCACGCTCTCATTGCGAGACGCACAGCAGATGCTGGTTGCCGTTCGGGGCAAAGCGCACGGCCTGGTGCGCGCTCCGACGTGCGATCCAATTTGGATCAGACAGGTGCTCGATATCGGTGCCGACGGAGTCATCGTGCCACTCGTCCGCTCCGCTGCGCAGGCAGCCGAGGCCATCCAGGCGGGCAAGTACCCGCCGGAGGGAACCCGCAGTGCCGGAATCGCTCGTGCCAACTCATTCGGACTGAATTTTCAGCCCTATGTCTCTGCCGCCAATTCGAAAACCGCCATCATCATCCAGGTGGAACATATCGACGCCGTCCGCGACATCGAGGCCATCCTCGCCATTCCCGGCCTCGATGGAATCCTCGTCGGCCCCTACGACCTCTCTGGCAGCATGAATCTGCTCGGGCAACTGAAGCACCCGGAAGTGAGTGCTGCGATCAACCGCGTCCTGTCAGCATGTAAACTCCGGCAAATTCCCATCGGCATCTTTGCAATGACCGCGAGCGAAGCGAAGCTCCTGCGCGAGTCCGGATACGACTTTGTCGCTGTCGGTATCGACGCAACGATGTTGTTGACGAGCGCCCGCGAAGTCCTCAACCAGTCGAGGATCTGAAACTTTTTCCGCCAATAGCAGTCGTTTAACCCGCAGCCCAGAGATCCTGCGAGGTCCGCAGCTTGTCCAGCAGCCGCAAGTCAGCGGCGGGAAACGCATAGTCATCCAATTGATCTCGCGTGACCCACACGAACGCATGACATCCCAAAGGTCGAGGACTGCCATGGAGCAATTCGCAGCGGTAGAATTTCAGACGGACCGTTTTCTCCGGATAGGCGTGGATGAGTTCGTCAATCATCTCTCCGGTTGAAACCTCGATGGCGAGTTCCTCCCTCAATTCCCGCCGGAGACACTCTTCAAAGGATTCATCGGCCTCCCGCTTGCCGCCGGGAAACTCCCACAAGCCGCCGAGGTGATCTCCGGGGCGACGTTGAGTGATCAGCAGTTTGCCGGAGTGAAAGACGAGCCCTGCGGCGACTTCGATCGGCGGATGCACTTCAACGACCGATGCTCTTGTAGATGAAACCGAGCTGTTCCATCTCACGGGGATCGAAAAGATTTCTTCCGTCGAAGAGGATGGGGTGCGTCATCGCCTTGCGAACCCGATCGAGGTCGAGGCTTTTGAACTGGTTCCACTCCGTGGCTACTATCAACGCATCGCATCCCTCGGCCACGGCGTTCATGTCATCGATGTAGGTGACGCCGTTCGACGGCAGCACAGTCCTGGCCTTGTCCATCGCCTTGGGATCATATACCCTGAGCAACGCGCCTTCCTTCAGCAAACGCAGGCAAAGATCAATGGCTGGCGACATCCGTACATCATCAGTGTTCTGTTTGAAAGCCAGCCCCAGCACGCCAATTTTCTTGTCCTTGAGCACCCAGATCGTCTCCAGGATCTTCTTGAAAAAACGGTCCATCTGCTGGTCGTTGATCCGCTGAACTTCCTTGAGCAGGCCAAAATCGTAGCCGAGTTGCTCGGCAATTTTCACGAACGCGCTCAGGTCTTTCGGAAAGCAGCTTCCGCCGAAGCCCAGCGAGGCATCCAGAAACTGCCGGCCAATCCGCGCATCCATTCCGATGCCGCTGGCAACT
Organism: Pedosphaera sp.; assembly: GCA_009695275.1. Lineage (GTDB taxonomy): Bacteria > Verrucomicrobiota > Verrucomicrobiia > Limisphaerales > F1-12-MAGs170 > F1-120-MAGs170. The sequence goes on along the minus strand of SIBF01000064.1, from coordinate 11,391 downwards.
TCCTGAACATTCGCACCAGAGGCTTCGCAGATGACGGAAATGGCGTTGATGTAGGAAATCTTCAGCGCGAGAAAGGAGTTCGCTGCGTGCTTGATCAGCTCGGCCGAGTTGATGTCTGTGACGACCAGCGGCGCGTTGAAGGGAGCGTACAACTCCTTCATCGCAGCCACAGGCCGCTGAGTCCGCACACCAATGACCACCCGGTCCGGCTTCAGAAAGTCCGACACGGCGGAACCTTCACGGAGAAACTCGGGATTCGACACGACGTCGAACTCCACCTTCGCCTTGCAATAACGCCGGATTGTCTCGGCCACCTTTTCACCGGTCTTCACAGGCACGGTGCTCTTGTCCACGACGATCTTGTAGCTCGTCATGACCGCAGCGATGTCCCGGGCCACTCCTTCCATGAAACTGAGATCCACCGAACCGTCGGGTTGCGGCGGCGTGGGCACGGCGATAAAGACGACATCCGCATTCTCAACTCCATCTCGCGTGGAGGTTGTGAAGCGAAGACGACCCGCGGCGACATTCTTCTGGACGAGTTCCTCCAAGCCCGGCTCGTAAATTGGAATCCCGCCTTTCTGGAGCGTCTCCACTTTCCGTGCGTCGCAGTCCACGCACATGACATCGTGCCCCACTTCCGCAAAGCACGTCCCCGTAACCAGTCCGACGTAACCTGTGCCAATGACTGCCAGTTTCATGCTTTGTGACTCGCAAGGAATTCGGTTGGGAGCGTCCGGAATGAGCGTGCGAACATCTCTATCTGATCCGCCATCGCGCGCAATCCAGACTCCTGAGTGTTCGCCGTCATGCTATGGCTTCACTGCCGGCGCATTGGTGGAGACAGCGGCCACTGGAGTGTTGGTCTTTCCCAACTCCGGATGAGCGGAAAGCAGTCGTTGTTTGCGCTGCGCCGCCTGGGAGGCGGCGGAAGTGCCGGCACCAGCGCGCGCCAGCTCGTCATAAACTTTGAACGCCGCCTCATGTTGATTCTTCGACTCGTGAATGCGAGCCGCTGACAGCCTGGCTTGATCCACCTGAGCCGCTCGCGAAAACCGGGTTTGAAAATTTTGATAAGCAGTCAGAGCCTCGTCGGACTTGCCTTGTGATTCGAGGGCGGCTGCCGCGCCAAATGCCGCACTCGCGGCCAGGGCACTGTCGCCATGTTCACGAAGGAATCGCTCGAATTGAGCCTGGGCCTCGGTGTACTTGCCATCGGTGAACGAGGCACCAGCCGCCAGAAGCAACGCACGCTCCGCGGCAGCGGTGCCGCCATGAAGGTCCACGATCTTCAGAAAATCGCCTGCTGTCGCGGCCGATTCACCAGTTGCCGTGGCGGGCACGGAAACCTTGAGCGCAAGCAATGCCGAATTCGCGGCCAACTCCGTCTGGTACGACTTCCATCGGATGGTCGCCACAACAAATACAAGGATCAATAAACCCGCTCCAGCGCGGACAAGATTGCGTTTGTTGGTCTCGATCCAGCCTAGAAACTCAAACCAAGACGATGAATCGTCTGTCGTTTCGGAACTCATATAGGCGGGGAAAATTCCTGCTCTACTTGTCAAAGGCAAGCGTGAAATCAAATCAATCCGCGATTCTCCGCATCCTATCCGCTTCGGAGCTTCCGCCGGCATCACATCCTGTAAGGCTTATGCTGACATGATTTTCATCCTAAAGATTCTGCAATTCATGCCGATGAAGTTATCGGGGCAAACCCCAAAGACTGAATCACGGACGATTCGATGCCACATACAAAACCACAATCAGCCGCCGCAACGACGACCCACCAGGGCCAATTCCACGCTGACTCAGGGCTCGACTGTGCCGATGATGCCAGGCAACTTTTTGAACTTAGCCCCGCAGCCCACTTGATTCTGGATGCGAGCGACGGCTCCCTGCTTGATGCCAACTTTGCCGCCCGCAAAATACTGGCGCTGGATGAAGAGTGCGTGCGCGACTCTTCCGCCAAATCGCTGGGCATACAGGCAGTTCTCGAAAACCACCCGGACCACCTCATTCCTTTCCGGGGCACGAACGGCACGACCTCACAAGCGGAAATTTGTCGCCGGGATGGCACTGCGATCAAATGTGATATTTCGAGCACAACAACCCGATGGAACGGCAGGCGAGTGATTGTCGCCGTATTGGTTCCGATTGAGTCAGCAAATGGAATTTCGGAGCGAACTCTGACGAAACAAAAATGGCTCTCAGAAGCAGCGCTGCCAACCGCGTTGGGAGAACTTGCCGGCAACGTCGCTCATGAATTCAACAATCTCCTGACGACAATTCTCGGCAACGCCAGCCTTGCCCGTCTGGACATTGATGAATCAAGTCCCTTTTTCAGAGCCTTGTCGCACATTGAACGCGCCGCAACGCAAGCCGCCCAGCTCTGCCTTCACCTGAGCACGTTCAGCGCAGCAGAACCGTTCTCAATTCAAACGGTTGATCTCAGGGGGATGATCCTCGATGTCACTCAATTCGCCAGGCTCACCGCTGCCAAGCGGGTGGACCTGATCATCGACGTCCCCAACAGGCTTCCGTTCGTGGATGGAGATGTCTGTCAATTGCGGGCGGCTCTTCTTCTGCTGATGCTCCATGGCGTGCATTCGTTACCAAGTGGACGTGGCAAACTGCAGATCGCCGCCCGGTCGCGTCGCATTGATGCCTCCACTTCGGCTGAATTTGGAGACACCACCCGGCCTGTCGATGGCGAATACATCTCGATCGAGATGCGTGCCCCGGGAATTCAAAGCAACCTGAGATGGCCTGCGCGACCTGAAGTCCCCCTCAACTCGAGTGCGCCCGTCGAACACCACTTGAGACTCCTGGAAATTGACGCCATCGCTCGAAACCACGGAGGTTTACTTTCAGTGGATCAGAGTTCTAGCGAGGGCATGAAAACCACCCTGCTATTGCCGATCGAAACGACGGCCACCCAGCGGGAAACCAAGCCTGCCATCCGCTCTGATCGCAAAGCGACAGCGGGGCCTCACACCGTGTTGCTCGTGGATGACGACGATCAGATCAGGAGCGCGATCAGGCGGATGCTGGAGGCTTGCGGCTTGTGCGTGATCGAAGCAGTCAACGGCATCGAAGGTTTGGAGCAGTTCAGAAGGCATGCGCCTCAAATCAACGCCGTGTTGCTCGACTCCAACATGCCGGAGATGAATGGAATGGATGTAGTGCGAGGTATCCGCACGATCACATCCGAGGTTCCCATCCTTCTGATGAGCGGCTTCAATCAAATCACCGATGAGAACCAGACCAGATGCAGCAAGGGAGTGGATTTTCTCCAGAAGCCCTTTACACCAACTTCGCTCGAGTCCGAACTAAGCCGCATTTTCGGCGCCCCCGTCAGCCTGACTTCGCCATCCTGCGTTTAGCGCGGAATCAGATGAATGTTCGACGCCCTCACCTGGTGGCTACAGGCGGCATCACGAAAGGCAGATTGATCAATGTCTCGATGGTTGATTTCCCAGTCCATTGCCGTTGGGTAAGCAACCACGAGCCACCCAGTCCAGGAGGCAAGATCTCGACAGAGTGCTCAACGCTGAAACCCAGGCGGTGAAGCAGACGATTTGCCACTCTTCGCCGGTCATTGGTGAGGTTGCTCGGTGGGAGAGGAGAGTGCGTGACGCACTGGTCGTCCGCTGGGCGATTGCGATCGAGAGCAAAACAGGGCACTCCAAAAACAATACCAGAACCAGTTGCGAAATTCGTTGCGGGATTCCTTTTGCATTTTGCCCGGCGGCTTCTAATGCTCGCGCCAGATGAAACCGCTGGCGTTTATTTGCCTGGAGAACTCAGTCGTCGGGAGCCAATTGGTCAACCGGCTCATGGACCTTGGCTATCAACCCCAGTCCGTCAGCGACATCAGCCAGCTCGCGAGCCAGGCAAAAACCGGGAAGCCCTTTGTGATCGTTTGCAGCCTGGTTTCGAAGCGCGCCGATGTGTTGCAGTTGATCCGAGAAATGCGCGCGGACGAAGCGACGAAGCATATTCCGGTGATCGGCGTGACGCCGGACTTGAGTTCCAAATTTCATTCGGACGCGGTGGCGGCCGGGGCGACTCTGGTCGTGGTGGAAAGTGGCGTTCTTGCCCAGTTGCCCCAGCTTCTTGACGCCGCACTGGCGGTGGATTGAGTGAAAACAGGAGCGACAAGGTGATTATCAATCTCTGCGTAAGTTCATGCACCTTTTGGAGCGCGCCGGAAGAGCGAAGCTGGTCGCGAATCGGCTGGTCTCGTCATTCAGTTCCAACGTGCGACGTCGCTTCTGAGTAGAGAGTAGGGCCATTGCAGTGCGAAAGCGGTGTCGCCGCTTTGTCATCGCACTCCAAAATGTGCTCAAAATCCGCAACGACCGATACTGCTCGAAACCCCGGCCTCAAGGTCATTTTGCTTCCACTTTTTCTATGGCTTTGATTGCGGCGCGGGCTTGACGGCGCACGGTATTGTTGGAGTCGTTCTCGACTTCTCGCAGCGCGGGCACGGCCTCGGCAGCCGCCGGTCCCAACTTGGTCAGGGATTCGCAGGCAAAGACGCGCACGGCAGCGTCCTCATTTTTCAAAGCCTCCATGAACAGCGGGATCGATTGACTCTTGATCTGCCTGAGGCTGTCGAGGGCGGCAGGGCGATCGCCGCTCCTCTTGAGCATGGCAAAAAGTTTCGGCGCTTGCTCGCGAGCCTTCTCGCCGAATTGTCCCAAAGCCTCGGCGGCGGCGATCCGGACCACCGGTTCTGCATCGTCAAGTCCTCCCGAGAGCATCGAGAGAACGGAGTCGTCCTCCCTGGCGATGCGGCTCGCCGTCTTGAACGCGGCCGCGCGAGTTTCAGCCGACGGGTCGCGCATCATCGTTTGAACGACATTGCCTGCCGCGACTGCTTTTGCCCCAAATTGTCCGAGCGCGCGCAACGCGGCCAGCCGCTGTTCACCCGGACCTGACTCGATCGTCGTGACAAGCGCAGGCGTGGTCTCCGCGGCAGCCGGGCCGATGCGCCCCAAGGTTTCGATGATCGCAGTTCGGAACTCCGGGTCATTCGTGCTCAATTGCCCGCTCAATGCCGGGACCGCAGCCCCAGCCTTCGCTCCGAGGATGCCTAGTGCTTTGGCACCGTTGAGCCGGACCGATCGATCGAAATCGCGGAGCGCGTCGATCAGAAAGGGAACACAGGGTTCGCCTGCGGAACCGAGCTCGGCCACCGCCGCCGTGGCGGCAACACGAACTCCGGCGTCGGCATCGCGCATCGCCGCCTGGATGTGCGGCAGTAGGATCGAGGTCTGCCTTGTGGTGGCAAGCAGAGTGACCAACGCGCGGGCACGAACTCGCGGTGGCTCGGCCTTCAACAACGCCGTCACGGCTGTAGTCGCGGCGGAAGCTTCCTTGCCGAGTTGGAGCAGGACTTCGAGAGCCGCAAGTCGCACAGCAGCGCCTGGCCTCGCGAGTGCCGCCGCCAGTTCTTCCACGTTCTCCGGCCCCATGTCCGCAAGAGCACGCACAATCCAATGCTCGGAACCAATGCTCTCGATGGATTCGCCTTCAGCGGCGAGCAACAGAGGCGGGAGGGCTGACGCTCCGATGGTGGTGAGCGCGCGAGCTGAGGCAGACCGGGCCGAGACAGAGCGCCGGGCTTCTTGAATCAACTCAGCCATTGCATCGCGCGCCTTGGGCCCGAGGCGCTCCAGAACAGAAGCTGCACGTTCGCGTTTTGTCGGATCCTCGCTCGCGAGTAGTTTCTTCATCTCCGGAACCGTCACACGCGCGGAATCGAATCGCACCAGCGCATTCACGGCAGCGTGCCGAACGTTGTCGTCTGATCCGATCAAACCGTCGATGGTGAGCTGGACGAATTGCGGTTCCGTGGAACTGAATGAACTCAAGCACTCGATCTGCCTGGCCCGGGCAGTGCCATCGGTTTCAGCACCCAGTTGAGCGAGCACACGCGGCGCGTGTTCGGCAGCAGCGCTGCCAAAATGGCTGAGGCTGCGGGCGCTTTCTTCACGAAGCCGGGATTCCGATGAAGATAGAAATGCGAGCAGATGAGGAACCGACTCGGAGCCGATTCTTGCCAGGGCTTCACCGGACAGTTGCCGGACTTGTTCGTCGGAATCATTCAGCAACGGGGCCAGCAAAGGAAGCGCTGGTCCGGCGTCGGTGCCAATCCAACCCAGAGCTTGCGCAGCTCCAGCCCGAACCAAAGCCTCGCTGGATTTGAGACTGTCGATGAGCGCCGGGACTGCCGCCACGCCAATTCGTCCCAGTGCGAAGGAGGATCGATACCACACTTGACGGCCTTCACGCTGCGCCGTGCGGTTGAGTCCACGAAGGAGAGCTGAAATTGAGTCCTTGGCGTCCGGGCCAATCTGCGCCAGGGCAACGACCGCGCCGAGCCAAACTTGTTGTTGAGAATCATCAAGCGCCTTGATGAGTTCTGGCAATGCGGCGCGAGCTTCAGCTCCAAGCAAGCTGAGTTGGTGTGCTGCTTCGCGGCGGATGACTTTGTCGCTGTCGCTCAATTGCCGGGCGAGATCGGCGATGGTGGGCTTTTTCTTTGACGCAGCTGAACTCCCTGGTGCAGGCGCGGCGGCGAAGGAAGAAGCGAAGGAGAGGCAAACAAATGCGAGCGCGAGCCAGTCGCGGCAGCGTCCTCGTCGAGCCAGTCGTGACGAAACCAGGACGAGTCGCTGCATTGCAAATGAGGGGCTTCGGAAACTCAGCCCTCAAGCCCCGGCAACGGGCCGGTGGAATCGCCAAAACGATCCACGGTGGATCCCATGCGCCGCACCATCGAGAGCAACAGGTTGTTCATCGGCGTCTCTTCGGCATAGGCAACGTGGCGGCCGGTGAGGATCGTTCCCCCGCCGCGACCCGCGAGAACGAGCGGCAGGTTTTCATCATTGTGGCGGTTGCCATCGCTGATGCCGCTGCCGTAAAGTATCATTGAGTTATCCAGCAAAGTGCCCCCGCCTTCGCGAATCGATTTCAGGCGGCGGAGGAGATAGGCGAATTGGGTGACGTGAAAGCGGTTGATCTGCGTGATCTTGCTCAAACGATTGGCATCATTCTGGTGATGGGAAAGATCGTGGTGGCCGTCGTTCACGCCGATGAAACGGTAGGGTTTGTTGCTGCCTTCATTGGCGAGCATGAACGTCGCAACGCGGGTCACGTCGGTCTGGAAGGCAAGCACCATCATGTCGGCCATGAGCCGGATGTGTTCTTCGTAGCTCTCTGGCATGCCCTCGGGTTTTTCGGTTCCTGAAGGAATTTCGATCGGCGACGACGCTTCCCGCTCGGCCCGCTCGACACGCTTCTCAATCTCGCGCACGGCCGTCAGGTATTCACCCAGTTTGTGCTGATCCGCTCCGCCGACTTTGCCATCCAGCCGGCGAGCGTCTTCATGAACGAAATCCAGGATGCTCTTTTTCAACCGCTGGCGGCGGGCAAGGCTTTCGCGCATCTCCCGGGAATCACCGTTGCCAAACAGGCGCTCGAAAACGAGCCGGGGGTTGGTTTCCTTTGTCAACGGAGTGGTTTCATTGCGCCAGGAAATGTTGTTCGAATAAGCGCAACTGTAGCCGGAGTCGCACTTGCCGGCCTGCCTTCCTTTCTCGGTCCCAAGCTCCAGCGATGGCAGGCGTGTCTCCTGGGCCACGGCATCGACGGCGATCTGATCGGCGGACATGCCCGCGCGAATTTGAGAGCCTTCACTCTTGAGCGCTTGAGTGCCGGTGAGAAACGTCGAAGCAGCACGCGCGTGATCTCCGGGGCCGTCGCCGTTACCGCGGCCTCCGTCCTGGGTGAGGCCGCTCATCACGATCAAATCCTGCTTGTAGGGTGCGAGCGGCTGGAGAATCGGCGGAAGGTCGAAATCGAATCCGGTCGTCTTTGGAACCCAGTTTGGAATTACGACGCCGTTGGGAACGTAGAGCACGGCCATGCGCTTGGGCAACGCGCGGCCTGCCGTTCCACCCAGGGCGCGAAGCGGCACCATGGAATCGAGAAGCGGGAGGGCCATCGCCGCCCCGAGGCCGCGCAGAAAGGTTCTTCGATGAATCGGGTTTGACGTTTTCATGGCGTATGCTGGGCTATTTCGCGTTTCCGGAACGGCTCGCTCTTGATGATCTCCGCAACGAGCACTGAAAAACGATAGCCGTTCGACTTCAGCGCCGAGACCGCATTGTCCACGGCGCACTTATCATAGTATTCCAAACCCCGGCCCAAGGCAAAGGTAAACATCTTCCGCGTGAACGCTCTCACGAAGCTCTCGTCTGCAGCCAGGATCGCAATCAACTCCTGCGGCCCGTTGATCGATCGACCATCCGGAAGCACGCCGGAAGGATCGATGGGAAACACGCCATCCTTCTCCCGCCACGCGCCGATGCCGTCGAAGTTCTCCAGGGCAAAACCGAGTGGATCCATCTTGTTGTGGCACGTGGCGCACTCGGCTTTGGCGCGATGCTGCTCCAGCCGGGTCCGCAAAGACGCCGAGGCGATCGCTTGCGGGTTGTTCTCCAGCTCAGGCACGTTCGGCGGTGGCGGCGGCGGCGGACTGCCAAGGATTTGCTCCATGATCCATTTGCCGCGATTGACGGGCGACGTTCGCGTGGGATTCGAAGTCAACGTAAGAATGCTCGCGTGTGTCAGGACACCACCACGCCGGGTGGATGGTTCGAGCCGGACGCGTTGAAAAGTCTCCCCTTGCACGCCGCTCACGCCGTAGTGACGGGCGAGCCGTTCGTTGAGAAAAGTGAAATCAGCCAGGATGAATTCGCGGATGCTCCGGTCCTCGCGCATGATCGCGTCGAAGAACAGCTCCGTCTCCCGCACCATCGCCCGGCGCAACTCGGTGCTGAAACCTGGATAAGTATCCGGATCAGGCGCTGCCTCGAAGTTGCGAACCTGGAGCCACTGGCCGCCGAAGTTTTCCGCCAGCGCGCGGGACCTTGGATCTTGAAGCATCCGGCGGATTTCGCCCTCCAAAACTTCAGGCACTGACAACCGACCTTCTCGAGCGAGCGCGAACAAGATGTCGTCAGGCATGCTGCACCAGATAAAGTAGGACAAACGGGACGCGAGTTCGTACTCGCTCAACGTCCGCGAGGACCCCGGCGGACGCTTCTCCGGATCGAGTTCCCAGCGGAAAAGAAAGTGTGGCGAAGTCAGGACAGCTTGAAGAGCGAGTTGAATCCCTTCCTCGAAACTACCTTTCTCCGCCTTTGCGATATCTACGAAGCGCACCAATCGTTCAACCTCTGAGGCCGTTGCCGGCCGTCGAAATGCGCGCGACGCCAGCTTCTCCAGAATTTCCACAGCCAGCTTCCGTTCCTCCCCTTGCCGCGGCGAGCGGGGGATCAAACGTGTGTGGCTCTCCGGGAGCGACGCCGCGGGCGTGTCGAGCGGCCCGACGATCTCCAATCCTTGCATGTAAAGATTCCGGTCGCCACGCAACTTCGGATCGGGATGATCGTTGACCACATAATTGTTGATGTAGCCGAAACGCAGTTCGTGCGTTCCTTTCTCCACCGTCAGCGGCACTTCGTAAAAGCGGGGCTGATCCTGGGGAACGGTTACATCCAGGATGACAAGTTCGCGGCCCATCGCTTTCACCGCCATGCGAGCCGGGTCGGGCCCAGCCTGATCTCCCGAGGCTCGAATGCGGAGTGTGTAGCGTCCGGTCTGGGCGAATGCGTGGTTCAGGATGGCTTCCCCTTCCCGTCCAAAAGCGAAGACGCCCTCTCCGTTTTCCCCGACATTGTCATTCGAGGGACGAAACTGGGACGACTTCACCCGCGCCACAAGGAGCGCGGACGGATCACCGGTCACGATGGCTTTGTTGGCAATTTGTTCCGCCGCATCGAGGTATTTCTCCATGAGCATGGGCGGCAGCGACAGCACGTCGCCAATGTTGTCAAAGCCGTATCCGACTTCATCGAGCGGAAAATTCTCGGCAGGCATGAAATCGACTCCGATCAGATCCCGAATCGTGTGGTTGTACTCAACACGGTTCAAGCGGCGAAGCGTCACGCGGCCTGGCGTCGGCGGAGTGGTGCAATCGAACTTCGCGAGTTCAGCGTTCAGGTAGCGAACCAGGGAAACGCGATCCGCCTCGTGCGGCTGCGGCTTCTTGTCCGGCGGCATCTCGCGCGACTCAAGCGCCTGGACGACCTTTTCCCAAAAAGATCGGTCCGCGTAGAAGCGGGGCTGCGTCTTGAAAACCTCGAAATTCACGTCCGCCTTCTTCTTCTCGGCATTGTGACAATCGACGCAGAACTTCCCGAGAAACGCCCGAACGTGATTCGTGAAATCGATCCGCTCAATGGAGGGCGGGAGAATCGCCTCTGACTGCGCACAAACGCGCGGTGCCCGGTCAAGCGCGGCAACAATGGCTATCAGAATGGCACATGTCCTAAACACGACGGCTAGTTTTATGTGTTAGTCGTTAATAATCAATAAAATCCGTGGTCTTGTTGTTGTTTCCGAATGGAAAAGATGTGAGGACATGTGAAGGTGTTTTGTGGCAGCAATTGGCAGCAAGATATGAAATTCAAACTCCGCAAGGTAAACAATCATGGAACCGTGAAATGGCTCGTGGATCTCCGAGGAATCGGCCGCGGACATCAGTTTTTTGACACTGAGCGGGATGCGAAATCGTTTCGGGATGTTGCTCAATCCGAGGTTCCTGAGCTTGGAGTATCAGCGCTGGATCTCTCGTCCCATGATCGGGTGGAGTTCCTGGCCGCAAAAAAGCAACTCGAAGTATCAGGAGCATCCATCATCGAGGCGGTGTGCTTCTTCCTTAAACACAGCGCCGCCAATCTTCACTGGGGCAAAGCGCCATGAAGGACTGGAGCTGGGCGTAGATTTCCTGGGCCCGGCGGGCCAGCGCCAGGAGCGGACGATCAAAAGGGAAGCCATAGCCTTGGCCTTGCTGCAATCCCGCCAAGATCCAGTGGACCGGGAGATAAGCGGCTAAAAGCGGAGCTTGCGCCAAAGGTTCGGTGGGCCAGCCTGAAACGGGCAGTTGCGCCAGTGCCTGCCGCAGTTGGCCATCCGCATCAATCTGTTTCTGCCAGGTCCGCAAGCGGGCGCGCAACCCACCGACCGTGCCGTGAGTCTGGAGGCGTTTGCGCACCGTGTCATATCCGTCCCCCAAGAGGTCCTTGCCCAGATCGCGCAGAAAGTGAAAGTGACAGATAAAGTCCTGCTGACTGATCCAAGACGCAGCCCCGTGATGTTCAAGCCATGCCTATCCGGTTGTTACCCTCAATGATCGAGGGTATGATGCCTGAACCATGTTCATGGACATTCATCAACGCGACGATCTTCCGTTCCCGCACTCCCTTCCAGATTTCCAGCGACTTTTCCCGAACGACGAAGCCTGCGCATTGT
>SIBF01000063.1 GCA_009695275.1 Pedosphaera sp. | reverse complement strand
AATCTCCTGCGCCTCCCGCTTCAAGGTCACTCGCCCCACTTCCCACGGCCCACTCAATCCCAAAAGCTGCTGATAAAGTTGCATGTCTTGCATCCGCTTAACCTGATTTCACTCAATGAAAATCCCAACGCTAAAGTTTGAAGAACCCTGAAATAGAAGTCCAGGTGACGCCAAGCATCGTCTATTTCTCCGTGGACTATCTTTCGCCTATTGGAGCGACCGCGCATACGAAAGAACCGGCCCACCTCCTGCCAAACGTGTTTGCCGTCGTGCCAATTCAAAAGGGGAAACTTTCCGCAGGCATCGGCATCACTGTCCCTTACGGCATCGCCAACACATGGGATGCTCCCCCGACCTCTCCCTTTCGCTATACCGCTCCCAACTTCACCGAGTTGAAAACTTTCAACATCAATCCTTCCATCGCCATGAAATTGGGGGATCGCGTCAGCATTGGCGCCGGTCTGGATGTGATGTGGTCCGAACTCACTCTCAAACAGTTTTATCCGTGGGTCGTTTTTCCAGGAAGCGCCGGAACGGAGCCCGATGGAACGGCAAAAGCCAAAGGTGACGGTGTCGGTGTCGGAGGAAATGTCGGGCTGACATGGAACATCACGGACCGGCAGCGGCTGGCTGTGACCTACCGGTCAGCCATCGGCATCGGCTACGATGGCAAATTCAGCATTGATGGAATCACTCCCACGGCGGCCGCTTTGGGCGCCACGCCAAGCAGTCCATTCCACACGAGAGTCGAGTTCCCGAACATCGTCGCCGCCGGATACGGCATCCAGTTGACCGATGCCATCCGTGTCGAAGTGGATGTCGAGTGGCTGGAGTTCTCGCGATTTTCGGCGCTTACTCTTGGTGTGGCGAACAACGCCTTTCTCCTCCCCTCCACCACCGTGGTTCAGGACTGGAAAAATACTTTCACCGCGGGCATAGGCGGAGACTGGAAGTTTGCTCCTGATTGGACCCTCCGTGCCGGCTACCAGTATTACCAGAGCCCGGTGCCGGATCGGACGCTGTCACCGACGATCCCTGACGCCGACCAGAACGTGCTGACGGTTGGCCTTTCGTATCGTCATGGCCGGCACGCTGTCGAGGCCGCCTACGGATTGGATTTCTACGATCGCCGAACCATCACCGCGAATCAGAATCCCGCGTTCAACGGCGTTTACGATCTGAAGGTTCACCTCTTCTCGACGGCTTACCGATACAGCTTTTGAGATTCTTGCAACGATCAACAGCCTTCGCACCGCACCTCGACCGCAGCCGGAAACTTGTTTCCGGCTGGCGGCTTTTTCGGGCATGAAATTCAAATCAATTCCAGCTCTGTGGCTTCCATTTTCACGGCGGCCGCCTGGCCGATGAAGTCGAGTCGGAGTTGAACGAGTGTCATTCCAGTCCGGTTTTCCACGAAACCTTCCATTCCCCGGAGCGGGCCCGATTTGATTTTCACGCGTGAACCCGTGATGATCTGAGGTGCGAGGAATATTTCATACTGGGTCTCGAGCGCTTCGAGGATGTCTCCAAGTTGTTGCTGGAATAGCTGTTGATCCACCACGTCGAGGAGGTTCGCCACATAATCACTTTGGTAAACCTTCCGCGATTGCTCCTGCACAAGCCGGAGGAAGACGTAGCCGGGAAACAACGGCTTATGGAAGGTCATGGTCTTCCCCCGATACTTCTTCACGCTCTTGTAGAGAGGCAGAGTCGTCTGGAAGCCTTCTCGTTCGCAGAATTCCACCAGCTTCTTTTCGCAGCGTGGGCGAGTGTGGGCCACAAACCAGAGAACCTCGCTCTGTTCGGTGTTTTGATTTGCCGGGGTGAGTGTGGATTCGTGTTCGGTGGCTGTCATGAATCTAAAGTTCCCAAGGTGGATCGGGGATGAAATTTTCTGTGAACCTCACGGAGGCGGCTTCCCGCCACATGAGTGTAAACCTCGGTGGTGCTGATGCTCGCGTGCCCGAGCAATTCCTGGATCACGCGAAGATCCGCGCCGTGTTCGAGAAGATGCGTGGCAAAGCTGTGCCGGAGCATGTGCGGGGTGACATTGCGCTCGGTGCCGGAGCGGTGGACGCGAGCCTTGATGCGGCGCCACATGATCTCGCGGCAAAATGCCGTGCCGCGGCGCGTGAGAAAAACGTTTGCCGGAGTGCGGCGAGTGACCAGCTTCGGCCTTCCGGCTTGCAAGTAGCGATCCAGCGCCTCCAGCGCCTTGCGGCCCACCGGAACCACGCGCTCCTTGCTGCCCTTGCCCAGCACGGTGATGAATCCCGCCTCGGTGTGCAATTGCTCCAGTCTCACGCCGCAAAGTTCCGAGAGACGGAGGCCGGATGCGTAGGCCAATTCCAGAACCGCTTGATCACAGAGGTCGCTCGGATCCTCGGAAGTCCTGGTGGCGAGAAGCTGATCAATTTCGGCATCTGTGAGCGCCTTCGGCAGCCGTTTCCAGCGCCTGGGCAGCGACAGATGCTCGGCCACATTACGTGGCAGGAGTTTCTCCGCCTCGGCAAATCGATACAACGCGCGCAGTGCGGCGATCTGGAGATAAAGCGAGCTGGTGCTCAAACGGCGAACTGAATTCTCCGGCTCGTTTTGCAGGAGCCTTTGCTGCTCGTGAACCAGGAAGGCGGTGAGGTGGCTGAGTTCCACCTGGTTCCAGGTACGCAAGCCGGACTTTTCGGCCCAAGCGGTGAATCGGCGAAGCAATCCCGCATAGGTCTCCTGCGTTTGCTCTGCCTGCCCGCGCTCGTTGCGCAGATGCTGAAGGAAATCTTCAACCAACTCGTTCATCGCGTGCGTTCAACCATTCTTCGAGGTGCGGCAGACTCAAAGTTCATTTCCCGTCAGCCAGCGATACGCCTCCAGGTACTTGTCACGGGTTCGCGACACGACGTCGTCTGGCAAAGCCGGTGCCGGCGGTGTCTTATCCCAATCGAGTGTTTCGAGATAATCGCGGACGAATTGCTTGTCGTAGCTGGGCTGTGGCCCGCCCGCTTTGTAAGCATCCGCCGGCCAGAATCGCGAGGAGTCTGGCGTGAGCACCTCATCGATAAGGATCAGTTTGCCGTTGAAGATGCCGAATTCAAACTTGGTGTCGGCAATGATGATCCCACGTTCGCGGGCGTGGTCACGGGCACGGCGATAAATCTTCAAGCTCAACTCCCTCACCTGATTTGCGATCTCCGGCCCGACTCGCTGCCTGGCCTCTTCGAAACTGATGTTGATGTCGTGGCCGGTCTCCGCCTTTGTCGCAGGCGTAAATATCGGCTCCGGCAGCTCGGAGGATTCTACAAGTCCATCCGGAAGCTTGATACCGCAAACCGTTTTCTGCGCGCGGTATTCCTTCCAACCCGACCCCGCGAGGTAGCCGCGAACGACACACTCGATGGTCAGTGGCTCGGCCTTCCGCACAATCATGCTCCGGCGAGTGAGCTTTTCTGCATAAGGCTGGAGCGCGGCCGGAAGTGGATCGCTGGCCGTCGTGAGCCGATGGTTCGGCACAATCGCCGCCATTTGATCGAACCAGAAATGAGAGATCTGCGTGAGGACTTCGCCCTTCCGGGGAATTCCATTGGGCATCACGCAATCGAATGCGGAGATGCGGTCCGTCGCCACGAACAGCAGGGATTCGCCGAGATCGAACACCTCGCGCACCTTGCCACTCTTGATTTTCCTGATGCCTGGCAGATCAATCTGCAACAGCGGTTCAATAAACATGAGATCAACCTAGAGTCAGGCGAGCCGGGGCTGAAGTAGAAAGTGATTTCACTGAACTGTGTCGCCGTTGATGTGGAACTCCCCGTCGCTCGGTCGATGGCGAGAGCGGGATTAGCCATCGCGAGTCAGACGCTATTCCTCAATTCGATAAAGGTTGGAGCGGGTTCGGAGGAACAGCGCCTTGCCACTCACTGCGGGCGAGGCCATGAAGCCGTCGTCCAGCGTGTTCTCGGCCAGCTTATTGAACTGCCGTCCAGCGGCTATAACGGTCGCCTTGCCTTCCTCGCTGAAGAGGTAAAGCCGGCCTGCTGAATAGAGCGGAGCCGCGGAATAGTTTCCCGAAGCACGCTCCTTCCA
This sequence comes from Pedosphaera sp., assembly GCA_009695275.1. Classification (GTDB taxonomy): domain Bacteria; phylum Verrucomicrobiota; class Verrucomicrobiia; order Limisphaerales; family F1-12-MAGs170; genus F1-120-MAGs170. The sequence continues at coordinate 19,528 of SIBF01000063.1, read as the reverse complement.
AATCTCCTGACCTGTCCTGGCTTCGACGCAGCTCGCGATGCCACCGTCGTCGATCATGAAGAGAAGGTCATCCACAAGCGTGAGCGAAGGTTTCCGCGGAACTCCTTTCTTCATTTTCCAGGCGAGCTTGAGCTGGCCTTGGGGTTCCTCTTGCGAATTCGCGTCGATCACCTCGCCATCCTTGCCCGGCTGGATCGCCAGCAGTTGCCCGTTGGACCAGCCGCTCGCAATGAAGACGATTCCATTCCCCGCTACGGGCCGGGATCCCGCCGAATGGCTCGTGCGTTCCTCCACTCGCCAAAGGTCTTTCCCTGTCACAGGTTCATACGCATAAATGGCCTTCGCGCCCTGGCTGATAAGTGTCGGCCTGCCCGAAAGCAGTGCAACGTGAGGTGTGGAGAACGCTTTGCGGAAATCACCCTCCGCCTCCGGTTTCCCATCGGCTCCCAAGTCCTTGAAATCAATCGAACGGTTCGTTTGCCAGACGGTCTTGCCCGTCTTCTTGTCGAGCGCCACGACGAATTGATGATCCGAGCCGTCGAAATTCATGATGAGCAAATTTCCGTGAAGAATCGGCGATGATCCTGCGGCGCGATAATGGTTGCAGATAAAATCCCGTCGTTCCCACAAAACTTTGCCAGTCTTTGTGTCGATGCACGCAGTGCCGGGCGAGCCGAAAGTCACGTAGAGGCAGCCCTCCTCGATTACGGGCGTCGGTGAGGCATAGCTGTTGAACTTGTGGCAAAACTGCGGACGTTCCACATCGAAAAGCTTGGTGTCGCGGAGAACTTTTCCCGAGTCTCGATCCACGCATAGAACAGACAGCTCATGTCCGTCCTCGGTGGCGGTGGTGACCCATACCTGGCTGCCCCGGATCACGGGAGAGGACCAGGCCTTGCCGTGAATCGGAGTTTTCCACTTCACATTTTGATTCTCACCCCATGTGAGTGGAAGCTTTGAACTGGTGGAATGACCATCACCTTTCGGTCCGCGAAACTGGGGCCAATTGTCGTCAGCGATTGCGAAGATAATCGAGCCGGTAAGTGCAAACCAAAGAGTGATGATAGGTTTCATGGTGCTGGAAACTACCAGTGCTGCGCCGTGCCGCGCAACACTGGGGAGTCAAATGGGCACCTTAAATCTCCCAAACGGTTTTTAGCAATTCACTTTCACCAATGATGGCAGGCTCGGGTGTGATTAAAAGCGGGTGAGGGCCAACGGTACGATTAGCCCGCTGGGCGGGTTTTTGGACTGCGGCGGGAAGCGAAGCGCCACGCCGCTTTTTGCGCGCACGAGCGGGGGAGCGATGGGCGGCGACTCGGTGCGCTCGAAAACGGTGTCGCCGCTGCGGTCTGCCACCGCATTCCAAAAGGCTCAACGGTAGCTCCACGGCCTCACCCACTTTTAATCACACCCGGCAGGCTCTAGCCGAAAGTTATGTTGTGGTAGTTATACGCGGACATGTAGTGGATCCTGTGTAACCGCCAACGCCGATGGAGAGCGAGGTCAGGTTATGCGCCGCGCCCAGCCCTTCCAGATTTTCTACGAACGAGCACTGATTGGCTCCCTTCACGCAGGAGGCACTCACATTTGTCAGACTTAAGAGATCCTGCGGCGTCAAGGGCCCGGTGGATTTCCCCAACATGTCCCGGATGGCGGCGTGCAGACCGGGGTCGGGAATGGCCACTTCCTGGGCACGGACAGAAGTGAGGAAAGTGGTCAGGGTGAGCAGGGCGAGACAATAGAGAATGCCACTGGTTTTCATGGATCGGGCCGGTTCAGTTTTGGTTCGTCACTCATCTTATGAATTTCTCGGCAGCCCCAAGGACTCTTCCAGTGCCTTCCTCATGACACGGCTGTCCGGTTCGACGCCTGTCCAGTATTGCACGCCGACAACGCCCTGATTGACGAGCATGCCCAAGCCATCGAGCACGCGGCCTCCGCGCGCTTCGGCGTCGCGGATCAATCGTGTGCGCGGCGGGTTGCCAATCACATCGGCGACGATCATGCCGGATCGGAACGTGTCCGGATCGACGCTTAAACGGGCGTTCGCATCGTAAAGGCCGATGGAGGTCGCGTTGATCACGATGGCCGTTCCGGCCGCCACTGCGTAATCCCCACGCCACAGGACCAGTTCGCTCTCGATGGAGAGCTTCTCGCGCAGCAACCGCGCCAGTTCGGAGCCCCGCCCCTCCGAACGGTTGACGATCGTGATTCGTTTCGCTCCCGCCAGCGCGAGTTCCACCGCAATGGCTCGCGCCGCGCCGCCTGCGCCAAAGAGGACGACGGTTTTACCTTTTGGATCGGTGACGGTGGCGAGGGATTTAAGGAAGCCTTTGCCATCCGTGTTTTCACCGATGAATTTGTCGCCACGCCGCACGACGCAATTCACCGCGCCCATGACCGATGCGGATTCGCCGAGGCCGTCGAGGTAAGGGATGACTTTGACCTTGTGGGGCAGACTGCAATTGAAACCGCGAAAGCCCATCGCCCGAGCGCCACGCACCGCCATTGCTAAATCTTCAGGCGCGACCTCCATGTTGATGTAACGCCAGTGCAAGCCGTGGTGTTTGAAGGCGGCTTCGATCATAGCCACGGTCGGATTGCCCGCCGCGCCTTGGGACATCGAGCCTACGAGTTCGTGAAGGAAATTTTCGAGGGTGCTCATCTTAGGTAACCATGCAGTTGAAAATGAGCTCCCCAAAACGGACTGAATAGTTACTTAGCATGGCGTGTCGGCTACTTGAGTTCCGGATCTTTGAGCGCGTCAGCCTTGCGATAGAGGCTGGTGGGAATGAGCATCTGCGGCGGAAGCGTTTCGCCTTTTGAGTGGCGCACGATGGCATCCACGATCTGGACGCCCATCTTGTCCGGAAACTGAATTGGATCGGCGTAAATTTTTCCGTCCTTGATCGCCTGCTTGCCTTCGGGCTGTCCGTCGAATCCGACGATCTGAACCTGCTGCGTTTTGGCCGCCTTTTCCAAAGCGGCACGGGCTCCCAGCGCGGCGGGATCGTTGATGGCGAAAATCCCCCGCAAGTCCGGATGCGCTTGGAGCGCGTCCTCGGCGGCTTTGTATCCGATGTCCTTCGCACCGCCGCTTTCGAGTTCCGTGACGATGTTGATCTTCGCTTTGCCGCCGGCATTGTGCGCGTCAATGACTTCCCTGAATCCTTTCACGCGGAGCAGGCACGATTCGGCTTGTTTGAAATGGAGCACGGCGATGTTGCCGCCCGTTGCGCCGAGTGCCTCAATCATCGCCTGGCCGGCTTCCTTGCCGCCGCCATAGTTGTCCGTGGCAATCTGCGTCACAATCTTGACGCCGGGTTCATTGCACGGAATGTCCACGGTGAAGACCGGAATGCCCGCCGCGTTGGCCTCCTGGATGATCGGGATTATGGATTTGGAATCGCACGGGCTGAGCACGATGGCACTGACCTTCTTGACGATGAAATCCTTGATCTGGTTGCCCTGCTTCGCCACGTCCTTGTCACCGCTGACGACAATGGCGTCGTAGCCCCGCTTCCTGCCCTCGGACGTGATGTTGTCGCCGATGACTTTGAAGAAGGGGTTATCGAGAGTGAGCAACGAAACGCCGATGGTTCCTTTGGCCGCTGCACCGCCGGGTTGGGTGGCTGGGGATTTGGCCGTATCGCTTGGTTTATCGCAGCCAGTCAAGAATGACAGGACACAGGTGACGAATATCAGAAGTTGCTTTTTCACAGGAGTGGTATGGTTAAGTGCTGAGTTGGAATGACAGGAAAAGGACGAATCTAAAGTTTGCCAGATTTCAGGAACTCGTGACGGACAAGCGCGGTGACTTGTTTGCCTGTGGTCGAGATGAAAGTAACCGAGCCGGGCGCAAACTTCAGCGATTTCACGCACTCGAATCCCTCCGGGATTTTCACTACGCCTTGGATGTAGTTCACCACCGTTGGCCTGGCGGCGCTCAAATCGACAGCAGTGGCCACGCCTTCCTTCGTCAGCGCATTCTCGCTGGTCGAAGCCTTGAGTCCGTCGGCAAAATGTGCGGTGACATCCTCGAGTCCGAGACAGTTATTGCGACCGTTCCACGGGTGACCATGGCGTCCATGGTTCTCCATCCAGAAGACCGTGCTGTTGAGCACTGCTGGATCCTTGAGCGAAAACCAGACATAACCCGCATCCGCGTATGTGGCCGTCGTCCATGCCAGGCCTTGAGTTGTGCTCGATGGATCGTTGACGATTTGAACAAGATCGGCGTGGCCTAGCCGGGCGGGCAGCCGTGTGAGGTCGGCATCCGGCGAATTCTTCCAGGCGGCAGGAACTTTGGACAAATCGGTCCAGCGGGTGCCGGGAAGAAGGGACTGATACTCGCGTTGCTTCGGATCGCTGAATAGTGAAGGGCAAGTCATGCCGAAGCGGATCGCACTCGTGGCAATTCTGACCCTGCCTTCCTGTTCGGGCATGGTCAGAGTCGCATGATGGCCGAGCGGCGTGCGCCCGGCGAAACCTTCAATCGTATGCTTCAAGTAAATGGCATTTTGTCCCTCCACAATGGAGAGTTCCTTCGTGACCCGGCCTTTACGAATCTGAGTGTCGATTGCCAGCCTCAGTGTCGTCACATCACCGGCTTTGGTTGTGCCCATGAGTTTCCACCTGGATCCAGCGGTTTCTCCGTGCGGTGAATGTTTTTCGCCCGCGCTCTCCTCGGTATTCCCACCAAATGGAAGGCAAAAAAAATCTCCGCGCAACGGGACCAGGACGGGCACCGGCATCGCCACGGGCTTTTCATTCTGCCACGGGCTGATGTGATAGGGCTGCACCGGTCGCGAAGTATTGCGGAAGAACGTCACCGGCGCCATGTGCCCTCCGAGCTGGGTCACGGCAATGCTCACCTCTTGGTTCGAGATGAGCCATGAAGGTTGATGGAGAATGGTCTCGACGGGTGCGCGCTCCGCTCCAACCAACGATTGTGCCCCGCTGGCCATGAAACCAAACGCCACAAAACAGAGTTCGAGCTTTGTCATATTAAAAGTGCTCCAATGGGTCATAGGTGCCCATGATTCTCGCCCAACGTGGCAGTGTCAAATTGGAATCCTGAATCAATCTTATCCCACATCATGAAACACAGCGCCCCTCTCTCCACAGCTTTAGTAAAGTAAAGATGGCGGCTCAACGGCTCAACGTACGCGCGTCTTGGAAAGAATTTTTGCGACTGGTCATTGCGGTGTGGAGCACTCTGCATTGTCAAATGATCCCTTGACAGTCCGATCACTGCGGCGGCACGTTTTCCATCAAAGGGTTTGCTGTGTATCTGGAATATTATGGCCTCAAGGAAGCGCCGTTCGACATAACGCCGAACCCGCGCTTCCTCTACTTTAGCACCAAACATCGCGAAGCACTAAACCACCTCCTTTATGGTATTCGTGAGCGCAAAGGTTTCGTCCAGCTCACCGGAGATGTCGGCGCAGGGAAGACGACTCTTTGCCGGGCAATGCTCGAACAGCTCGGCGGCCGGTTTGCCACAGCGTTGATTTTGAATCCCGTGCTGGATGCGGATCAACTGATGAAGGCGATTGCGATGGAGTTCGGCTTGAACGTCCGTGGCATGGATCGCCTCGAAACCATCGGCACTTTGAATGACTTTCTGCTCCAGCTCGCCGAGCAGGAGCGCGACGCGGTCCTCATCATCGACGAAGCGCAGGATCTGACTCAGGAGTTGCTCGAACAAGTGCGGCTCCTGTCCAACCTTGAAACCGATGACCGGAAACTGCTGCAAATCGTCCTGATGGGCCAGCCAGAGTTGCGCGACCGTTTGAATGATCACCGCCTCCGGCAGTTGCGCCAGAGAATCACCGTTCGTTACCACCTGCGTCCTCTGCGGCACGCCGAGTTGGGGCAATACGTTCAGCACCGGCTCCAGGTTTCCGGCGCAAATGGAGCGCCCTACTTCACCGCGCCTGCGCTTTGGCGGATCTTCAACTACAGTCAGGGAGTGCCCCGGCTTATCAACGCCGTCTGCGACAAATGTCTGCTCGCGGGCTTCGTCCAACAACGCGACCGCATCGACTTTCGCATGGTCGGCTCCGCAGTCCGTGAACTGGAAGGAAACATCGACTAATGAGCCTGATCAACGACGCCCTCAAGCGGACGAAACAAAACCAGCAGCAACCTGACGAAAAGCCCGTCATTCCAGGCGCAGGAAGCGGGTTGCCATTGCAACCGGTGGACGAACGGAATTCTGGATCGAACAGGTTTGTCTGGATTACAGTTCTGCTGATTTTGATCATTGCGGGCATCTGGTTCATGCGCAGGGGGACGACCACGGAATCCGCCGCTTCCGGTGCGACTGGCAATGTTCAATCAACACAGCCAGATCAGCTGCGGCCATCGAATCCGATAGAGAGAGCAGCGGCAACGGCGCAAAAGTGGGCGGACAGACAGGATGATCAGACAACAGCCCGCCCCGCCAGCACTCGAACCGCTCCCGGCGCAGCACCACTGAGCGTTACCGTCAAGGCGGAGCCAGCTAAGGTGGCGGCTTCGCAGGCCGCCGCCGAATCGCCTTCAAAGATTTCAACACAACCCGTGCCCGCAGCGCAGCCGACTGTTACGGCTGAATCTGCCTCGTCCACGACCGCTACCCCTAAGTCCGCTCCAGCCGCACTGTCATCCGCCACAAGCGCCTCACGGCCCGAGGCAAAACCTGGAGATCCGGCAACCTCATCCGTCGGCACGACCTCGCAGCCGGTTTCTGTCCCCGTGGTGCCTGCTTCCGCCCCACCGCCGCCCGCACCGGAGATGAAGCTTCAGGGGATTTTCTTTCGCCTCAAGAAACCGAGCGCCCTGATCAATGGCCGGACAGTGACCATTGGTGATGATGTGGACGGTGCCCGCGTCATCTCAATTGATCGGCAAAGCGTGAAGCTCATGATTTCCGGGAAGACCAGCGTGCTGACGTTGCGATAGGCTTGTTCGGGCATATCACGCGGTCGAGACCAGAAGCCGCCACGAGGAAATCTCCAAGTGTTTCTTGATTTTGCCGGGATGCTGCGATTAATCGAGCCCGTTGCATGAAAGAGATATTGCCGCCACCGCCGCCGATTCATCGGAACCAGTTCGAAACCGTTCGTGGTCTCTTCAATCGATTTGTTGTTCCAACGTATGCCCGCTTTGAACTGGTTTTCTCACACGGCGCCGGAAGTTACGTCTGGGATGTAACAGGGAAACGCTACCTTGACCTTGGTGGTGGAATCGCGGTCTGCGCCCTGGGTCATGCCAATCCTGAGATTACTGAGACCCTAATTCACCAATCCCAGAAGCTCGTTCATGTGTCGAACCTCTATTATCACGAGCCGCAAGGGCGACTCGCGGAGCAATTGGTCAAACATCTGGCGCCGGGGAAAATTTTCTTCTGCAACAGCGGTGCGGAGGCGAACGAAGGCCTCTACAAGCTCGCGCGGAAGTTTGGCCATGACGAAGGGCGCTATGAAATTCTGACGGCGCACAATTCTTTCCATGGTCGCACGCTTGCCGGCATCGCCGCCACTGGTCAGGAAAAGGTGAAGCAAGGCTTCGAGCCCATGGTGCAGGGTTTCCGCCATGTGCCATTTAACGACCTCGACGCCGTGCGCGCGGCCGTTTCCCCCGCGACCGTTGCAGTGCTCATCGAGGGCATTCAAGGCGAAGGCGGGATCACGCCCGCTACCACGGAATACCTTCTCGGACTTCGAAGCCTGTGCGACGAAAAGAAGCTGCTGCTCCTGATGGATGGTGTGCAGTGCGGACATTTCCGGACGGGTTGCTTTCAAAGTTTTCAAAGAATTCTTGAAGACATGCCCAACCGCTTCTTGCCTGACGGAATTTCCATGGCGAAATCCTTGGGCGGAGGATTTCCGATGGGAGCATTCTGGGTGCAGAGCAAGCATGCGGACTTGCTTGGTCCCGGAACTCACGGAACTACTTTTGGAGGCACGCCGCTCGGTTGTGCAGTGGCTTCAAAAGTCATCGAAGTGATCGAACGCGATAATCTGGCGCAAAACGCCCGCCAGGTAGGGGAGGCATTGCTGACCGAAATACAGCGGGTGGTGAATGCCCATCCGGGCGTGCTCAAAGGCGTGCGCGGCCTCGGCCTCATGCTGGGAATAGAACTCTGCGATAAGGAGTCCATTTCCGCCTTCGCAGCGAACGACAAGTCAGCCGCCATTCAATTCGTGAATCGGTTGCATGACGCCGGTGTCCTGACGATCCCCTCGGGTTCGCAAAAAGTCCGCCTATTACCTCCGCTTAATCTCACCGCGGAACAAGCTGCCGAAGGCGTCGCCCTGATCGAGCGTGTCGTTCAGAGTCTCGCGTGATAATTCGCGTGATAATAATTGAAGAATTCTTCTAAAGTTTCTCATGCCGCCTGCCGATAAGCTTGCATGACGATTTCCGGACATACTCCGTCATCGCTGATCGACGCGGCTTCGAACACTTCGGACCCGATGACGAACCAGATTGCCGTCCGCATGCTTGAGAAGGCCCAGGACCAGATCAAGCTGGAAGGCGCCGCCACACTGAAACTGATTGATTCTGCCGGTGTGCAGCCCGGTGATTACCAGCGGCTGGACGTTTACGCTTAACAGCAGCCTTCACGGCCAGGTCCTTCGATGGCTCAAAGCCCAGTCGCGATTCATGTCGCCCCCACTTGATACTCATCGTCAGACGAGTCGCCGGTAAGACGCTGATTCAGACAGTTTCTTCACCAGCTCCTTGACCTTTTGCGCCTGGCTTTTGTGGGCGACCATCGTGGCGTCGTCGGTTTGCACGACGACGCAATCGCGCAGCCCGACGAGGCAGATCGGCGTGCGCCGGTCCTTCGATCTCGCGTCATACACAATGTTCCGCGCGGCATCCACATGGATGAAGTCGGCCACGGCGCAATTCCCTTCCAGGTCAGGTTTCACATGTCGGGAAAGCGCAGGCCACGCACCGAGGTCATCCCATTCGAACGAACCATCCGCTACGACGACGTTGTGCGCGTGCTCCATGAGAGCGAAGTCAATCGAGATCTTCCTGATCTCCGGGTATTCCTTGGCGAGCACTTTTTCCAGCTTGCCTTTGACGGCGGCATCGAACCATCTGTGGCATGCCGCCGCCATCTCGGGCTGATGCTTTTCCAGCCCGTTTGTGATGGTGATGAAGGACCAGATGAACATGCCGGCGTTCCAGCGGTAATGGCCGCTGGCCAGGTATTCGACAGCTTTGTCGTAGTAAGGTTTCTCGACGAATTGCTCGGCCTTGAAAAATGTGGTTTTGTACTTCTTCACACCCGCCGGAGGCGGCAGCTCGGCACCAGTTCGTATGTAACCATAGCCGGTAGCCGGTTCGGTTGGTTTGATGCCAATGGTGACGATCACCTGCCCACGGCTCGCGAGGTCGAACGCATCGGCGAGAGTTTGCTGGAATTTTTTCTCGTCCGGAATCACGTGGTCCGCTGGCAAAACAGCCATGACAGCCGTCGTGGAGCGTGCCCCCACGATTGCCGCTCCAAGCGTGACCGCCGCGCAAGTGTCGCGCCCCGCCGGTTCAGCGACGACGTTTTCCTTCGGCAGCTTCGGCAACTGCTTGCGCACCTCCGCGGCCTGAGCAGCGTTGGTGATGACGAGAATATTCTTGAACGGCACGAGCGGCAGCACTCGATCAACCGCCTGCTGCAGAAATGAGCGGTCACCAAGGAGCTTGATGAGTTGCTTGGGAGTCTTCTCACGGCTCACAGGCCAGAAGCGCTCGCCGCGCCCGCCAGCCATGATGATGACGAAATGATTCGAATTGGTCGTGGATGGTCTTTTCGTTTGCATAGTCTTCAACTATATGCTTTTTACTGCATGTGAGAGGGCTCTCACGAATTCCCCCACCCGTTTCACCATCTCTGCCGATTTACCATGCTCGGCGATCTGGTTCACGATGGCGCTGCCGACAACGATCGCCTCGGCGTGGTGAGCGACGAGTCTTGCCTGCTCGGGATTCGAGATGCCGAAGCCGACCGCAATCGGAAGATTGGTGTGGGCACGAATCATCGCGGTCTTCTGACCGATGGTCTCGGAAACCTTGGATTGCATACCGGTCACACCTTCTCGCGACACATAGTAAATGAATCCTTTCGCACGTTTGACAATCAGCTCGATGCGGTCCTCCGGAGTGGTGGGAGCCACAAGGTAGATATTACAGAGGCCGGCTTCACGCATCAGCTCCTCGTAATTGTCGGATTCTTCGGGAGGAAGATCGAGCACCAGCAGTCCATCCACGCCGGCTTTGGCGCAGTCATCGATGAACTGCTTGAGGCCACGCTTGTGGAGGATGTTGAAATAAACATAAAGCACGACAGGCACTTGTGAATCCCGCCGGATGGCAGCGACAGTTTCCAGCACCTTGGGCGGTGTCGTGCCAGACTCGAGCCCACGCTGCGCGGCGAGCTGGTTCACAAGTCCGTCGGCTAACGGGTCGCTGAAGGGCACGCCAAGTTCAAGCACATCCACGCCCGCCAGGTCGAAGGCAAGCGCGAGCTGACGCGTCACTTCAAGGTTCGGATCGCCCGCCCCGATATAGACGATGAAACCCTTCTGGCCCTCGCGCCGCAGACGCGCAAAGCGATCTTCAATCCGGTTCATGAGCGCACATCTTCGAGTTGGCTCCCCGAAGATTCAAGGTGAAAGGCGGCAAGTGCAGCGATGAGCCGCCTGGTTTATCGGCCAAGCCGGCTGGCATTTCCTCGTTCCCAAGCGTGTGGCCGTGGTCTAGGTTCACGCCTGCGATATATGATGCTCATCATCGATAACTACGATTCGTTCACCTACAACCTGGTGCAGTATCTCGGGGAGATGAAGGTCGAGATGGAGGTGCATCGCAACGATCAGATCACGCTCGATCAAATCGAGACGATGAAACCGGAGCGGATCATGATTTCGCCCGGGCCATGTTCGCCGCGCGAGTCGGGGCTCTCGAATGACATCATCCGCACATTTGGTTCACGTATTCCGATGCTGGGGGTTTGCCTGGGGCATCAATGCATCGCTCATACATTCGGAGGCGAAGTTGTGGTTAATTATCGCATGATGCATGGCAAGACCTCGCTCATCCGCCACAACTCGCGTGATTTGTTCAAGGACATGCCGAACCCTTTTGCGGCGACGCGTTATCATTCTCTCGTGCTCAAGCGCGATACGGTCCCGGATTGTCTGGAGATTACGGCAGACACGGAGGAAGGCGAAATCATGGGTGTCCGCCACAAGACTTTGCCAATCTGGGGGGTGCAATTTCATCCCGAGAGCATCCTCACGGAGAGTGGGCGGACAATTTTGAAGAATTTTCTCACACTCGGCTGAGAAAGAAATTGCCAGCGATCACCGCAGATGTGGAGGCTTGACCGTCGGTGACCAGCCTCCAATCCGCATCATGAGTCAGATGAGCCCCCGCTGAGGAGCCGTAGGGCACAAACACTCGGGCTTGCGAACCGAGCTTCGACCGATAATCTGGCTGCCATCACCACTCGAATTGATCCATGAACATTCATCATCTTGAGCTGTTCTATTACGTGGCCAGGCACGGAGGCATCACCGAAGCCGTACGCAACATGCCTTACGGAATCCAGCAGCCAGCCGTCAGCGGACAGGTAATCCAGTTGGAGGAATTCCTGGGCGTGACGCTGTTTCACCGGCGTCCGTTTGCGCTCACGGTGCCAGGCCGGGAGCTTTACGCGTTCATCCAGCCTTTCTTCGACAACCTCACCGCCATGGCCGACAAGTTGCGCGGCGGTATTTCACAGCATATTCGAGTGGGCGCTTCGGAAGTGGTGTTGCGCGATTACCTGCCGGGAGTGTTGCAACAATTGCGAACGAAATTTCCAAAACTGAGGCTGACCTTGCGCGAAGGGTACCAGCCGCAGCTTGAGGCCTGGTTGAGCCGGCTGGAGATCGACTTTGCGATCACGCTGATCGACGGGAAACCACCGGCTGGCGTGAATGCACTCACCTTGCTCCAGTTGCCTCTGATTCTGCTCGTGCCGAAAAACAGCAAGATCAAGTCAGCTTCCGAGCTGTGGTCTCGCGATCGCATCGACGAGTCATTGATCAGTCTTCCGTCCAACGAGTCGATTTACAAAACCTTCCAGCGGGGCCTCGCAAAACTGGGCGTGGATTGGTTCTGGAGCATCGAAGTCAGCTCGGTCGAGCTGGTGCAAACTTACGTCACGAATGGCTATGGCATCGGCCTCTCGATCGCTGTGCCGAAAGCCCCAACGCCTCCCGGCCTTCGCGCCCTTCCGCTCGAAGGATTCCAGCCAGTGAGCTTCGGTTTACAGTGGCAGGGCAAACCAGACGTGATCGCAAAGGCGTTCATCGCAACGGTGCAGCAGGTTGTGGATGGGTTGGCTCGGTAACCAGATCAATTCAAGGAACACCGATCATCCGGGATCCGGAACACGAGCCTCATCTGCTCGGCTCATTGGCGAGCTGCCGCCTTCTTCAAAATATCGGCGATGCGAACCTCCGCACCTCCCTGCCGTTTGCTCTCATCCGCCGCTTCCATGAAGGCGAAAAGTTCGATTGTTTCCTCTGGAGGCACGGGCACGACGCGAGTCTGGAAAAACTTTACAACTTCAACGACAAGCGGCGTGTAGGTATCAAACTGACCAACAGGCGCTTCACCTTTCTCGCCAGTGGCCGAGCCTCCGTAGCTCTTTGAATCTTCGCGGAAGATTCCGACCCGCCCTCCTGACCACGTACCGGTGACTTCGATTCGACCATCCGCGGTTGTGCCGCGTTTGACCGATTGGCAGCCGGTGCCCATCACTGTGAAAAGTGATTCACAGCCATGAACGCCATACCAGAAGAGGTCGGGATGTGTCTTGTCGAGATGAGCTGGGCTGAAAGTATCGGCACGGGAGACTTTTCCGATCGAGCCGTTGCGGACGGCTTGGGAATTCTTCCCGTACCGGAGCGATGATGAGCTGAACACCGGAACTTTCGCTTCCTTGGCGAGCCTGAAAATTTCCAGGACGTCTCGCAATGAGCCAGCCATTGGCTTGTCGATAAATAGCGGCTTGCCTGCCTTGATCACAGGCCGCGCTTGTTCAAGATGCGGGCGGCCATCGACGCTTTCCAACATCACTGCATCCACATTCTGGCAGAGCTCCTCGATGGTGGAGTAGATTTTCACGCCATGCTTCTCTTGAAGTTCTGTGGTGTACTTATCGACTCGGGACCAACTGGACTCGATGTCCGGGCTGCCTCCCTTGAAGCCCGCCACAACTTTTGCCCCGGGCACATGCTGTTTGTGCTTCGGATCATTCAGGAGTTCTGCAAATGCCGTGACGTGTGAGGTGTCCAGGCCGATCAACCCCACACGCAAGTCGGCACCGCGCGCCGGGAATAAGATGGAGATTGAGAGAAAGGCAAGAAGTGGAAGTTTTCTTATCATAGGACTTGAGTTGGAGGGTATGAGGCTGCGCACTGCGCAGTCAACGACGCGCTACCTGGTGTTTTTCTGCAAAGCGTAGAGGTGAGTCATGGTCGAGACGTAGAGAGTTCCATTTGCCGCCGTGACTGTGGCACTGATCGGGGAGCCTAGTTCAATTTCGCTGAGGACGTGCTTTTCCCGCGAGGCGCCCAGCACATAGAATGCTCCACTTCGTGTTCCGAGGTAAACCTTGCCGTCCGCGACCATTGGCGAAGCCCACACATCCCCATTGATGTCGTGAGTCCACACCGGTTTCCCCGTGTTCATTTCCAGGCATCGCAGCTTGCGTCCGCAATCGGCGATGAAAAGGAGATCACCGTGGATCGCAGGAGTTGAAAGCACATGCTTGTCGAGGGTGCAGCTCCAGATCTCGCCGGACTTGGTGATGTCGCCCGTTTGCGTGGCGTCGATGCACTTGAGCCAGGCTTCGTTCTTTCCCCAAAAGATGTCGCCGCCGCCGGCGACGTAAATACGGTTCCGGTGGAAGACAGGCATGCCGTAGATGTTGCTCGGGCCTTCGCGTCGATTGGTGTTGTAGCGATGAACGTTTTCCTTTGGCGCTGTCGGATCAGGGTCGAACTTCCAGACTGTTTTCAGAGTGGCGGGAACGTTTGTTGAGGAACCTCTGGACTTGGGAGCCTCAAAACCTTTTGGCAATGGCTCAAAGGCATGGACGATTCCATCGCCTCCGGCGAAGAAGATCAGCGGACGACCGTTGATCTCGCCAAGAGAAGGAGAGGACCAGGTGCAATGAAAAATGTTGGGAGCAATATGCTCGTTGTCCCGCGCGAGATACTGGCCGGTTCGCTTGTTGATGACCACAAGGCTTGGCGCATCCGGCGCGCGAACTCGTTTGTGAGTGTTGTCAACTCCGGTGGCAGTATTGAGGTAAAGGTGATCTCCATGAATGAGAATCGAACTGTGCGCGCCGTCGTGCGGCCAGATGCCGGCGGCGGAAGGGAGATCCAAAGTCCAGAGAATGTCCGCATCGAGCGGGCCGGGTTGAAGCAGTTTTCCGTCGGCTGGCGGTCGCAGCGGCCCGGGGTGAGTTTCAGTCCCTGCAACCGCTTTTGGCGATGGTGCTTCTGCTGTCGGCGAGGTCATGTAGGCTGCCTCATTCTTGAATGGCCCATCATTACCATTGGCAAGGCCGCGTGCGTCCAGGCAGAGCACGGTGCCACGATTGTCTGTAAGGTACACTCGATCTCCTTCCACGGTGACTGGCGACGAGATTCCGGTCTTGGGCCAATCCATGTAAGGATCTTCGTCACGCTTGGGAACGACCAGTTGCCAGAGCAGGTGGCCATCTTGCTCATCGAAGCACATCAGGACGCCGCGATCACCTCGATGCTTGGGATCGCGTGGTTCGCCGTTGTTCGTGCCGATGTACACACGGCCATTGGCGACGACAGGCGTTGAGTGGCTTTCGGTGCCAATTTCAGCAACCCACTTGATATTGGTTTTGGTTTTTGGGTCGAAAGAATCCGGCAGGCCTGTCTCACTCGAGACCATGTTCCGAGACCAGGCTTCACCCCATTGTGGTTGATCTCTGGCGAAAGCGATCTCCGGCGATGGCATGAAGGAAATGTTGACGATGATTGTCAGAAGGATCGGGGATATTCTCATGAGTGATGGACTGACGAAATTGCGGCGCGCATGTTCAACGAAAGGTGGATCGTCGGAAGTTCATTGTTTGGGAGCATCGTCCTGTCCAGATGCTTAAGATCGTCTTCAAATCTGCCCGCACAGATTCGTAGGTTGTCGAGTAGTTGACCACGTTTGAATCGGGCGCAATGCACCTGCGCTCGCTGGCCCCTGTATGGACCTCAGGCCACCAGTTGCGGCGCTCTGTCAGTCCATCCTGCCTCCAACGGCACCAGTCCATGAGAACTTTCGACCAGCACTCGTCACCATGGCGGACACCATCGTGGGCGCGGACGAATTCCTTGAAACTTTCAGGCCGGATGAACAGGGGAGTGACCGGCAAAACTGTTGTCAAAAAAGTGATCCCGCCTATGTTGACCGGCCATGTCGTTTTCAAATGGTTCGCTGGTTATCGCGGGGCGCTCCTTCCAATCCCGGCTCCTTCTCGGGACAGGCAAGTTCTCATCAAACGAGTCGATGAGCGAAGCCCTGGATGCAAGCGGGACAGAGCTGGTGACAGTGGCGTTGCGCAGGGTGGACCTGACGGGAAAGACAGACCCATTCGCGAACATTCTGGAATTCATCGATCCCAAGCGTTACCTGATACTTCCCAATACCAGTGGCGCGATGAATGCCACCGAAGCAGTTCGTCTTGCCCGATTGGCGCGCGCCGCCGGACTGCCCAACTGGGTGAAGCTCGAGATTCACCCAGACCCGCGTTACCTGCTTCCCGACCCGATCGAGACACTCCATGCCGCGGAGATCCTCGTGAAGGAAGGCTTCGTGGTGTTGCCCTACATCAACGCCGATCCGGTGCTCGCGAAGAGGCTGCAAGATGTGGGCACCGCAACGGTGATGCCGCTCGGTTCTCCGATCGGATCAAATCGCGGCATCCAGACGCGCGACCAGATTCGGATCATCATCGAGCAGGCAACCGTGCCTGTGGTTGTGGACGCGGGCATTGGGGCTCCAAGCCAGGCTGCGGAAGCGATGGAGATGGGGGCTGATGCCGTGCTGGTGAACACAGCCATAGCAGTCGCGCGTCAGCCGAGCCGGATGGCCAGAGCCTTTAAGCTGGCGGTCGAGGCGGGGCGATCTGCTTATGAAATCGGACTGGCGGAGGAGCATTTGGCCGCCAGCCCCACGAGTCCTTTGACCGCATTCCTTGATTCGTGAGCCCCATGCGGATTGCCGCATGGTGATATCAAAATGGTAATGAAAAGCTCATTGTCGTGCGCCTTGAAACAGCACGCGCCGGATTCCGTTCTCGCGGTGAACTGTGCCTGAGGAATAACTTCCTGACATGAAATCCGCGTAGATTACCTGCCGATCCTTCTTCCAGTTCTGAGTTGTTTGCCGAACGTAATTTCCATTTTCGATGTAGTTCACCGGAATGTTCCTGGCGCGAACAGTCGCGCAAACACCTATGTCATTGATGCCTTGAGGAAGGGCATGTTGCTCATCATCGGTGTGGATGAACTCATGGACATGGCGCGCACGACCGTCAATCTGGTCGGCAATTGCCTTGCTACCGCCGTCATGGCGCGATGGGAAGGAGAGTTCTCACTAGAAAACTCAAAAGTTTCGTCTCGATATTGCGCTCCGGAGCCCGAAGTCTGAACCTGGACACGAACTTCAATTCCCGTGCTCAACCAGATTCAACGTGCCAAGATTACCTCCACTGTCCCGGCGATTCCGAGGATGAGGATGTCGGGATTGCCGTCGCTGTTCACGTCGGCGATGCGGGCAGCGATGGGTTGGGTGGCAAGTGCGATGTCCGCCGTTATCGCGTAAGCGTTTTGCCGGCCGGGACGCTGGAGCACGAGTGCATGGCTGCGATATTGGTCGGGCATGATCACGACGCTCCGTCCGTCGCCGTCGAGGTCACCCACTGCGAAGCGTGGAAAGGAACCGGACAGTTGTCCGCTGAACACCGCGAGTGACGGGCGGAAGGTGCCGTCGCCGTTCCCGGGGAACACGAGGACGAAGGCGCTGTAACCGGTCACGAAGAGGTCGGCCTTGCCGTCGCCGTCGAAGTCGCCCAGTTCCATCACGTCGCCGCCGCCAAAGTCGGTGTTCATCTGGAAGCTCGCTGTCGTGGAGCTGTTGACGTGCGTGGCGAGCAATTCACCAAGGCGGATCAGATCGTTGCGCCCATCGCCGTTGAGGTCGGCCAGTTCCACCAGTTGGGTGCTGAGATCGGGCTGCAGAGTTTCAATCCCTGCTGGGTTGCCGGTGAAGGTGCCATTGGCGTCGCCTCTCAGGAAGCGGACAGGGCCATCAGCGAAAATGAGATCATCCGTGCCCACGCCGTCAAACGATCCAGCCGTAAAGCCGCTCGCCGTCGGGATGGTGGTGATGGGGGGATCGAGTGGCGCGGCAAACTTCCCGTCTGCCGTGCCCGGCAGCACGGAAATGCGTCCGCCGGCGAAACCGAAGAAGCCGCCGGTGTCCCACGCAGCCAGCAGGTCGGGCCGAGTGTCGCTATTGGCCTGTGCCAGCACGAGCTTGCCGCTGGCCACCGTTCGGCCCGCGCCGAGAACATGCCGGGCCACTGCATTGAACTTCCCCGTGCCGTCGCCGTGGAGGATGTGGATGACTGCGTCCAAGCCGTCCTCGCCCGTGATGGCCAGATCGGTTTTGCCGTCGCCGTTGAAGTCGCCCGGGAGGAAGCCCTGCGCGCGGGAGGTAGGTCCAATCGGGCCGGTGCCGGTGATGAGGTTCAAATTGAAACAGCCGCTCACGCAGGGCACGCGCGCCAGGCGTGACACCGGCGCGACTGTCCTCGACAATGTCGTGACGGTGAAGGTTCCGTTCACCGATGGCAGTTCCACCCGCAACACGTCACGCGTGGCCGTGGTGGCGATGAAACGGTTTGTGTCCACATGGATCAGCGCCGTAGCGTCGGTGCGGCCGAGAGAGTGGGCGATGCCGAATACGCGGCCGCTGTAAGGGTTGATCGCCTGCACCACGTCGCCGCCGCCCGCCGTGCCGGCCAGCAGCGCGTATTAGCCCGTGGGCTTGCCGAACGCGAGCGCCTTGATGGCCCTGGGCGCGCCGGTGGCGGGTGTCGTCACCTTGACCAGGGGCGGTACGAACTCATTGAAATAATCGAGATGGAAAGTGTGGCCCACCACGCCGGGGGTCGCGAGGACACCACTGATGCGATTGCCTTGCAGCGGAAACGGGTCGTAGGTGAGCGGTCCTGCCATGACCGGCACGGTGAAGGGGCCGAGCACATTGGCGGAACGAATGTCGCCGAGCTTCGCAAACTTCAGCACGCCGTCCGGACCGATGACCGTGCGGAAGTCCGCGATGTAATTGCCCGGGCCGGCCGGCGGCGTGGGGATTGCACCCACAATCACGCCGACGATCCCGCCACCGCTGCTGCCCGAACCGCCGCCTACTGCCGCGAAAGGCCCCGCGCCCGGCGTAAGTATGGCGAAGCTCTTTCAAAACTGGAACTGACGACGCGGGAGCCTCCGCTTTCTAAAACAGGCTCTCAACTCACCGCGCCCACGCCTGGACCGTGACGAGCGTGTTCGCGGGCACCGTCACGGGAACGGTGGCGAAGGCGGGCGTGCCGGCGGTGTTGTCGATGGTGGCTTTGTACGTCTTGGGCTCGCCGCTGTCGGGCGTGAGAACGACTTCGATGACCACGTTGGCCTTGAAGTCGCGAGCTTGCACTTTGATGGTGCGATCCGAGGACGCGCCGAAGGGCAACTGCACGGTCACCGTCGAGCCGGTGCCTTCGGGGATGACGGTGCCGGCGGCTTCGATGATGTCGAGCTTCGGAGTCACCGGCGGAAACACCACCATGAAGCTGCCCAGGGACAACCGGGGATTGGAGGTGATCTGAAAACTTCGACGATTAATGGTGTCGATGCGAATGCGACCGTCGCCTCCAAAATGAGAGCCGTCGGCGTACAAGCGTTGTCCATCACCCGCGATAACCGGCGCAACCAGCCGGATCGCCCCGCCCGATCCGTAGCCATAACCGCTTATACCGCCGTCCGCGCGCACGGTCGAAGCGTCCCCCATGTCAATCCGCGTGCTCGAAGCAATCAAGATGGCCCCACCGCCACCGCCGCCACCCGTCCCATTCGCTCCCGCCGTGCCAACGGTTCCGCCGCCGCCGGACCCTCCGACCAATGGCAGCAAGAGCGGGCTGCCATAGGGCGTGCCTTGGTTTTCCCTCGATCCATTGAGGGCTACCGTTCCGAAAGCCCCCCCTCCCGCACCGTTGGAAGTAGTCACTAGCCCGGATCGATCATAGCCTGGCGGAAAACGGAGAGAGAAAAGTGCAATTGCGCTAGGTTTATCAAAGGGATTGGCACTGCACTGGCTTTCATTTCGAGCATGACAGACTGTTCAAACGACCCACTTCTTTTTCCTGACCTTGGCG
>SIBF01000062.1 GCA_009695275.1 Pedosphaera sp. | reverse complement strand
CTAGGAGCCTGTCGGACTTAGCTCGTTTTCGGACAAAATCATTGATTTTGGACCATCAAAACACCTTCACCGAAAATCAAAACGCGTCATATCGAATCGTAGAGCGTCGGATTTAATACGTGTACGTAAGTCCGACAGGCTGCTAGCGGGGATACCATTGGTTACTAAGCAAATTGTTACCCATCTCTTGACGCCAGCACTTGAGAATTGCAGATCCGTCACCGGTTGTTCCATCGCCTTCATCCGTTGGATGAATTTCCCCCCGCAGTTCGGGCACTGCTGCAATTCGAAGTAGGAGGTTGCGTTAACTCTGTGCCGCTTACGCCTCGTCTTAAGGTGCTTTGCCCGTATGCTGTCCAAGTGTTTGCTTGTCCGGATGAAGACCTTTTCCCGTTGATAATCCCAGTACGCCACCTTAACAAGGTGTTTGAAATCGTCCAAAGCGTATTGCGTATTGCGTATTGCGTATTGCGTATTGGCGAACATCTCCCAGCGTTCGCGTTTTTGCACCAAGCTTTCGGTGCGAACGACCTCCAAGCAGTCAGATTCTTTGTCCTAAGTAGCTTGGTCGCTTCAAGCATTGCTCTGATCTCTACGGCAGTTCAGCCTGGCGAGTTTATCAACCTTAATTTCGAAATGGGCAGCACCAACTCGAGTGTGCTCGTTGTCAGAACTCAGCGCGACATACCATTCCTCGAGTTGACCTTCGGGACAGGTTCTGCCCGTGATCTACTTCCAGGCTGGAAGGGTTACATAGATCAAGTGGAAACCGAATTCTTGGCTGTTGGCAATGGATTCGACGCTTCGGCAGACGCCGCGACAGCTTCGCCAAGAGAATTTTCCCCTCCCTTTATCGCGCTCCTACCTCACGGGAATTTCTTCCGCTTGTCGCAGGCCGACATGCCGGAGAAAGGATTCCAAGGCAAGTATGCACTGGTCATGGATAATTTTGGCTGGTCTCGATTTCGTTCCGCGTAAGTGGTCCAGACTGCAACCGTCCCGCCGGATGCGAAATATCTGAGCTTCTTTGCACCGCCTTCCTTGGCGGCCGTCGATATCCACATTGATGATCAACTCTTTCGCTACACAGATATGCTGGCACTATCAGGCAATCGGCTCTTCATCGAGGTCTCCAAGTGGGCGGGGAAGCCGGTCCATTTGAAAATAGTCCTCGCGGATGAGGTGGTTACGGCGATCATTGATGACATCCTTTTCGAACATGATTTGGGGCTCTCTGCCCCGCCATTGAAAGCGAGTCTACCGGCCACCGCAATCGGAGAGCCACAATCTGTGAACCTGAGTTTCCTCCCCGGATCCGGCTGGGATTATTTCGTAGAATATCGGGATGCTTTGACAGAAATGCCCACCTGGCAGGCGCTACCTGGTGCTCCGCACAATTCTGGCGTTTCATCAGACCCTTTGACGAATGTCACCCGCTTCTACCGCCTCCGCGCTGTGAAACGTGCTGGGTAACTTTGATGATCTTCCGTCTGCCACCCGCGCTACAGTGGCTTGAATGCAAACTCCATTCATGCCGCCAAATGGAGTATTAGAGGAAAACTCAGTCGGTTCCAAATTCCGAGTGGAGTTCACCACCAGCTTGTCCTCGGCCTGGCAGCCCGTTGGCCCATCCGTCACCTCCGCCGGTGGCGGATTTTTCTCAATGAGAGAATTCGGCCCCCATCGATGACACGCCGCAAACGCAGCGGTTTTACCGTGTGAGTGTGCTGCCGTAACCGCGCCACATGACCTGTGGCACTGGCGCAAGAGGCGGGATTGAATCTCACATCATAAGGCAGCGCGGCTGGTGACGTCACGCATGCCTCGCTGTTTTGAGGATCACCTGCGCTACAACGCGCCGGCAGAAAATCCACCCGCCCGCGAGCAATCTGACACCGGGTGGAGTCCATCCATGGAAGGCGCACGAAGGGTGCATGGCATTGGCTCCATGCACCTCTCCAGATGCTTGCCGTCGTCCGCCCTGATTTCAATAAAAAGTGGTCCAGTTGCCCGATTGCTGCCACTGGAGTTGCTTGTAGTTGCGCGACTCGACGTGGCCATCAGCGAAGGCAAGATTCACACTTTGCGGACGGTTTCCGATGGGGTGGCCCGCCTGCGCGCTGGCGACGTTGGTGGTTTTCGTGCCTGATGCCAGGCAAAGGTCGGTGATCACCGGCTGGAGCGAAGCAACCGGATCTTCCAGACGCGTAGGCCAGCCATCCTTGGTGCGGGTGAACGTGCCGGAAGTCGTGGGTGTCGGAAACATGGTGCCGTCGTCAAGCGGTCGAGGCACCCACCAGCAGTGCCAGATTATCGCGAAGTTGACGAACTGCCGGACGAAGTATTTATTCAAGTCTTCAATCGTTCGGAGCTTCTCGCCTTTCTTCGTCGTCGAAAACCATTTCTGCGCATCGGCGAAATCCCCGGGCCGGGTCGGGCAGTACCACATCGGCACCGTCAAGCCATAAGGTTCGATCTTGGGTGCCATGTCGAGAGAGACGTCCCAGGGGTTCAAACCTGTACGCGGCATCTTGAAGGCCGGCAGCCGGCCTTTGGAGTCGTCCACCGCATACAAATTCACCGCGATTCCCCACTGACGGTAATTCGAGGTGCAATTCACAACTTTGGCGCGGAACTTTGCACGGGAGAGCGCTGGGAGCAACATACCCGCAAGGATCGCGATGATGGCAATCACAACGAGCAGTTCAATCAATGTGAATGCCGGGAGGAGTTTGGAAGGTTTCATAGGAACAGCTCCTTGTTACTCCCATTGATCCTCCGCGTAAAGCTCGTTTCCGCAGAAAAAATTTGACTGGGCTCAGAATGATTGGCGGCTAGTTTCTCCCCTTGTAAACCACTCAACACCGTTTTATGCCTGAGACTCTTGCTGGCTTTGATACACGACCTCAAGCGATCCCGGCACCATAGACCATGATGGATGAACTAAACATTCTTCGCCGGCTCGGCACGTTGAGTGCCTTGTTTGGTCTCGTCGTGTTCGCAAGTCTTGAACCGGTGGCCGGCACCCCCGAGGCTCCGGCGTCGCCAGGGAGAACTGTGGATTTTGCCAGCGAGATCCGACCCCTCCTCGAATCACGATGCGTCAAGTGCCACGGGCCGGAGAAACGGAAGTCCGGGCTGCGACTCGATTCGCGTCTTGGCGCTTTGATCGGCGGAGATTCGGGACCGGCTTTTGTGGCGGGCAAGAGCGTGGATAGCCGGTTGATTCAATTGGTGTCCGACCCGGACCCCGATCATCGGATGCCTCAGCAAGGAGATCCGTTGAGCAAGGAGCAGATCGAGTTTCTTCGCGCATGGATTGATCAGGGGGCAGTCTGGCCGGAACCCGAGGGTGAACGTTCCTCTGGTGGGACGCACCGGGCCTTTCTGCCCATCCGCCGTCCCCCTCTTCCAAACCTCATCAATCGGCAGTCTCAAATTGCAAGTCCCATTGATCTCTTCATCCGGGCCGGTTTGGAAAAGGCGGGATTGAGCCCCTCGCCGGAGGCGGATCGCGCCACGCTGCTGCGCCGTCTCAGCTTCGATCTGACCGGCCTGCCACCCACGCTCGCGCAGTTGGACGCTTTTCTGCGGGACAAGTCACCGCGCGCTTACGAAAAAGTCGTCGATCAATTGCTCGCGTTGCCACAGTACGGCGAGCGCTGGGGGCGACATTGGCTGGATGTGGCGCGTTACACAGAGAGCCAGGGCTTCGAGTACGATCACATGCGTGAGAATGCCTGGCATTACCGCGACTACGTGATCAAAGCGTTCAATCAGGACAAACCCTACGACCAGTTTATGCGCGAACAGATCGCCGGCGATGTGTTCGAACCGGTGACGACCGACGGAATCGTTGCAACAAGCCTCCTAATATGTGGCGCATGGGATCAGGCTGGCAATGGCCAGGCGAACGTGGCGCAGCGCATGACGACTCGCGAGGAGGAGATGGAGGATCTTCTCAGTGTCGTGGGACAGACGTTCCTTGGACTAACCTTGAACTGCGCACGCTGCCACTCGCACAAGTTCGATCCAATTCCGCACTACGAGTACTACCAGGTAAAGGCTGTCTTTGACGGAGTTCGTCATGGCGAACGCGTCATTGCCACACCCTCCGAGGTCAAGGCGCACGAGGAAGGCGTCGCTAAGTTGAAGGAGACCATCGGCTCGATTGAAAAGGAGATTGCGATGATCGAAGCCCGTGCGCGGGCAAAAGTGCTGGCCGACCGCAAGCGCCTACAACAAGCCGACGCATCCCCGTTGAATGGAAAAGTCACAGCCTCGGAACCCAATCTGAAGAACGACGACAAAGGGAGAAGTGGATCACCCTCCCTCTCGGCCCGTCGGACGGGGGGAGTGGTGCCAGGTGAAGTGGGTTCACGGAACTCGGCCGAAAAAGCGGGGGCAGCGATAATTCAAAACGCTCACCTGCCGCTTCCCAATCCGATCTCACATTGGAGTTTTGATCGGGACGCCCGCGATGAAATCAGCGGCCTGACCGGCCAGCTCCGCGGCGGTGCCAGGATTGAACGTGGCCGCCTCATTCTCGATGGCAAAGACGCCTTTCTCGAAACAGAACCAGTAAAAAAAGATGTCCGCGAGAAAACCCTGACGGCCTGGGTTTCGCTGACTACACCCGACCAAGGCGGAGGTGGAGTGATTTCGATTGAAGGGATGAGTGGTTCGCCGTTTGACGCCATCGTGTTCGGCGAGCGTCAGCGAGGCAAATGGTCCGCAGGCAGCGAAGGATTCGTCCGGACCAAGGATCTCAACGTTTCCGAAGAACAAGCAGGCTTGGCAGAGTTAACGCATGTTGCCATCACCTATCAAGCTGACGGCTCGATTACGCTTTACCGCAAAGGGAAACCTTACGGCTCCACCTACAAACCAGCCGGAGCCATCCAAACCTTCAAAGCGGGCGCAGCACGTATCCTCCTTGGCAAACGGCACACCGGCGGTGCGAAATCATTTCTCACCGGAGAGATCGAGGAAGCGTCGCTCTTCGATCGGGCGTTGACGACGGAAGAAATCGCCGCGATCTGCGTGAATGCGTCGCATCATGTCTCCGCCGTGGAGATCTTGGGCGCACTCTCGAACGAAGAGAGAAATCGATACCAGAAATTGTTGGAAGAGGTTGCGACCAGGCGGGAGGAACTCCGGACATTTCCAACTTTGCCTGTCTCTTACGCGGGCATACGCAAACAACCCGAACCCACACATCGGCTGAAGCGCGGCGACGTTCGCTCGCCAGCGGAGCTCGTCAATCCAGGCGCACTCTCCGCCATAGAACAGGTGCCCGCCAGCTTCGGGCTCGCCCCGGATGCGCCCGAAGCGGACCGGCGTCGGAAATTTGCGGACTGGTTGTCGGATCGGCGGAATCCGCTCCCTGCGCGAGTCATGGTCAATCGTGTGTGGCAGCACCATTTCGGCGTGGGACTCGTTGCCACCGCCAATGATTTCGGAGCCAGTGGCTCAAAGCCCACGCATCCCGAGTTGCTCGACTGGCTGGCGGCAGAGTTCATCGAGCGTGGCTGGAGCCTGAAGGCGTTGCATCGGCTGATTGTTAGTTCCGCCGCGTACCGTCAGGCATCCACAATGAACCCAGGCGCGGCGGGAAAGGACGCCGAAAACCAACTTCTCTGGCGCTTCACGCCTCAGCGGCTTTCAGCCGAGGCGGTGCGCGACGCCATGCTGGCTGTCAGCGGGGAACTGAACTTTGTATCGGGCGGGCCGAGTTTTCGACCATTCGACACGAAAAGTTTTAACGCTACTTTCTATATTCCCGCCGACAAACCCGGTCCGGAATTCAACCGTCGCACCGTCTATCGCATGAACATCAACTCGGGCAAGGATCCGATGCTTGAAACATTCGATTGTCCCGACCCTTCGGTAAAAACACCACGCCGAGGCTCGACCACCACGCCGCTCCAGGCATTGAGCCTGATGAACAACTCCTTCGTGCATCGCCAGGCGGAGCGCCTCGCAGATCGTGTCCGCGCTGAAGCAGGCAACAACACTCGATCAGCAATCCAGCGCGCCTACCGCCATTGCCTGGCCCGCCTGCCTTCGCCGGAAGAGTTGAAGGAGGCGGAGAAGCTCGCTGCTGCCACACGTTTGGAAAACCTCTGCTGGGCACTCCTCAACAGCACGGAGTTTGTTTATGTCAGATGACGTAATCCGATGCTGACATCCACGGCCAGCCACAGGCGCAGTGTTGGCTTTGGGACCTTAGTTCGCGAAACGAAAATTCCGAATCACGGCTTGTTATCGGCGTAAAACTTCAACGCCTTGGTGACGTGTTCAGTCGGATCCTTGAGGTCATTGTCCGTCTCGATTGCCAGCACACCACTGTAACGCGCCTCTTTGAGCGTCTTGAAGAAGTCCTTGAGCTTCGCGTTCCCATCTCCGATGAACGTGTCCACGGCAACGTCGCCAGTCTCGGTCGAGCTGACTTTCTTGTCTTTCAAGTGGATGTCATAAACGCGGCCTTCGTATTCCTTGAACACTTTGGACGGATCGAAACGCGCGCTCGCGATCCATCCGGCGTCCAGGCACACACCGATCCGCGCATCACGATTCTTGAGAAGCGTGCGCACCACCAGTGGATTCCCGTACATCGACTTGATGCCGTGGTTGTGGATGGCAATCTTGATGTCGTACTCTTTGACCAGTTCCTCCAGGCTGTCGAAAATCCTGAAGTCATTCGGTTCCACGACGAGAAGTTTCATTCCCATGAACTTGGCGAAGTCGAAGAGCTTGCGGTTTTCCTCTTTGTTCAACGAGGTTCCGGCAACCCCGAAGCTGTAAGGCACAAGACCATTTTTCTCGAAGATGGCCTTCTTCTTCTTCAAATCCTCCATGGTCGATTTCGGGTCGATGTGCCCCGGGATCAATTCCAGGTACTTGATCTTGTGCTTCGTGCTGAACTCGACCATCTGGTCAAAGTTGAGATTGCGGAGGGTCCACGTTTGCACACCGATGATCAGTGGTTCGTCAGCGGCGGAAACGGGAGTGGCGCAAACGAACATCACCGCAGCGAGAGCCGTGGCAACGGAAATGGTTTTAAGAAGATTCATAATCGAGTTTTGCCGGGTCAACGGAATGATTGAATCGAATGCCTGCTGACCGTCAATGGTAAACACATTGCGAAATCGAATCACCCTCATCTGAACGTGGCGCGCATGCGCAGGACATTCTTGATGTGAAGGCGGCTTTTCGTGTCATCAACCCAATGAGATGAACCGACGCGTTCTTTCCCGAATGGATCACGGGCTCCTGCGGCATGGTTTCGGTCGAACAACCTCCTCACCATCGATACCGATGGACTTGCGACAGCAGAAAGAGCTAGTTTTTTCAGTATTGTTCTCCAGTTCAAACACAAAACCAGAATTCGCCATTTATGAAGATGCTCAACTTGCTTGCCTGCTTTATTGTCTTTGCTGGCTGCGCAACTTCGCACGCCGGTGTGGTCATCAACGAGATTTTCTACAACGCCCCGAACGACATTCCAAACCTGCAATGGGTCGAACTCCATAACACCGGCGACAAGCCGGTCGATATTTCGAGCTGGCGCCTGAACCGGGGTCTGGAATTCGCCTTCCCTCCGAAGAGTTCAATCGCCGCCCGGGGGTTTCTGGTAATCTGCCGCGACGCGAAATTGTTCAAGGAATTCTACAGCGTGCCGGTCGGCGGCGAGTTCAAAAAATCCTTAAAGCACAGCGGCGCAACCATTGAATTGCTCGACGCGGTGAGCAGGTCAGTGGATCGGGTGCAATTTGCGAACAAGACCCCCTGGCCAATTTCGGCCGATGGACATTCATCATCCTTGGAGAGAATCACCCCTGAAGCAGACGGGACTCTTCCATCGAACTGGACTGCATCGCCATTGCCATCCGACGAAATGCTTCCGGCTGGTTCCCCAGGCCAGCGTAACCACGCTTTTTCCGAAAACCTTCCACCAGTCATTTCTGGCGTGACCTATTTGCCCGATCCGCCCGCGCCTGGAGAACGAATCAACGTTCGAGCCTCGGTGGAAGATGCTGATGGCGTTCGCGCGGTGGAACTGGGTTACCAAATCGTCCAACCCGGCAGTGTGTCCGAGGAGAAAATTGTGGCAATGAAGCCAGACGGCGGAAAGCAATTCACCGGCGAGATGCCAGGACAGGCTGCCGGAACGTTGGTTCGTTTCAGAATTCATGCGGTGGATGCTCAACGGACTGAACGGTTCCACCCCGCGCCGACCGATCTCCGTCCCGCGTTTTCGTTCTACGTTCAGGCGAATCCCGCGCTGGCGAAGATTGCCCTGGCCCATGTCATCAACACCGATCCGCGGGATGTTGTGGAGGCCGCTCGCTATCGTCAGCGTGCCCGCCGCGGTGGCAATGATCCTTTTGGCAGTCCGAAGCGTCAGGAAATCGAGCAAATGCTTCAGGCCGGCGCGGACCTTGCCAGCCCCTGGTTGGAACTCACGGTAAACCAACCCATTGACCAGACCACTTATTTGGCGCTTAGAAAGATTTTCATCGCAAGAGAATCTGAGCGGCAAAAGCTATTCGAGGAATCGATGAGCAATAGTGATTTCGAGACCACGGAGGCTAAACTTCCGGCACGACTCTCGACATTCCAGCAGGAGTTTTTGAAGGACATGCGAGCAGTGCTGGCTGGCGATCAAGAGAAAACGTTCGCGAAATGGTACAAAGAACGGCTTACACCATCTGAGCAAAACCCAGAGGGCTTCCTGAAGACCTTCGTGAAGATCGAGGGTGGCTGGCTGGCCTTGAACTCCCGATTTGAGCTGAGCGATTCGCAGTTGCAGTCCTTCCGGTCTGTCCTCAAGAAAGCGCTTGATGGAAGAAGCGCCCGGATCCCGGCGTTTGCAAAGCTCATGCGCGGCGAGGGCGACTTCGGTGAGCTTCAGTCCGACCTTGGCAAGGTGGAGAAGCAAATGAGCGATGATTTGCGAGACGTGTTGAATTTCCGCCAGGCACGTTTCCTCCAACAATGGCAGAGGGATCACGGCTCTTTCATCCGCCCCAAACTGACCGAGACCCGCCCGGTGCCTCCGCGTGGCCGTTCAGCTTTCATCCTCGTCGATCCGCAAACAAAGAAGGCGGAGGTCTTCGATTTCGTGAGCATCACCGAGCGCAGCGCCGGTTACAAAGTCCGGCTGCACAATGACCATACCTTGCGAGGGATGAACACGGTCAACGTCATTTTCGAATACAACGACCGCTTCGTCATGGCTGAACCTTTGGCATTTGATTTCTATCGCCGGGTTGGCGCTCCGGCCTGTGTGACGGATTTCGTGCGGCTAAGCCTCGATGGTCAGCCGATCGGCTATCACCTCCTTTTTGAGCAGGTAAACCGGGCTTTTTTGCGCCGGAACAAACTCAATCCCGACGGTGATCTCTACAAACTCATCTGGTACGGCCGCAA
Source organism: Pedosphaera sp. (assembly GCA_009695275.1). Classification (GTDB taxonomy): domain Bacteria; phylum Verrucomicrobiota; class Verrucomicrobiia; order Limisphaerales; family F1-12-MAGs170; genus F1-120-MAGs170. Next base: position 14,192 of record SIBF01000062.1, on the reverse strand, counting down.
CATCGAAGGCCAGCACGAGAAGCAAACCAACCCCGGGACGGGCCACGCGGCGTTAATCGACCTTATCGACCAGCTCAACAGCTCCAAGGGCGCCGGGCAGTGGGCTGTCATCGAGAAGAACTTCGACGTTGATGAGCTGATCAACTACTTCGCGGTGAACATGTGCCTCTCGCACTGGGATGGTTATTTCAACAATTACTTTGCGTATCACGACAAAAAGGGCACAGGCAAATGGCAGATGTATCCATGGGATCAGGACAAGACCTGGGGTTTTTACGATTCCATCAAACCGGGCGAAGTGTTTTTTGACATGCCGATCACGTTCGGCATGGAGGGCGATCTACCTCCAGGCGGCGGGCCCGCGCGATTCAATCCGGAAAGTTGGTGGCGGCCGGGCGGATTCTTCTCAAAACCGCTCCTGGCCAACGCCGAGTTCCGCAAGCGCTTCCTGAAACGCACGCGGGAAATCCTGGAGAAACATTACACGCCGGAAGTCATGTACCCTGTCATCGATGAACTCGCCTCGAAACTCCGCGCCGAAATTCCGATTCGCGCCGCAGCCATTCAAGAAGAGCCCGCCGACGCCATGAAACGCTTTGAAGGGAATGTCGCTTCTCTCAAGGAGAACCTGAGAAAGCGCCGCGAATTCTTGCTGAAGGAAGCGGAAATCAAGGCGCTCTCAAGCCCACGGTAATTCTCATGGACTCTCGTGATTGGTGGTTTCATCGCAGATCACAAGGTCAGAACAAAGCGGCCGAGGCCAGCATCCAGGTCCATCTTACCTTCAACTCCATGCCTGCCCGCCACCACATTCACATGAAGAGAGGCGCTCACCGCACTTCTACGAGCTTTTTGCTCCAGAACTCTGCCGCGCTGCGCCAGGGTTCCAGGACTTCAGCGCGCTGCGTTGGCGTCAGATTCGTCAGCTTCTCCAGATTGGCGATTCGCTCGCGGCACCAGTCCACAAAAAATTGAGCCGACTCGCGCCGTGGTTTCATCGGCTGGCCGCCAATCTCGACATACCACGGCGCAGTCGAGGCGAAGCGAAACGTGTTCGTCGCCGTCCCGAGCGCGCGAACGAGAAACCAGCCGCTTTCTTTCAACGTGAATGTTGTCGGTAATGTTATCTTCTCAACCACACCGGGACGGACAAGTTCCACAACGCGCACGGGTTCGCGCGAATCCACGAGGCCATCGAGCTTGATTGTCAGCGGCGCGGTGCTGCGGAGGATGGTGCCGGGCCATTCACCATTGGCCTGGCAGCGCAGCAAAGGACCGTTGGACACGAAGACCCGACCTGCGCGCAGACCTGCCCACCATTTCTCCCAGGTCAACTCGCCATCGAGATGCACGTAGGCTCGATTGTAACCCACCGGGTTCGGCAACACTCCGCTGGCGCTTCCAGCCGAGGGCGGAATGCGAATACCGCAATTCAACAGATGGTAGTAGATCTCTTGTGTCCAGTTGCCGTTGCCGAGAACGCCGGGATGTCGTGCGCGGTCGCGGGGCTTTCCCCAGGCTTCGTTTTCGTAAACGCCATCACGATACATGTGGTTGTTCGCCAGCCCGACAGAATCTCCGACGCCATTCGCGATCCACATGGGCGTGTCCCACCAGAAGGGCTTTTCAATATCGATCCATGCGCCGCGCTCTCGCGCAAGCCGGGCATACTTGAGTGAGGAAGGAAAGTGCTTCTCACCAGCCACAATGTCCAGGGGCGCACCGAGATTGAACAGGAGCAATGCGCCGCCATCGCGCTCGTCCTCACCGGCAAGGGAATGAAAGAAACGGTTTCCATCCACTCTCGCGGGCAGGACCGCCGGAAGTGGCTGGTTGGACCATGGGTTCACCTTGTTCCACCATGTGATGACCTGCGCGATGTGCAGATCCTCGGAACGCAGCAAGAGTTCGGCGTCCGCCACTGAACGGTGGACGTGCGTCTCGCCGGACCACCACCCTTCGCTTGCAAGGTTGACCAGCCGTCGCAAGGCGAAGGTGAGGTTCGTTCGTGTGACTCCAGCGGGAATGTCCACTGGCGATGACGCTGCCGACCATTCGGGTCCACGCTCGATGGTGACGGAATATCTTCCCGGCTCGACCAAGATCTCCGCCTGGCCCGCGCTCGAGAAATGATCGCGCCAGAAGGGCAACCCGGGAGGCCGGATCGGCTTCTTGTTCGCGTCAGCCAGGTGAACTCGCGCCGGCATTGCCTGCCCATTCGCTTGATCGACGGTCAGGACGGTGAGTTCAACTGACTCGGCGGCACAAGTGCTGGCACACAGGCAGCAGACGATTATCAGCTTTGACCAGCGAACATTCATTTCACAACTGCACGCAAACCGCCTTGGTTTCAGTGTAAAGTTCAAGCGCTTCGGAGCCCATTTCCCGGCCCCAGCCGGACTGCTTGTAGCCACCGAACGGCAGCGCGGAATCAAAGATGTTGTAGCAATTCACCCACACCGTTCCGGCGCGCAGTTCAGAAGCCAGCCGGTGGGCACGCGACACATCGCGCGTCCAGACAGCGGCGGCGAGGCCGTAGTTGTTGTTGTTCGCCACGGACAGCACCTCGTTGACATCCTTGAACGGCACTGCGCAGACCACCGGCCCGAAAATCTCCTCGTCCACCACCTTCATGCCCGGTTTGGTGTTCACGAGAACGGTCGGCTTCACGAAGTAGCCACGATCGCCATGCCGGTTGCCGCCCACAACGGTTTCCGCACCGTCGAGAACGCCCGATTTGAGGTAGCCCATCACACGATTGAGCTGCTCTTCTGAAACGAGCGGACCCATCTCGGTATCAGCGGCATGTCCCGGCCCGACCTTGATCTTCTTCGCCGCCGCCGCGACACCATCGACGACTTTATCGAAGTGCTTCTTGTGAACGTAGAGCCTCGAACCCGCGCAGCAGCACTGACCATGATTGAAGAAGATCGCGTTCGCCGCTCCGGGAATCGCCATCTCCAAATCCGCATCATCGAAAATGATGTTCGGCGATTTGCCTCCGAGTTCGAGCGACACTTTCTTCAAATCGTTTGATGCGGCGCGAACGATCAACTTGCCCACTTCGGTCGAGCCGGTAAAGGCAACCTTGTCGATGCCCGGATGTGCGGCCAGCGCCGCGCCAGCCGTTTCGCCAAATCCCGTGACGATGTTCACCACGCCATCCGGGAAGCCGGCCTCCTGGATCAATTCCCCGAGTCGGAGCGCGGTGAGTGGCGTTTGCTCGGCGGGTTTCAAGACGACCGTGCATCCGGTGGCGAGCGCGGGTCCCAGTTTCCACGCGGCCATCAAAAGCGGAAAGTTCCACGGGATGATCTGGCCGACGACACCAATGGGTTCGCGTTGTGTGTAGGCAAAGAACTTTGCGCCGGGCGCATAAGGCACGGAGATCGGAATGGTGTGCCCCACCACCTTCGTCGCCCACCCCGCCATGTAGCGGAACAGGTCCACCGCGAGTGGTATGTCGGCCACTCGGGCGACCGCAAGCGGCTTTCCGTTGTCGAGCGATTCGAGTTGGGCGAATTCTTCGAGCTGACGTTCGAGAAGATCGGCCAGCTTCCAAATCAGTTTACCGCGCTCCGATGGCGTCATGCGGCGCCAGGGACCATCCTCGAAGGCGGCACGCGCCGCTTTCACTGCCGCGTCGATGTCTGTCTTGTCGCCCGCCGCCACCTGGCAAATCACCTCAGCCGTGGCGGGATTGAATGTGGAAAAGGTTTCGCCCGAGCTGGCCAGAACCCACTTGCCGTTGATCAACATCCGGCGCGTCCCGGAAATCCAGGACCCATTGCCATTCCTGGTTTTTGAAGCAGTCGGGCGACGCGAAGGGGAAAGTTTGGTTTTCATAATATGACGATTGGTGGAACGGGGGCGACATTAGCAAAGCTCGCGAAGTGCGCTAGCGAGAAATGGCGCGGAAGTCCGTGTATAATCCTGAGTGCAGTAGCCGAACAATTGGAGGACGACTTGCCCAAGGGTGTTGGAAATGAGGTCACGCGCGAATAGCTGGCGATTCTGAGCATTGTCCGTCCCGTTGGAGTTTCAGCGAAGGAACCACGAGCGGACTCTCTGCCACCATCCTGGCTTCTCAACCTTCTTTGACTGCGACCAAATCCCAGCGCCATTCTCTTTCGCTTCAGCTTCGAGCTTTTTGAGGCGCTTCATTCGTTCCTTCGCGGGCTCTCCGTCCGGCAGATTGGCGAGCGTTCCCTTGGCCCTGGCGAGGCCACGAGCCACCAGGGTTTCCGCCAGATCATCGTTACCAATCGACACAACGGCGTAGAATCGCTGGCTTCTCCCCATCGCGTCCTGGGATCGTGTAGTGACAATGAAAGGCTTGCGGAGCAATTCAGTGGTTTGATTCTTGGCCTCGAGCCCCGCTTTGCGAAGCTGTTCTCGTGTGACCCCGAAGTAGCGGCATTGTTCCTTCACGCGGTCCTGAACACTTTCATCGGTTTCGGGAGCGTCGGCAAAATACAGCCGAAAGATGAACTTCTGACCATCGTGAATCACATGAAAACTGTCGCCATCGTTGGATGCGCTGGGCGCGAGTCGGCAGTCCTTCAATTTGACCCATGTCCCAGGAGGGCCGGGTACGCCCTGCACGGGCTTGTGACCGCACGATGTCAGGAAGCACGCCAGGAACAGGAGTGCCAGACATTGCTGCCACATCGGTCGTCTCCAAGTCTCGGCAAGCGCTATCGCCATCAGAATTCGCCGCGTCATCGGTGGTAATCAATACACCGAATCAGTCTGGCGAGGTTACAGAATTCTTCCGGTGGAGGGCCTTACCCCGATGACACTCACCATGCACCATCGACAGCCCGGCACACCATCGGCTCAATCATGTGTCCGGTGGCGGCTTCGTAGCCGCGTTTCATGGCGTCGATGAAGGGTTTCACGAGATCGGAGCGCACGAGGTTGATTGTCGCGCCGCCGAATCCACCGCCCGTCAGTCTTGCGCCCAGGCACTCGGGCCGGGCTCTTGCCAGATCCACAAGCAGATCCAGCTCCGGGCAACTGTTTTTCAAAATGTATCGAGAGCTGGCGTGGCTTTCATAAAGAAGTTGCCCCAACTGCTCCATGTCGTCCGCGCGCAATGCCCGTTCACCGGCGATGACACGCCTGTTCTCGTCAATGACGTGACGGGCGCACTCGTAATCGCGCATGGCAAGCTGCGACTTCCGCAGTTCGAGCATTTGAGCCGTGATGGAACGAAGCGAAGGGACTCTCAAGGTTCTCGCTGCGGACTCGCAATGGTTGCGGAGTTTGTTGTAAGCGCCGTCTGTCAGGTCGTGCCTGACTCCCGAATTGCACACGACAAACGACACTTTCGCCGACACTGGACCGTGAGTCACGGTGAAGTGCTGGCAGTCGATCTGAATAACATGACCCGCCTTCCCGAAGAGACTGGAAAGGTAATCGAGCATGCCGACATTGGCTCCTACGAACGCGCTCTCGGCAGTCAGGCACAATCTGGCGAACGCGAGTTTCTCTGCTTTCCCGACGTCTGGCAGTTCACCACGGGCATCACGTCGTGGTGCCGCGAGCAGGCCGGTTTCACTCAAGGCGTATGGGAAGAGTTTCCGCAGGAGGAGTGCCGTGGCCACTTCAAGCGCCGCGGAGCTGCTCATCCCCGCGCCCAACGGGAGCGTGCCGTGAATGGCGGCGTTGAAACCGGTGAAATGAACACCTCGAAGGCGGAGCTGTAACAGGACTCCCTTCACATAATCCGCCCACGGAGCAGCGGGAGTTTTTTCGATTCTATCCGCGTAGAACATCTCGCGTCCTGCGAATGCCGAGGAGACGAGTTCGATCTTGCCATCGTTTCGTGGAGAACCGGCCATGAGGATGTGGCGATCCACAGCCATCGCCATGACGAGTCCGTCATTGTAGTCCGTGTGATTACCCAGCAGCTCGATGCGGCCCGGAGCCAGGACACAGTGGCTGGGTGGGCGATGGAATGCCTTGTGGAAAAGCTTCAATGCCTCATTCATCCATCAAGCTCGCTTAGAACGGGCAATCATCTTCGTTTACTGTCGGAGCTCCGACTACCTTTGCGCGAGGAACTTTCCGCTTGGGCGCAATCACCGCATCGAAACTTGCGGCGAGTTCGAAATCCTTTCGAGTAAGGCCTCCCGCGTCATGTGTGGTCAATGCCAGCGTCACGCGGTTCCCCCGGATATCAATGTCGGGATGATGCCATGCTTTTTCCGCAATCCGGGCCACTGCGTTAACGAATTTTATCGCGGCTGGAAAATCCTTGAACTCGTAAGTCCGCTGGATGATTGCCCCACGGCGGCGCCACGAGGGGACGAGCGACATCGAAGCTTTGATCTGGGTTGGAGAAAGTTTTGCCATGTGACAGTGGTGCCAAGCGCAAAGGCTTTTGCCAAGGGATTACCGCAAGGAGCTACCGGGGTAACGTCCGCACAAGGTAAAACCAGTTCGCAATAACACTGGCGACTAGCAAACACAGCCAAAGTTTCCACCGGCCAGGGAGACGACCGTGCAAATTTGAAGCGGCAAGGATTGGCCAGACCGGCGCGGCGAGAACCAGCAGAGTCACAAGTGGATTCAGCGTCAGAGCCGCGGTGAAATCGAGCCGCCCCAAAGCCGCGAGCGCGCGAGTGCTGCCGCAGGTGAAACACGGCAGGCCAGTCACGGCGTGGAAAGCACAGCGCGGCAGTGGCCAATGTCCATCGATGGCCACTCTGGCGATGCCGCTGGCCCCAAGGCATCCAAGGAGAACGAGTAGCGGGACACGAACTGATCTCAATAAACTCATGACCGTAATTCCCGTCGCGTTCCCCTCCGACAACAACAACGGCGGCAAGGAAGAATCCCCCGATTCAAATTGCTCCGTTAGCTTCTGAACCGCCACGAGGGACGGCGCGGAGTCCTCACCGGGCAGGGGTGTCGGTGGGAAAGCGGGAGCCCGTTCGACATTCGCGGCGGGCTGAGGACAGCCAGCCCTACCTGGAGGTTCGCGGGCTGGAACGGAAACAGAATCAGAAGCATGCACGAGTCCGGTTACAACAGACGAAACATTCCGTGATTGAACGGCGAACCTTTGCTCAATAGCAGGAACAACGCAAAAACACCAAAGCTGAGAACCGAGAGCACGATGCCCGCGATGGCGAGACCCTTGCCTGTCCAGCGATCCGGCTCCTGCCCGATCTGCACCAGAGAAATCACGCCCAGTATTGCCCCTACGATTCCCAACAACGGCCCCACACAACAACAAGGAATCATCCCCAGGCATCCAAGCACCAGACTCGTGATAGCCAGGGGATGCGCACGTGGACCCGATGAAGCAGTCGTCATGTAGCTTGAACTGCCGAACGGAGGTGGCGCGCCTGTCCCAGTCGTGGAGCTGGATGGCAGGACATCGGCGAACTCCGGGAAGGTCCCGAGCGGCTTCCACGCCCCATCCTCGCATCTGGCAATCGTTCGCGCGTTTGCCCGCCCATCCTTGATCCATTGCCGCACTTCAACGGCATCCACGGGGCCGTACTCTCTCTGATCAACGCCTACGATACGGTACATGGCCGGCAGTCTTCCGCTAAATGTGGACGGGCGTCAAGGTTCACGCCGCTTCATACGCCACAGGAGGATTTTGTTCACGTGGTGCGATAAAGTTTGATCCACGCCTGTCCGGTTAGTTGCCGATTCCGAAGGAGCGTGGCTGTTGCGCGGCACCAGCCGCAGCAGGCCGGTAGTTTCTGCGGCTGGGTTTCACCACAGCCGCGCTCCAACGACTCTTTGGCAACTAACCGGATAGGCACGGTCTAATCTGCCAGCGACCTCCCGGATTCAGGCGGGTTATCTCGCCGTTACCACAACGTAGTTTCGTTTTCCTTTGCGAAGCAGGAGATGTTTGCCAAAGAGAAGGTTGTTCGCAAAGACCGCGCGCGTGGCGGAACTTTCGCGGACATTGTTAACGTAGATGCCGCCGCCTTCGATGTCCTTTCGAGCCTGGCCCTTGCTGGGGCACAAGCCCGAGTGGACAAGCAGATCAACAAGGAGCATGCCGGCATCTTCCAGCTTGGTGCGCTCAATTTGCTTGGAGGGCACTTCACCGGCGATATCCCCAAAAGTTGTTTCTGAGATCCCTTCAAGCCCGCCGCCAAAAAGAATCTCGCTGGCCCGCATGGCCTCGGTGGTGGTGCTTTCCCCGTGGACCAGGTCAGTCACGGCTTTGGCAAGCGCTTTGTGTGCTTCGCGCGCCTCGGGTTTGCTGCCGTGAAGCTGCTCCAACTCGGCGATGCGGTCCTGGGAAAAAAACGTGAAGTATTTCAAGTAGCGGATGACATCGCGGTCATCGGTCCGTATCCAGAACTGGTAGAAGCGATAGGTGCTCGTTCTTTTCGAATCGAGCCACACTGCTCCTTTCTCCGTCTTGCCGAACTTCGTTCCATCCGCGTTCGTGATGAGCGGCATCGTCATTCCGTAAACCGGCACTGAAAGTTTCTTCCGACACAGATCGATTCCGGCGGTGATGTTTCCCCATTGATCGCTGCCGCCGATCTGGAGGTCACAATTCAGATCCCGGCGCAGCACGTAAAAGTCGAAAGCCTGAAGCAGCATGTAGCTGAATTCAGTGTAGCTGATCCCCACTTCGCGATCCTCCATCCGTGCGCGGATACTTTCCTTGGCAACCATCTGATTCACCGAAAAGTGCTTTCCGATGTCGCGCAGGAATTCCAGGAAGCTGACACCCGAAGTCCATGAGTCATTATCCACCAGCCGGGCTGGATTCGTGGTCGTGTCGAAATCGAGGAATCGGGCAAGCTGCTCCTTGACGCTGGCGATGTTGGTGGACAGCGTTTCTCTTGTGAGCAACTGGCGTTCGGCGCTTTTTCCACTTGGATCGCCGATCGAACCTGTCGCGCCACCGGCCACGGCAATCGGATGATGGCCCAGGAGTTGGAACCGTCGCAGTCCAAGGAGCGGCACGAGATTGCCAACGTGCAGGCTGTCGGCCGTCGGGTCAAAGCCGGCGTAGAGCGTGATCGGTTTGCCCGTCAGTTTATCCAACTCAGCAGCGTCCGTGCAGTCAGCCACAAGGCCGCGCCAGCGAAATTCATCGAGCACATTCATGGGACGGGAAGTTATCGCGGCCGGCAACGGACCACTCAAGGGAAATTTGCAACGGCAGTCTTTCTTGATTTCTTCCGGATGGCCTTGCCATCCACCGGCACGATTGCGCGGCATTGGTTGGCCGGATGGGCGTGAGGAGCGTGAGGAGAGGTAGGGCCGTTGGTCGATCGTCTGGGCGCGCGGCGTTTCATTGAATGACGCGGCATTTTATGACACCAACACCACTTCTTCCAGCGTATCCCCCCTCTGCCTCGGTGGCCACCACCATGCTCGGCTTCCCGGGTGGGCGTTTGCACAGCGATCGCTTGATCTCCCACCTTGACGAGGACTGTGCGCTGCATTATTCCTATTTCGTTGTTTGGCGAAATAAGGAAACGGATCATGCGCGAATTCATGAACATCACCAAGGCCCTGGCGGACGAGAACCGTGTGCGCACGCTGCTGGCCTTGCGAAAGGGTGAGCTGTGCGTCTGCCAGATCACCGAGCTGTTCGGCCTCGCCCCTTCCACCGTCTCCAAGCACCTGTCCATTCTGTTTCAGGCGGGACTGGTGGAATCGCGCAAGGATGGGCGCTGGATTTACTACAAACTGCCGGGCAGGAACGCACCGGTGGTGGTGCGTGAGGCCCTGGATTGGGTCGAGAAAGCTCTCGCCGACAACCCGCACGTTTTGAAAGACAACCAACAGCTCAAGAAGATTCTCAAGCAAGACCCCGCTGATTTATGCAAACGCCAATGCCGAAAGTGAAACCTTCCATTCTCATTCTCTGCACCGGCAACTCGTGCCGGAGCCATCTGGCCGAAGGCATCCTGCTCGCCGTCGCGGGAGACATTCTCGATGTTCACAGCGCCGGTTCGAAGCCCGCGGGCTATGTGCATCCGCTTGGCATCCAGGTGATGAAGGAGATCGGCATCGACATCTCGGCCCATCGCTCGAAGCACATGAATGACTTTTTCCAGCAGAACATCGAGACGGTCATCACGGTCTGCGGCAATGCCGACCAGGCGTGCCCGATGTTCCCCGGCCAGTTGAACCGGCATCACTGGGGCTTCGATGATCCGGCCCACGCCGTTGGGACTGACATGGAAAAGCTCGCCGTGTTCCGCCGGGTGCGGGACGAAATCCGCCGCGTGTTCACCGCCTACGCCGAGGGTCGTCGCGATCAACTCAAGGCCACGAAATAATTCCAGCCTTTACCGCCAAGAAAACCATGCAAGTTTCACGCCTGCTACGATCCGAGCATGGCCAGGCTCGCATTGCCTCAGTTGAAGCTCCTCCATTCAGCAAACGACACGTTTCCACTCCGTCGACATTTGCATCATGAGCACCGCCACCGGCACCCCGAAGCGCCTCCATTTCTTCGAGCGCAATCTTTCCCTCTGGGTCCTCCTCTGCATGGTGGGGGGACTCGCCCTCGGCAAACTGCTCCCAGAGCTCACCACTCGGCTCGCACACTGGGAGTTCGGGCAGGACTCTCACGTCAACGTCATCATCGCCGTGCTCATCTGGCTGATGATTTACCCGATGATGCTGAAGATCGACTTCGGCGGTCTGCGCGGCGTGGCGAAAAAACCCAGGGGCCTGCTGGTCACGCTGTTTGTGAACTGGCTGGTGAAACCTTTCAGCATGGCACTGCTTGGCTGGGTATTCATGCAATGGCTTTTCGGTTCGGTGCTGGGCTGGATCGAACCCGGGACGGCGAAAAACTACACCGCCGGCCTCATCATCCTCGCCGCCGCGCCCTGCACGGCGATGGTCTTTGTGTGGAGCTACCTCACCGACGGCGATGGCCCCTACACACTGGCGCAGGTGGCCATCAATGACCTCATCATGGTCTTCGCCTTCGCGCCCCTTGTGGCGTTTCTTGTTGGCATTAGCGGCGTGACCGTGCCCGGCGGCGTGCTGGTGACCTCCGTCGTGGTCTTCATCGTCATCCCGCTGATGGCCGGCTGGATGAGCCGTGCCACACTCATCCGCAGTCGCGGCGCGGACTGGTTTGAGCAACGGTTCCTGCCTAAGTTCCGACCGCTGACCATTGTGGCCCTGCTCGCCACGCTCGTGCTCATCTTTGCCTTTCAGGCGGAGAACATCGTGAAGAACTGGACGGCGGTGCTACTCCTTGCCGTGCCGATTCTCATTCAGGTCTATTTCAACTCCGGCCTCACCTACGGCCTGATGCGCCTGTTCAAAGTGCCGCACAACGTCGCCTCGCCCGGCGCGCTCATTGGCGCGAGCAACTTCTTCGAACTTGCCGTCGCAGTAGCCATCACCCTCTTCGGCCCCACCAGTCCCGCCGCGCTCGCCACCGTCGTCGGCGTCCTCGTGGAAGTGCCCGTGATGCTTTCTGTCTGCCGTGTCTGCAATGCCTCGCGCGGCTGGTATCAGCGGTCGTTGAACGCTTCAGCCAACACCTAATCGAAGTCAACACACCATGACCTACCTCTACGAAACCATTCCCGCCCACGAGGGTGATGAAGTGAAGCGCTGCGAAATCCAGCAAAGCAAGAACGACGCTTCGCTCACGAAACATCCCGAGACAGGTGATCCAATCCGGCGTGCCATCCTCGGTGGCTGAAGGCTGATGACGTCGAAATCCACCAGCGGCGGCTCAGCCTCGGGCGGCTGTGGCTGTGGTCCCGGTCAGACCTGCGGTTAGCCAGCCCCCACGGCCGGCAGTCCTCACCGGAAATCGAGTCTATTGAAAAGGCACGGCAGTCAGGCGCCATTTGCGGTGCTTCGCGACGGAGTTTTTCCGCCGAAGTGAAGATTGGTCGCAGCCTCCCCCGCAGCCATTGGCCTTCCTCAATTTCTCCCGGCAACCCGTAGTTCGAATCGGACAAATTCCAGCGAGCATCACTTAGCGACCTAGCTAAATAGGTAAGCAGCGAATATGACTGCTGCCACACAAGCCGGATACAAGACACAGGCCCGGATCATCAAGGCGCTCGCGCATTCCACCCGGCTTTTCATCGTGGGCGAACTGTCGCGTGGCGAACGCTGCGTGCGCGAACTGACCGACCGGATCGATGCGAAGATGCCGACCGTGTCGCGGCATTTGAGCGTGCTCAGAAGCGCGGGCGTTCTGGAGGACGAGAAGCGCGGTTTGCAGGTCTTTTACCGGCTGCGCGTGCCGTGCGTGCTGAACTTCTTCAAATGCATCGAGGCGCTGCAAACCAACAACGGGAAATGACGAGATGAATTCAGGAGACTTATGAAGCTCCAAATCCCCGACACCGGCTGCGCGAAATGCCACGCGCTGACTACTGCTATGGAGCAAGCCGCGCAAGCGCTCGGCCTGCCCTACGAACTGGAAAAGGTCACCGACCTGAACCGCATCATGTCGTTCGGCGTGATGCGGACTCCCACGCTGTTCGTGGACGGCAAGGGGCAGATGAGGGGCGAGGTGCCGAGCGTGGTGGAACTGAAGGCACTGCTGCAACCCCCCGACGATTCGCTCAGGAAACTTCGATCGTCCATCCCGCCTCAAGCTGATTTGCGCGGCATCGCAACCGAAGTTGAGGTCGTCGAACATCGTGATGTCGCGAAGGCGATTTGCCAGGAGGCGGAACGATTCAGCGCGAATCTGATTAGCATCGGCTCGCATGGGCGCTCATGGCTTGTCCAAAGCGATTCTGGTCTCGGTTGCCCGCGACGTGATGAAGTGCAACAAACGTCCACTTTTGGTCGTGTGCCCACCTGAGGATTGAGCAATAAGATATCGAAACATTGTCAGGAAATGAAAAAAGAAAACTAATATGAAAAAGATGAGAGCAACCATTTTTCGAGCAGTGAACGACATCGCAATCGAAGAGGTTCCGCTCCCGCACGCCGGGTTTGGTGAGGCGGTCATTCGTATCACTCTCACCACGATTTGCGGCACCGACCTCCACATTGTGCGCGGGGAGTATCCGGTAAGGACGGGCTTGGTCATCGGACACGAACCGGTGGGCGTCATCGAGGAACTTGGGCCCGGCGTCAACGGATACGAGATTGGCGACCGCGTGCTGGTCGGGGCCATCACCCCGTGCGGCCAGTGCCGGGCTTGTCTTTCCGGTCACCTCTCTCAATGCGGACACGGCGGTGACTACGAAGCCCTCGGCGGATGGCGCTTTGGGAATACCATCAACGGCGCGCAGGCTGAATACCTGCTGGTGCCTTCCGCGCAAGCCAACTTGGCCAAAATTCCTGATGAGTTGACGGACGAGCAAGTGGTCCTGCTCTCCGACATCGCCTCGACCGGATTTTCCGGTGCGGAAGCCGCCCCGGTTCGCCTCGGAGATGCCGTGGTGATCTTCGCCCAAGGCCCGATTGGTTTGTGCGCCACCGCCGGAGCGAAGCTGATGGGTGCCTCGCTCATCATTGGCATCGATGGCGACGACACCCGGCTCGCGATGGCGCGGCGCATGGGGGCGAACGTGACGCTCGATTACCGCGCCGTGGATGTGCTGGCCGAAATCAAACGTCTGACCGGCGGCGGCGCGGATGTCGCCATCGAAGCGCTGGGCACGCAGCAGACTTTTGAAAGCGCGCTGCGTTGCCTGCGACCGGGCGGCACGCTTTCGAGCCTCGGCGTTTATTCCGGCAAACTGCAAATGCCCTACGACGCTTTTTCCGCCGGACTCGGCGATCATCGCATCGTCACCACGCTTTGTCCCGGCGGCAAAGAGCGGATGCGGCGGCTGCTGACGCTGGTCCAATCCGGACGGTTCGATCCCACCCCGCTCATCACCCACCGGTTCTCGCTGGATGAGATTCCCCAAGCCTACCAACTCTTCGGCGAACGCTCGGACGGTGTGCTCAAAGTGGCGATCAAACCGTAGGGCATGAGGTGAACCACTGATAAACGCTGATTCGCGCTGATGCCGGAGCGCCGGTCCCCACCCCTCGTCGCCCTTCCATTCAAACTTGGTGAATCGCTAGCACGTCGGCGAGGCTCACCGCGAAAGGCTCAGAAATCCTGACTTGTAGGGAGAAAAGGAAAGGGGTTCGTGGAAGAAGGAAGAGCCTGAGGTGCGGGGGATGAGCTGGAAGCGGATGGCTTGCTTGAGATGAAATTGGGCACAAAGATCGGGCTATGCCTCAAGCGCAGT